>MHZN01000207.1:0-463 GCA_001830395.1 Pseudomonadales bacterium RIFCSPLOWO2_12_59_9 | reverse complement strand
AGTTTTAAAAAGCGACAAACCTTTCCTTATGGTCCGCGGCAAAGGCAATAAGGATCGTCTTGTTCCTTTGACGAGTGCAGCACTAGAAGCGTTGCAGAAATATTTAAAAATCAGAGCTTCTTTCCTTAAAAAGGGAAAGGAATCTCCATGGCTTTTTCCCTCATCCAGCCGCGAGGGGCACCTTACCCGCCAACGTTTTGGCCAACTTTTAAAGGAACTCGCGGCTAAAGTCGGAATGAATCCGCAAATCCTTTCACCCCACACCCTCAGGCACGCCTTTGCAACTCACCTCTTGCGCCATGGCGCCGATCTTATGATCGTACAAAAGCTTTTAGGACATAGCGACATCTCCACAACACAAATCTACACCCATGTGGCTCAGGATGATTTAGCGGAAATGGTAAAAACCTATCATCCTTTAGGGAAAGGTTTTACTTGATCCATCTGCAAACGAAGATTAGAT
>MHZN01000206.1 GCA_001830395.1 Pseudomonadales bacterium RIFCSPLOWO2_12_59_9 | reverse complement strand
GCATCTCGCCTTGGGAGTGATGAAATGGTCCGTATTGTTGATGACGCAGCGCACAGCCCCGCCCGTAAACGCCGTGATCTGGAAGATCGCAAGCGCATGGAATATCGCCGGGCGATTGAGGATTTTTCCGAGCGGCGCCGCTTGAACTACGAAATCCATGATTACCCCGAGCTGGTGGCTGCCAACGCAGCGGTCACTATTGGCTTAAACCGGCACGCTTAGGCTGCCGTTAAAGCCCACGGCGAGGGCGCTGATCTGGGTGCGCTCGCTGCGGATAAAGGCCTGAAACGCCTGCGCCACCGGTGACAGGCGTTTGCCGCGGGCGTGCACCACGCACCAGCTGCGGTACAGCGGTAACTCCTCGATCGGCAGTTCGCACAGGCGGCCGCTGGCCAGTTCCTGGCAGACGCTATGGCGCGGCAATAAGGCCAGGCCCAAGCCGGCCACCACGCATTCGCGCACGCCCTCCAGGGACGACACTTCCAAGGTCTGGGCGAAGTGCGCACGCTTTTGCTGGAAGAATTCTTCGCAGGCTTTGCGGGTGCCCGAGCCCGGTTCGCGGATCAGCAGCGGGTAGGGTTCGAGGTCTTTCAGGCTCAATTGCGCGGCGCTACACAGCGGGTGATCGGGCGGCGCCACGGCGATGATCGGGTAGTTTAAAAAGGGCAGAAACTCCAGCGCCATGTCTTGCGGCACCAGCGACATGATCACCAAATCATCACGGTTTTCGCCCAGACGTTTGATCACCTGGGCGCGGTTGACTACCGTCAGTTGCAGGCTGACTTCCGGCTGTTGCTGCTTAAAGGCGGCAAACAAGTGCGGCACGAAATACTTGGCGCTGGACTCCACCGCCAGGTGCAACTGGCCGCGCAGCGAGCCCTGTAAATCGGTGAGCTGCATGTCGAGGTTTTCCAGACGCTGGAAAATATCGCCACTGGCGCGGCGCAGGGCTTCGGCGGCCTCGGTCAGGTAGAGTTTTTTACCGACGTACTCGAATAACGGCTGACCGATCAGGCCTTCGAGCTGACGAATTTGCAGGCTGACCGCTGGTTGGGTCAGGGCCATGTCTTCGGCGGCGCGGCTGTAGGAGCGCTGGTCGCAGACCGCGCGAAACACTTGGATCTGGCGTAATGTCATACGCATCAATGACTTGCGCATAAGTGTTGGCCTCGTTTGATGAGCGGAGCAGGTTCTTGCGGGCGGCTGTATCGAGCAACTATAAGTTTTAGCTGATGGCTAGCCCAACAATTATTAATTTGGGTTAATCCGCTCTGGCGACTAGGGTGGATAGGCGACTGGGCCTCAGGCCGTGTGAAAACCGAGCGCAGTAGTTTTCTCACCGCCTGTGTGCCCGCTCAGATGCCGACTGTTGCTAGGGTTGGCCGGTTCATTGCCGAGGAACACGCGTGTGATCAAAAAAATCCTGATCGCCAACCGTGGCGAAATTGCAGTGCGCATCGTGCGCGCCTGCGCCGAGATGGGCATACGTTCGGTGGCGGTGTATTCCGATGCCGACCGCCATGCCCTGCATGTGAAGCGCGCCGACGAGGCCCACTGCCTCGGCGCCGAACCGCTGGCCGGCTATTTGAACCCGCGCAAGCTGGTCAATCTGGCGGTAGAAACCGGCTGCGACGCGTTGCACCCCGGCTACGGCTTCTTATCTGAGAACGCCGAGCTGGCGGAGATCTGCGTCGAGCGCGGGATCAAGTTTATCGGCCCATCCGCCGAAGTGATTCGCCGTATGGGCGACAAGACCGAAGCGCGGCGCAGCATGATTGCTGCTGGCGTGCCCTGCACCCCCGGCACCGAGGGCAACGTCGCCGACATGGCCGAGGCCCTGCGCGAAGGCGACCGTATCGGTTACCCGGTGATGCTCAAGGCCACTAACGGTGGCGGCGGTCGCGGCATTCGGCGCTGCAACAGCCGCGAAGAACTGGAGCAGGCCTACCCACGGGTGATCTCCGAGGCGACCAAGGCCTTCGGCCGCGCCGAAGTGTTTCTGGAAAAGTGCATCGTTAATCCCAAGCACATCGAGGCGCAGATCCTCGGCGACAGCTTTGGCAACGTGGTGCACCTGTTCGAGCGCGACTGCTCGATCCAACGGCGTAACCAGAAGCTGATCGAGATCGCCCCCAGCCCCCAGCTGACCCCCGAGCAACGCGCCTATATCGGTGACCTGGCGGTGCGTGCCGCCAAAGCCGTGGGTTACGAGAACGCCGGCACAGTCGAGTTTTTGCTGGCCGAAGGCGGCGAGCTGTACTTTATGGAGATGAACACCCGGGTGCAGGTGGAGCACACCATCAGCGAAGAAATCACCGGCATCGACATAGTCCGCGAGCAGATCCGTATCGCCTCGGGCCTGCCCTTGTCGATGCAGCAGGAAGACATCCAGTACCGCGGTTTTGCCCTGCAGTTTCGGATTAACGCGGAAGACCCGAAGAACAACTTTCTGCCGTCGTTTGGCAAGATCACCCGTTACTACGCCCCCGGCGGCCCCGGCGTGCGCACCGACACGGCGATCTACACCGGCTACACCATCCCGCCCTATTACGACTCCATGTGTTTGAAACTGGTGGTCTGGGCGCTGACCTGGGAAGAGGCGCTGGACCGCGGCCTGCGGGCGCTGGACGACATGCGCGTGCAAGGGGTGAAAACCACCGCCGCCTATTACCAGGAGATTTTGCGTAACCCGGAGTTTCGCAGCGGTCAGTTCAATACCAGCTTTGTCGAGTCGCACCCGGAGCTGACCGAGTACTCGATCAAGCGCAACCCATCGCACCTGGCCCTGGCGATTGCCACGGCTATCGCCGCCCACGCCGGCCTGTAAGGGGAATCCAGACATGAGCAAACAAGTTTTTATTACCGACACCATACTGCGTGACGCCCACCAGTCGCTGATCGCCACCCGCCTGCGCACCGAATACATGCTGCCGATCTGCCCCAAGCTCGATCAAGTCGGCTACTGGTCGCTGGAAGTCTGGGGCGGCGCCACCTTCGATGCCTGCGTGCGCTTTCTGAAAGAAGACCCCTGGGAGCGTCTGCGCCAGCTCAAGGCCGCGCTGCCCAAGACCCGCCTACAAATGCTGCTGCGCGGGCAGAACCTGCTCGGCTACCGCCACTACAGCGATGACGTGGTGCGCGCCTTCGTCGCCAAGGCTGCGGTGAATGGCATTGACGTGTTCCGCATCTTCGACGCCATGAACGATGTGCGTAACCTGCGGGTCTCCATCGAAGCGGTAAAAGCCGCCGGCAAGCACGCCCAGGGCACCCTCTGTTACACCACCAGTCCGGTGCACACCGTCAAGGCCTTCGTCGAGCAGGCCAAGCAGATGGAAGCCCTGGGTTGCGACTCGGTGGCGATCAAGGACATGGCCGGCCTGCTCACGCCTTATGTCACCGGCGAACTGGTCAAGGCCTTGAAGGCCGAGCAGTCGCTGCCGATTTTTGTCCACTGTCACGACACCGCAGGCCTGGCCTCGATGTGCCAACTCAAGGCCATCGAAAACGGCGCGACCCATATCGACACTGCCATTTCCAGCTTCGCCTGGGGCACCAGCCACGCCGGTACCGAGTCGATGGTCGCCGCCTTGCGCGGCACCCCGTACGACAGCGGCCTGAACCTGGAGCTGCTGCAAGAGATCGGCCTGTATTTCTATGCCGTGCGCAAAAAATACCACCAGTTCGAGAGCGAGTTCACCGCGGTGGACACCCGCGTGCAGGTCAATCAGGTGCCGGGCGGGATGATGTCCAACCTGGCCAACCAGCTCAAAGAGCAAGGTGCCTTGAGCCGCATCAACGAAGTGTTCGCCGAGATTCCACGGGTGCGCGAAGACCTCGGCTTCCCGCCGCTGGTGACCCCGACTTCGCAGATTGTCGGCAGTCAGGCGGTGTTCAACGTGCTGGCCGGCGAGCGCTACAAGACCATCACCAACGAAGTGAAGCTCTACCTGCAAGGTCGTTACGGCAAGGCGCCGGGAGTGGTCAGCGAGACCCTGCGCAAGCAGGCGATTGGCAGCGAAGAAGTCATCGAGGTACGCCCGGCGGATTTGATCAAACCGGAAATGGCCAAACTGCGCGAAGAGATCAGCCTGCTGGCCAAGTCCGAAGAAGACGTGCTGACCTATGCGATGTTCCCCGACATCGGCCGCAAGTTTCTCGAGGAGCGTGCCGAGGGCAGCCTCAAGCCGGAAGTACTGCTGCCGGCCCCTGAGTTCGGCGGTCTGTGCCCGGTGCCGGGTGAAGGCGTGCCGACCGAATTTATCATCGACGTACACGGCGAAACCTACCGGGTCGACATCACCGGCGTGGGCGTAAAAACCGACGGCAAGCGCCACTTCTACCTGTCCCTGGATGGGATGCCAGAAGAGGTGGTGTTCGAGCCGCTTAACCAGTTCGTCAGTGGCGCCGCCAACAAGCGCAAACAGGCCAGTGGGCCGGGCGATGTCAGCACCAGCATGCCGGGCAATATCGTCGACGTATTGGTTAAGGAGGGCGACAAGGTCAAGGTTGGCCAGGCGCTGCTGATCACCGAGGCGATGAAGATGGAAACCGAGGTGCAGGCACCGATTGCCGGCACGGTGAAAACCATCCATATCGGCAAGGGCGACCGGGTCACGCCAGGCGAAGTGCTGATCGAAATCGAGGCCTAAACGGCGAGACAGCGCCGCCGGCTGGTGTTCGGCGGCGCGCTCTTTGTAGGGTGGGCTTCAGCCCACCACCCCTCCTTACGCCCGATGCGGTGGGCTGAAGCCCACCCTGCGGAATGGATCTTCAAGCCATAACGGCTATAGAGCCTTTACCAAGCCCAGATCACGAAGGTGAACAGCTTGTGACCGCGGCCCAAGTCGCGGGCATAGACCTCGGTGCGCCCACCGTTGCGCGAGCGCAGCAGTTGACCCCATTCGCGCTGGGAGTTGAGGTCGACGCCCAGCAGTGCCGGAGCTGCCGACGTGCTGGCCGAGCTGGCGGCCAGGCTGGTGAAGGTATCCAGATGGCTGTAGATCAGCGCCAGCTGCTCATAGTCATGCTGGTTGGGATGCTGGTTAGGCACGGGGTCATTGGCGTAATCCATGCAGGTGCCCAGGTTGGCATTACCGAAGTCTTCGTCCTGATGGTCGAGGCCCAGGGTGTGGCCGACTTCCTGGCACAGCACCAGATTGCGCCAGGCCGGTTTGTTATAGCTGGCGGTGTTGAAGTAGCTGTCGTTCATTTTGACCACGCCCTGGCTGATGTGGCTGCCACTCGCCCAGATTTGCGCGATCCCCAGCCAGCCGTTGAAGCCGTAGGTGGCGTTGCACACCTCGACCTTGCCGCTACTGGCCCGGCACTGCTTGGGCCGGGTGCTGCCGGCGACTATAAGAGTGTTGAGGACATCGCTGGTGGCAGGTTCGGTGACGAGAGGCGTGCTCCAGTCCTTGGCGGTGGTCAGCAGATAGGGATCCCAGGCGCTGGAAAGATTGTCGCCGAGCTTGAGGGTGAAAGGGTTCTGGCTGCGCGCCCAGTGGTAGTTACCCCAGGAGTGATCGGCCTGTGCGCCCAGCGGCAGCAGACAGAGCACGGCGCTCAACACCACGGCCATTGCACGCGGCAGGTTTTGCAAAGACAGGAACATGCGACACCTCCAACCAACAGCACTCCCTGGCCGGGCGGATGACCCGGCACCCATTCTGAGTCTAATCGGTGGTGGC
>MHZN01000205.1 GCA_001830395.1 Pseudomonadales bacterium RIFCSPLOWO2_12_59_9 | reverse complement strand
CAGCAGTCCACTCAAGCCGAACAATAATGCACGGGCAGTAACTCTAGGGTTCATTGATTCACTTCAGCGGTGAGCGGTAGCGCCGCAGGATATAAGGCCACCGCGAGCCGCGCCAGTTCAGCGGCGCCAGCGTGCTGGGTGGCGCAGGCGAACGAATAGCTACATGGGCGGTTTCGCCGCGCCCGACGAGCGGGGATAATCTCCGGCCAAAACGGAGGTATGTATGCAGTTTTTATGCGCCAGCGCCCTGCTGGCCGAAGGCCAGAGCCGTGGCTTCAGCCTGGCTGATACCAAGTTGCTGGCCGTGCGCCGCGACGGCCGAGTGTACGCCTACCAAAACCGCTGCCCCCATCGTGGCGTGCCGCTGGAGTGGCAGCCGGACCAGTTTCTCGACCACAGCCACAGCCTGATCCAGTGCGCCACCCACGGCGCGCTGTTTCTGATCGAGTCCGGCGAATGCGTGGCCGGGCCTTGTGCCGGGCAATCGCTGAAAGCCCTAGCTTGCCGGGAAGATGCCGAGGGGATTTGGCTCAGGGTGTAACGGGCTATTAAATGACGGGCTGCCGCTCATGCGGCAGCGCCTTACAGCTGCACTTGCAACTTGCGCACTACGCGAATCCCTTGCGGGCTGATCTCGACGCCATAAGCCAACACTTCCACGCCCGCCGCCAGCGCCTCGCGCAACGTCGCGGCATAACGCGGATCAATCTCCGCCGCCGGGCGCACCGCCTCGATACCCGAGAGGTTCACGCAATACAGCTGCACCGCCCGCACGCCGTTGCGGGCCAGCGCCGTCAGCTCGCGCAGGTGCTTGGCACCGCGCTCCGTGCGCGCATCTGGGAAGGCCGCCACGTTCGAATCGGCAAAGCCCAGGGTGACGCTTTTCACCTCGACAAAGGCCGGGCCGCTTGGGTAGTCGAGGCGAAAATCGATCCGGCTGCGCTCCTCGCCATAGGGCACTTCACGGCGCAGCCCAATGAAGCCGGCCAGCTCGGTGATCACCCCGGCGCGCAGCGCTTCTTCGACCAGGGCATTGGCCCGCCCGGTATTCACGCAGGCCAACCGTCCTTGCGGGGTTTCGCTGAGCTCCCAGGTGCCGGGCAGTTTGCGCTTGGGGTCATTGCTGCGACTGAACCAGACCGCCCCGCCCTCCTGCATGCAATTGAACATCGAGCCGGTGTTCGGGCAATGAATGGTCAACAACTCGCCACTGGCGGTTTCGATATCGGCGAGAAAACGCTTATAGCGCTTGAGCAGACGGCCCTGCTCCAGCGGCGGCTCAAACTGCATGGGGCCGCCAGCTGTTCAGGCCACGGGCGATGCGCTCAACCGCCTGCTGCAGGCGCGGCAGGCTCTGGGTGTAGGCGAAGCGCACATGCTGGCTGGCCTGATAACGGCCAAAGTCAAGGCCCGGAGTAAACGCCACATGCTCGGTTTCCAGAAAGTGCCGGCAGAAGGCAAAGGCATCGCCGCCGAAGGCACTGATGTCGGCATATAGATAGAAGGCGCCCTCGGGCTCTACCGCAATGCCGAAACCCAGCTCGCGCAATGCCGGCAATAGAAAGTCGCGGCGGCGCTGAAATTCATGCCGGCGTTGCTCGAGAATATCCAGGGTGGCTGGCTCGAAACAGGCCAGCGCCGCGTGCTGGGCGATGGTCGAAGCGCTGATATAAAGGTTCTGCGCCAGTTTCTCCAGTTCCAGCACCGCAGCCTCGGGTGCCACCAGCCAGCCGAGTCGCCAGCCGGTCATGCCGAAGTACTTGGAGAAGCTGTTGAGTACGAAGGCGTCGTTATCCACTTCCAGCACGCTGGCGGCGTCCACCCCGTAGGTCAAGCCGTGGTAAATCTCATCCACCACCAGATGTCCGCCGCGCTGATGCAGTGCCTGGGACAAGCCGGCCAGCTGCTCACGGCTGAGCAAGGTGCCGGTCGGGTTGGCCGGCGAGGCGACCAGGGCGCCGACGCTGTCCTGATCCCAATACCGCGCCACCAATTCGGGGGTCAACTGGTAACGCACCTCGGGACCGACCGGGACCAGCTGCGCGGCGCCCTCGACCAGGCGCAAAAAGTGTCGATTGCACGGGTAACCCGGATCGGCCAACAGCCAGTGCTTGCCCGGATCGACCAGTAAACTGGTGGCCAACAGCAAGGCACCGGAGCCGCCTGGGGTGATCAAAATCCGTTGTGGGTCGATGTTGACGCCATAGCGCTGGGCATAGAAGCCGCTGATGGCTTCACGCAGTTGCGGCAAACCACGGGCGGCGGTGTAACGGGTCTGCCCGTTGGCTAGCGCTGCTTGGCCGGCGGCAACGATAGGCGCGGCGGTACTGAAGTCCGGCTCGCCGATCTCCAGATGGATCACATCATGACCGTCTGCCTGTAATTCATTGGCACGGGCCAGAAGTGCCATAACATGGAAAGGTTCGATGGCGCGGCTACGCGCACTGTAGAGCGGGGCCATGGGCCTTCCTCGGGCAAATAAAGGCCGCAATTCTACTCAACCATTGCCAACAACAGTAGCAAGCGCGACAACCGGGAGTGGCGTAGGCCGGAGTGTTCTGGTAAGTTCGCCCGCTTGCAGCCGCAGGGCCAGTTGAACTGGCAAAGGATAGCGTTACTGCGCAGTGGATTAGAGATAGTGAGAGGCGGTCTGCCATGCCCACCAAAGCACCAGCAAAAGCACCAACCAAAGCTAAAGCGAAAGCCCCGGCTAAAACCAGCAGTCCACTGAACCGTGGCTTCGTTCCCTATAAAGAAGTTAAGGGCGACGAGTACATGAGCACGCCAATGCGCGCGCACTTCAGCGGCATTCTGCAAGCTTGGAAACTCGAGCTGATGCAGGAAGTTGATCGCACCGTGCACCACATGCAGGATGAAGCGGCTAACTTCGCCGACCCCTCCGACCGTGCCAGCCAGGAAGAAGAGTTCAGCCTGGAGCTGCGTGCCCGTGATCGCGAGCGCAAGCTAATCAAGAAAATCGACGAAACCCTGCAGCTGATCGAGAGCAACGACTACGGTTGGTGCGACTCGTGCGGCGTCGAAATCGGCATCCGCCGACTCGAAGCACGGCCGACCGCCACCCTTTGCATCGATTGCAAAACCCTGGCGGAAATCCGCGAAAAACAGATCGGTTCCTGATCCCAGTACGGGGCGCTTCGGCGCCCCGTGTTGTTTCTGGGCTGTAGCACCTGATTTAATCCTCCCCAAGCTGCTTTCTTTATCGCTCGCTTCGCCGCGCTCATTCAGAGCCTGCCATGACATGAATCCGCCAGCCTATATTGGTCGCTTCGCCCCAACCCCCAGCGGTTATCTGCACTTTGGCTCCTTGGTGGCGGCGCTCGCCTCCTACCTGGATGCCCGCGCGGTCGGCGGCCGTTGGCTGCTGCGCATCGAAGACCTCGACCCACCCCGCGAAGTACCGGGTGCCCAGGCGGCGATTCTGACCACCCTGGAAAGTTACGGTTTTGAATGGGATGGCCCTGTCATGCGCCAAAGCGAGCGCCACGCCGCCTACGCCGAGGTGCTGCAACGCTGGCTCAGCCAGGGCCTGGCCTACGCCTGCACCTGCTCGCGCAAACAGCTGGAACCCTATCAGGGCATTTACCCAGGCCTGTGCCGCAATGCCGGCCACCCCTGGACAGACGCGGCGATTCGCCTGCGTGTGCCCGAGCTGACCTATCAGTTTACTGACCGCGTGCAAGGCCCCTTTGCCCAGCACCTGGGCCGTGAGGTGGGCGACTTTGTCATCCGCCGCCGCGATGGCCTGTATGCCTATCAACTGGCGGTGGTGATTGACGACGCCGCGCAAGGCATCAACGCCATAGTCCGCGGCGCCGACCTGCTCGACTCCACCCCGCGCCAGCTCTACCTGCAAGAGCTGCTCGGGGTGCCGGCACCGAGCTACCTGCATGTGCCACTGATTACCCAGCCGGATGGCCACAAACTCGGCAAGTCCTACCGCGCCCCGCCGTTGCCGATTGCGCACGCGCGGCCCTTGCTGCTGCGCGCCTTGCGCACACTCGGCCAAGCGGCACCGGCGGAGTTACTGGAGCTCAGTCCCAACGCCATCCTGCAGTGGGCCGCCCAGCACTGGCAGCCCGAGCAAATCCCGCACGCGCTCAGCCTGCCGGAAGCGCAACTGCTGTAAGCGCAGCCGATGGTCACAGCCGGCCGACCCGCGCCTCACTCGCTACTTCCCATTCCCCGCCAATGGCTTATGCCGGTAGCGATCCGCTACCATGGGCCGATCTTTAACCCGAGACTGCCCATGTACATCTACCGACTGGTCCTGCTCCTGGTGGTGGGAATTTATCTCTTCTCCCCAGCCATTATGGATTGGTGGATCGACGCCAATGGTGATTGGTATCGCCCCTACCTGTTGTGGCTGATCCTGATCGTGGTGACCTTTATCCTCCAGAGCCAACGTGATGCTGACGAGCTTTAACCTCAGCCAGCTGATTCTGATCAGCGCCGGCTATCTATTAATACTGTTTGGCGTGGCCTGGATCACCGAGCGTGGCTGGATCGCCCGCTGGGTGATTCGCCATCCACTGACCTACACCCTGTCGCTGGGTGTGTATGCCAGCGCCTGGGCCTTCTATGGCACCGTCGGTTTGGCCTACCAGTATGGCTATGGGTTCTTAGCCATTTACCTGGGGATCTCGGCGGCCTTTTTGCTGGCACCGGTGCTGCTCTATCCGATTTTACGCATCACCCGCACCTATCAACTGGCCTCGCTGGCCGACCTGTTTGCCTTCCGCTTTCGCAGCACCTGGGCCGGCACCCTGACCACCATTTTCATGTTGATCGGGGTGTTACCGCTGCTGGCGCTGCAGATTCAAGCGGTCACCGACTCCATCGGCATCCTCACCCACGAGCCGGTACAAAACCGCGTGGCTTTGAGCTTTTGTGGGCTGATCATTCTGTTCACCATTTTGTTTGGCTCGCGCCATGTGGCGGCGCGCGGCAAACATCAGGGCCTGGTGATTGCGATTGCCTTCGAGTCGCTGGTCAAGCTGGTCGCCATGGCATGCATTGGCCTGTATGCGGTCTACGGCGTGTTTGGCAGTTTCGGCGAACTGAGCAACTGGCTCAGGCAAAACCACGAAGCCCTGGAGACCCTGCGCACCCCGCTGGAAGAAGGCCCTTGGCGCACCCTGTTGCTGATGTTCTTCGCCTCCGCCATCGTCATGCCGCACATGTACCACATGGCCTTTAGCGAGAACCTCAACCCGCGGGCCATGGTCACCGCCAGCTGGGGCTTCCCGCTGTTTTTGCTGCTGATCAGCCTGGCCGTGCCGCCGATTCTCTGGGCAGGCCTCAAGCTCGGCACGCCGACCAATCCAGAATACTTCGCCCTCGGCCTGGGAATTGCCGTCAACAGTGAGCTGCTGGCCCTGATCGCCTACATCGGCGGGCTCTCGGCCGCCAGCGGCTTGATCATCGTGATGACTCTGGCGCTCTCCGGCATGGTCCTCAACCACCTGGTGCTACCGCTGTATCAGCCGCCGGCCGAAGGTGATATCTACCGCTGGCTGAAGTGGACCCGGCGGGCGCTGATTGCCACCATCATCATGGCCGCCTACGGCTTTTATTTGCTGCTGGGCGCCGAGCAAGACCTGTCCAACCTGGGCATCGCCTCCTTCGTCGCCACCCTGCAGTTTCTGCCCGGGGTGCTGGCGGTGCTGTATTGGCCGGCCGCCAATCGGCGCGGTTTT
>MHZN01000204.1 GCA_001830395.1 Pseudomonadales bacterium RIFCSPLOWO2_12_59_9 | reverse complement strand
AACACCCGCGAGCCACGGCCGCGGCACTCCGCATAGCTTGTCGGTCTACCCGAGCGGGTTCAGCTGATTAAAACCCAGGCATAAAAAAGCCCCGGCAAATGCCAGGGCTTTTTAGGTTCGCAGGGCTGCGAAATTACATCATGCCGCCCATACCACCCATGCCGCCCATGTCCGGCATGCCGCCGGCGGATGGCTTGTCTTCAACGATTTCAGCAATCATCGCTTCGGTGGTGATCATCAAGCTGGCGATCGAGGCTGCGGCCTGCAGAGCAGAACGAGTCACTTTAGCCGGGTCGAGGATGCCCATTTCGATCATGTCGCCGTACTCGCCGGTGGCTGCGTTGTAACCGTAGTTACCAGTACCTTGCTTAACCTTGTCGACCACTACGCTTGGCTCGTCACCGCAGTTGGCAACGATCTGACGCAGTGGTGCTTCAACGGCGCGACGCAGCAGAGCGATACCGACGTTCTGATCGGCGTTCTCGCCTTTCAGACCTTCGATGGCTTGCAGAGCGCGCACCAGTGCCACGCCACCGCCAGGTACCACGCCTTCTTCAACGGCTGCACGGGTAGCGTGCAGGGCGTCTTCAACGCGGGCTTTCTTCTCTTTCATTTCCACTTCGGAACCGGCGCCAACCTTGATCACGGCAACACCGCCAGCCAGTTTGGCCAGACGCTCTTGCAGTTTCTCTTTGTCGTAGTCGGACGAGGTGTCTTCAACTTGCTTACGGATCTGCGCAACACGGCTTTCGATATCAGCTTGAACGCCAGCACCGTCGATGATGGTGGTGTTTTCTTTGCTGAGGATCACGCGCTTGGCGTTACCCAGGTGCTCCAGAGTGGCGCTTTCCAGGCTCAGGCCGATCTCTTCGGAGATCACGGTACCGCCGGTCAATACGGCGATGTCTTGCAACATGGCCTTGCGACGGTCGCCAAAGCCTGGGGCTTTAACGGCGGCGACTTTAACGATGCCGCGCATGTTGTTGACCACCAGAGTCGCCAAGGCTTCGCCTTCAACGTCTTCGGCAACGATCAGCAATGGACGACCGGCTTTAGCCACGGCTTCCAGAACTGGCAACATTTCGCGAATGTTGGAGATCTTCTTGTTGATGAAGTACGGCGACAGGTAGCCACGGTCGAACTGCATGCCTTCAACAACCGACAGTTCGTTTTCCAGGCCCGAGCCTTCTTCAACGGTGATGACGCCTTCTTTGCCGACTTTTTCCATCGCTTCGGCAATGATGTCGCCGATCGAGGTGTCGGAGTTGGCCGAGATGGTGCCAACCTGAGCGATGGCCTTGGTGTCGGCGCATGGCTTGGATTGCAGCTTCAATTGAGCAACGATGGCGATGGTCGCCTTGTCGATGCCGCGCTTCAGGTCCATTGGGTTCATGCCGGCAGCGACGGCTTTCAGGCCTTCGTTGACGATCGACTGAGCCAGTACGGTGGCAGTGGTGGTGCCGTCGCCTGCGTCGTCGTTGGCACGCGAGGCCACGTCTTTAACCAGCTGAGCGCCCATGTTTTCGAAGCGGTCTTTCAGCTCGATTTCTTTGGCAACCGAAACACCATCTTTGGTGATGGTTGGCGCGCCGTAGCTCTTCTCGATGATCACATTGCGGCCCTTAGGCCCGAGGGTGGCTTTTACTGCGTCAGCCAGAACGTTGACACCGGCAAGCATTTTCTTACGGGCGGAATCGCCAAACTTAACTTCTTTTGCAGCCATGATGGTTATGCCTCAATTCGTTTCGTGGAACAGAATTCGTCGCGACCTTGGGCTGGGTTCAGCCGGCAAGCGTCAGCGCGTCATTATTAGTCTTCAACTACGGCCAGAATTTCGCTCTCGCCCATCACCAACAGCTCTTCGCCGTCGACTTTGATGGCGTTGCTGCCGGAGTACGGGCCAAACACCACTTTGTCGCCAACCTTGACGGCCAGGGCGCGCACTTCGCCGTTGTCCAGCACTTTGCCGGTACCCACAGCCAGGATTTCACCACGGTTTGGCTTTTCGGCAGCAGAACCCGGCAGCACGATGCCACCCGCGGTTTTCGATTCTTCTTCGCTGCGACGGATTACGACGCGGTCATGCAGAGGACGAAGTTTCATTGTCGACTATCTCCCAAGTGAGGTGGTTTAAAGCCGCCGGCCACATGCCGGCTGGTTAATGCATCCGGCGTTGCCGGTTGCGCGCAGCGGGGCTGCACGCAGAAGACTGAGTGTCGTTGCCGACACAAACCTTGCGGTGACAACTACATAAGGGCATCGCTCGGTATTTCAAGGATCAAGCTAAAAAAACTTCAGGAATCGCGGTGCTCGAACTCACCTTCAATCACGTTCGGCGGGCGTTGCCCGGAGCGCGCTTGCAGGTCGTCGGCAAAGGCACGCTGACGCAGCGCCTGCTCGGCGGCACGCTGGCGCAACTTATTCACCAGCAAGCGACGGGTAAAGGGCAACAAACAGAACAACCCGAAAATGTCGCTGATAAAACCCGGCAACAGCAGCAAGCCGCCACCCACCGCAATCAGCAAACCCTCGAACATTTCCTGCTCGGGCAGCTCGCCACGGGCCAAACGCTCACGGGCGCGCAATGCCGTGGCAATGCCGGCGATGCGCAGCAGCAGGCTGCCCAGCAGCACCCCGGCAATAATCAACAGCAATGCGGGGAAAAACCCAATCGCGGCCTGCACCTGGGTGAAGACATAGAGTTCCACGACCGGAAACAGCAAAAACAGCAGCAAAAAAACGCGCATCAAGACCATCCTTAAGCGGAAGCAGCACTTCCTGAAGTTAATAAATGCTGTCGCCAGCCCAAAAATTCAAGCCGGCAAGGCTCCACTGGTCGGCCAAACTTCGGCCCGCGCCAGCGCCACCAAGGCCTGGCGCACCTCAACCGGGGTGCTGCAAGACTGCGGGAAGGCCAACCAATGCAGCACCGCACCGATGCGCAGGTGCATGCCTTCGCTATCGAGCCCGACCAGTTGCGCGGCCGGCTCCATGGGCAGGCCGTTGAGGGCCACATAATGGGCGATGGCTGCAGCGTGATCGGCATTCATATGCGCCAGCATGCTTTGCTCTTGGGCACCGGCAAAGGGATTGGCCAGCGCCACTTCATCCAGCCAATGAATCGCGCCAAAGCCGCCAATATAGCGCCAGCGCACCGGCTCGAGCCGCCAGAAATCAAAATCATGGGCCTGGTGGTAGTTTTGCGCATTGGGGAAGTAGCGATAATAACGGGCGGCCGCCGCCGCTACTTCAACCGCCTCTTCCAGCTGCCTGGCTTCGGCCAGTAAGGTCAAGCGCCCCGCCGCCTGCACATCCGCAACGCCACGCTCACCGACCAGAAGCGAGCACTTGGGCTGCAGCTGCAGGTTATGGGTGTGCTGGGCAATCCGGCTAATCAGCAGCAGCGGCCGACCTTGATCGTCGAGGCAATAAGGCACCACTGATCCGAATGGGAAGCCCGGCATAACTTTTGAGTGGGTAGAAAGCACTCCGTGGTATTCCTTGAGCAGCAATTCTCGGGCATGCTTTATCGTCTTAACGCTCAACTTGTGACTCCTCGTACAGAATTCGTCATAAACGGACAGGCGCTCAGCACTCAGGTTCTGCGGCACCAACGGGGTAATTAGCTTTAACCATTGGGGGAATAACCTATGCAACTGCAAGATAAGGTCATCATCATCACTGGCGGCTGCCAGGGTCTGGGTCGCGCCATGGCCGAATACCTGGCCGGCAAAGGCGTCAAACTGGCGCTGGTCGACCTCAACCAAGAGAAACTCGATGAAGCCGTGGCCGTGTGCAAGGCCGCAGGCGTTGAAGCCCGCGCCTACCTGTGCAACGTCGCCAATGAAGAACAAGTGACCCATATGGTCGCACAGGTTGCCGCCGATTTCGGCGCCATCAATGGCCTGGTCAACAATGCCGGGATTCTGCGCGACGGCCTGACCATCAAGGTCAAAGATGGCGAGATGACCAAACTTAGCCTGGCCCAGTGGCAAGCCGTGATCGACGTCAACCTGACCGGCGTATTCCTCTGCACCCGCGAAGTGGCGGCGAAGATGATCGAGCTGAACAACCAAGGCGCTATCGTCAATATCTCCTCGATCTCCCGTGCCGGCAACATCGGCCAGGCCAACTACTCGGCAGCCAAAGCCGGCGTTGCGGCCGACACCGTGGTCTGGGCCAAAGAACTGGCCCGCTATGGCATCCGTGTTGCCGGGGTTGCGCCAGGCTTTATCGAAACCGAAATGGTTGCCAGCATGAAGCCCGAAGCCCTGGAGCGCATGTGCTCCGGCATCCCGCTCAAGCGCATGGGCAAGCCTGCCGAAATCGCTCACTCGGTGGCCTACATCCTGGAAAACGACTACTACACCGGTCGTATCCTCGAGTTGGACGGCGGCCTGCGTCTGTAATCACAGCCCCGCAGCAACAACAAAAAGCCCCGCACTTGGCCTGAGTGCGGGGCTTTTTTATCGACAAAAATCACATCGAGTGACTACCAGCCAATCCCCAAGCCCAGCATGTACTGGCGATCCGCCGAGGTCTGCCCCAGCCCGCGGGTTTGATTGAGCTCATACAGCAAGGAAATCCGCGCCCACTCATTGACCCGGTAACGCAAACCCGCCTCGCCCTCGAACACGTAGTCGACCTGATCAATCAGCGGCAAGGCCACCTGGCCGGTGCTGTACAGCTCGACCCGGGTACCGGCCAGCAAGCGCTTGTAATCCCACTCCAGGCTGCCGGCATCGAACCGAGTAGTGCCGGGATTGTCCGCAGAGGCATCGGCGTGCAGCTGGTAGCGCTGATACTGGCCGATCAGCTCGAAACGCCCCAGCTCGTCGTCCCAAAACCGGTAGCCTGGGCCCATGCCGTAAGAACTCACCCGGTCAATCGACTCAAACTCATCGCGCTGCTCATGCAGGCTGCTGCGCACAAACCATTGTTCGGTAATAAAACGGTCGAGGTCATAGTCGAACTGCCAGTTTTGCTCGACCTTCTGAGTGTTTTTCGTCTCATGCTCAAGCTCGCCCTTGAGCACATGTCGCCAGGCACCATGACTTATACGGCTATCACCCTTGAGTTTGAACTCGTCGGTGTCATCCTGATTGCGCTCCAGCTCCAGCTTGGTATCCAGGTTGCCTTCCCAGACAAAGTCTTTAACCAATGGGCGCGGCGGCACCAATTGCTTGATGTCGGCCAGGGCAACGGTTTGACTCTGACCATTGAGCACCTGCACCTGGCCGGGCTCGGCGGCTTGCAGACGCTGACTGTGCTGCCCTTCAAAACCGGAGCGCTTGACCAACAACGGCTGGTCAGAACTGAGTGTGTCAATATCCGCCCAGTCAATCAGTACCCGGCCGGCATACTTGGTTTTTAGCGCCAGTTTGCCGCCATCGAGCAAAATAATGTCACCGCTAAGCCGGTCACCATTATTCAGCCAAACCGTATCGGCGCGGGAAAACTGGACGCTAAAAACCACAAAAAAGAAAAGCAAGGTACGCAGCAACATGAGCAACCAAGAGTATGAGGAACAGCAAAAGGGGCGGCAGCATGCCTGTAGCAACCCGCCACCGGCAAGCGCAGCCGCCCGACGGGAGGCTCTGTACCTGAGCCTGGCGCAGGTACCCAGCGGTTGCGTGGTCAGTTATGGCCAACTCGCGGCAATGGCCGGACTGGGTCGGGCGGCGCGTTGGGTCGGACGCACCCTCAGCCAGCTACCGGAAGGCTCAACCTTGCCGTGGCATCGGGTCATCACTGCCAATGGACACCTGAGCCTGCCCCAAGGTTCCTTGAGCGGCGACGAACAACGCCAGCGGCTGCGCGAAGAAGGCATTTGCCTGACTAACGATAGGGTTGATATCCGCCGGCATGGCTGGCGCCCGTAGGCGCGCAGCAGTTAAAGTGCGGGCCTCGTTTGCAACCCTCGGCAGCCCTTAACGCCTGCCCGCACACCGCAGGCTCGTTTTATGTCTGACCCAAGCTCGCGCGCCATGCCGCATAAAAGCTGGCGCGCCGCCCTCTCCGCCTATGCCACACCGGCCTCGCTGGCCCTGCTGCTGCTCGGTTTCGCTGCGGGCCTGCCCTATATGCTGGTGTTTTCAACCCTGTCGGTATGGCTGCGCGAGGCCGGTATTGCCCGAGAAACCATCGGCTTTGCCAGCCTGATCGGCCTGGCCTATGCGTTCAAATGGGTCTGGTCGCCACTGCTCGATCAATGGCGCTTGCCAATCTTGGGTCGCCTGGGTCGGCGCCGTTCCTGGCTGGTGTTGTCACAAACCCTGGTCGCCCTGGGCTTGGTGGCCATGGCTTTTTGCGACCCCAAGTTGCACCTCAACGGTCTGATTGCGATTGCCGTGGTGGTGGCCTTTGCCTCCGCCACCCAAGACATCGCCGTGGACGCCTATCGCCTGGAGATCGCCGACGACAGCCATCAAGCGGCGCTGGCCGCCAGCTACATGGCCGGTTACCGGGTCGCGGCCCTGCTGGCCACCGCCGGTGCGCTGTATTTTGCCGACTGGTTTGGCGCCTCCAGCCTGACTTATCAGCACGGCGCCTGGGCCAGCACTTATATGCTGTTTGCCATGCTAATGCTGCCGGGTCTGATCACCACCCTGTGGATGCGCGAACCGCCGCTGCCGCTGCGCACCCAGCAGTCTGCCGAACGCTATGGCTTGAGCCACCAACTGGTCTCGGTACTGGTACTGATAGTGCTGCTGGTCTCGGTACCGGCGATGTTTACCCAGTTTTATCACACCGACTTTGCCAGCGTGCTGCACGGCGAAATCAGCCCGCTGGAGTTGCTGCGCGACGACCGCGCGCTAATGCGTGCCTTGCTGTATAGCGTCCTCACCGCGCTGTGTTTATCAACGGGTGGCCGACGCGGCTTGGCACCGGTACTGACACCGGTAAACGACTTTATCGTGCGTTATCGCTGGCAAGCTTTTCTGTTGCTGGGGCTGGTGGCCACCTATCGCATGTCTGACACCGTGATGGGGGTGATGGCCAACGTCTTCTATATCGACCAGGGCT
>MHZN01000203.1 GCA_001830395.1 Pseudomonadales bacterium RIFCSPLOWO2_12_59_9 | reverse complement strand
CTGCCCATCCACCGTCACCCAGCCGCCCGCGATATAAAGCTCGGCCTCGCGGCGAGAGCAGGGGACGGATTCGGCGAGGCGTTTTGCGAGGCGGACAGGGGCGGTCATGGGAGGTGCGTCCGGAATCAAGGAGCCGCATTGTAAACGCTCAAGTCCGGCGATCCCCTGTAAAATAAAAACATGGAAACCATTAAAAAACCAGCCAGCCCCCCCAGCCTGGACGGCATCACCCTCGAAGCCATCGTCACACAACTATCTGAGAGGATGGGCTGGGAAGCGATGGCTGCCGCCGTGCCAGTGCGCTGCTTTACGCACGACCCCAGCATCAAATCCAGCCTGAAGTTTTTGCGCAGAACACCTTGGGCGCGCAAGAAGGTGGAGCAGTTGTATCTGGAACAGGTTCAAGCCCCCCGTTAAATCTGGTTTTTCACGCAGAAAGATTGGGCCAATCCGTTGCATCGACCGGTTGAATCCGCAGCCATTAGCGGCCACTCGTTAATATCAGTACAGACTGTCAGAAAATAGCTAATCTTTATGTGAAATTGACAATCAACCGCTGCGTGAATCTGCCATCTTATAGTACGGTTTACCTATAGATAGCAATCTGCTGCATAATTTGAAGATATGCATCCTCGGCTAAGCCGGACTTGAAACGCATGAGCGAAACTTCCCAGCAAGCTGTATCGATCCTGGCAGTAGAAGATGATCCCGGCGATTTCGGATTGATTCAGGCGTATGCACGCTTGGACAAACTTGGCATCAATGGCGGCAAAGAGCCGCTGACATGGGCGAAAACGCTGGCTGAGGGGATCGCCGCAGCCAGGAGCAACAAGCCCGATGTCGTGCTGCTCGACCTGTCGCTCCCCGACTCGGCGGGACTTGCCACGGTGCAGGCGATGCGCACCGCTTTGCCCGGGGTGCCCATCGTGGTGTTGACGGGGCATGACGACAGCGCTCTTGCCGTCGCCGCCTTGCAAACCGGTGCCCAGGATTATCTGGTCAAGGGACAGTTCGATCACGATGCGCTGGGTCGTGCAGTGCGTCATGCGTTGGTACGTAATGTACTGGAACGGCAACTCAGTGAAAGCGTGCAACGTCTGGAATTGGCATTGACCGGCGGCGATCTTGGTACATGGGACTGGCATGTGCCCAGCGGTGACATTGCTTTCAATCAACGTGGGTGCGAAATGCTAGGTTACGCACTTAACGAAATCGAACCCGTCATTACCAGTTGGCAGAAAATGGTGCATCCCGATGATCGGCCTGTAATCAATGCAGCGCTGGAGCCGCACCTGATGGGTGAAACACAGATGTACGAAGCTGAACACAGGATGTGCCACAAAGATGGGCACTGGGTGTGGGTGCTGGACCGGGGCAAGGTCGTGAAGCGGGATGGTGAGGGCAAGCCATTGCGCGTGGCCGGTACTTATTTAGATATCACCAGGCAGAAACAGGCTGAAAAAATATTGATGGATTCCCGTAACTGCCTGAAGGAGCAAGTTGGAAAAATGACATCCCAAATGAAAGAGCTTCGGGATGAATTTGAAGACGTCAACACGACGCTAAGGGTTCTGCTCAATAACAGGGACAAGGACAAATCTGCCGCCCAAGATGCGATGGTGCGCGAGATGAGCCAGGAAGTTGCACCGTTCCTGTTGAAACTTAAAAAAAGTATCAGGGATCACAAACAAGCCCGCTTGCTTGATGTTATAGAGAACAACCTGCAACAATTGGCTTCTTCGTATGGCAACACGAATGTCTGCACATTGCTTTTCTGGCAGTTGACGCCGGTCGAGATACAGGTGGCATCCATGATCAAGCAGGGGCTGTCTACCAAGGATATCGCCACGGCCTTGTCCCTCTCTCCGGAAACCATTAATGTTCACCGGAAGCATATCCGAAAAAAACTCGGCCTATCCAGTAAAGCGGACAATCTTCGCAGCCATCTAACGTCGTTGCCCGGCTGATCGAAAAGTATTTTGCTTAGCCATTTACAATGGTTATTTTCATAACCATTTACTTACCTATTCAATCACGATTCTAAATGCTTGTCCCTTTACTTTCACTGCATTAAGGTGTCCGCGCGCAATGCCCAATGAAAACATTTGAATATGGCCAGTAATTCCAGGCTTGAGGAAAGCAAAGCAAGCGGTCATTTGCCCACTCCAGAAAACGTGGCCTTGCAGGTGATTCGGTTGAACCACAAGGATGACGTGACGAATCAGGAAATTGCACATGCGATCAAGTCAGAACCGGCGTTATCCAGCCGCCTCCAGTTGCGCACCACTTATGAAGGCGCCGGCATCGGGTTGGCGCTGTGCCGCAAGATTGCCGAGCACCACAAGGGGGGCATCTGAGCGGAATCTGCAGGCGAAGGCTGGGGCAGCAAGTTTTGTGTGGTGCTGCCTGTTCTGCAGGAGAAGACACTAAAATAATTATGATAATTTACCCACTCGAAATAGCTTCTCCACGCCCTCTAATTGTTGGGCAAAGATTTGGTAGGTTCTTGCCGGGTTTTGCCATCGCCGTTTTTCTTGCGCTAGTTACGAGCGGGACTGCGCAGGCTCTGACATCCGCCAATCAATCCAGCGCCACTGCACAGAACCCGCTTCCGGCCCTTCAGGTGCAAAAAGAAACGTTGGTCGTCGGCAGCGAACAAGACTACCCGCCTTTCGCCACAGGCATGACCGATGCCACAGCGGGCGGTTTTACCGTCGATTTATGGAAGGCCGTGGCAGCCGAGGCGGGCTTGAACTACACCATCCGCGTGCGGCCTTTTCATCAGATTCTTCAGGAATTCAAAGAGGGCAAGATTGATGTCTTGATCAACCTCGCGCATTCGGATGACCGCCATCATTTCGCCGATTTCACTGTTTCCCATGTTGTCGTCCACGGCGCGATTTTTGTGCGCAAGGGCGAGTCGGGCATTCGCACGGAGAACGATCTGGCCGGAAAATCCATCATCGTTCTCAACGCCGATCTGGCGCACGACTATGCCGTTTCCAAAGGTTGGGAGAAGCAACTGGTGTTGGTGGAAACCTCCGCAGAAGGCATGCGTTTGCTGGCATCGGGCAAGCACGACGCCATGCTGCTGGGCAAACTGTCTGGAATGCAGACGCTACGAGCGTTGGGGTTGACCGGCATCGAGGCGCTGAAGGCCAAGGCGGGGTTCTCGCAGAAATTCGCGTTTGCTGTGCCAGAAGGGCAGTCCGAGTTGCTGGGCAAACTCAACGAAGGGCTGGCGATCACCAAGTCAAATGGGACGTACAACGCACTGTACGACAAATGGTTTGGCGTCTACGAGGTCAAAGAAGTCGGCCTGAGCTACTTGCTGAAGTACCTCATCCCTATCGTGGCGGTCTTCTTGGGCATCGCGGGGTATTTCTTTTATCGGTGGCAAGTTGAACGCGCAGAGGCGGAAAAGAAATACCGCGACCTATATGACCATGCGCCGGACATGTTGCTATCGTGCGAAGCCAAAACTGCAACCATCATAGATTGCAACCAGACCTTGTTGGACGCCACGGGTTATTCCAGGGAAGAGCTCATTGGTAGTTCTGCGTTCGAACTGTACCACCCGGATTGCACCGACTTCGCCCGGACAGCGTTCCAGCAATTTATGGACGCCAAAGAAGTGCATGGTTTGGAACTTCAATTGCGGCGCAAGGACGGCAGTAAAATCGATGTGAGCTTGAGTGCCTCGGCGGCATGTGATAAATACGGTGTCATTCTGCATAGTCGCTCGGCATTGCGCGACATCACCGAACGCAGGAAAGCGGAAGAAAAATTGCGCACACTTTCCACTGTAGTCGAGCAAAGTCCGCTTTCGGTGGTCATCACCGACCTCGATGCCAACATCTTGTATGTCAATCCGTATTTCACAAATATCACCGGCTACAGCCGGGAGGAGGCGATCGGGCAGAATCCGCGCATCCTTCAGTCAGGGCTGACCACGAGGGAGGTTTACACGGAATTATGGAATTCGCTTACCAGCGGTAAAGTTTGGCGCGGTGAACTTGTCAACAAACGCAAGAATGGCGAGTCGTATTGGGAAGAGGCGCATATTGCGCCCGCGATAAACTTGGCGGGTATTACGACGCATTATGTGGCGGTGAAGCTCGATATTACGCAACGCAAGCAGGCGGAGCGTGTGCTGGCCGAGAGTGAAGAACGCTACCGTCTCCTTGTCGAGTCCTCACCGTTCTGCGTCCATGAAATTGATCTGGAAGGGCGTTTTCAAGCGATGAACAGGGCAGGGCTCAATATGCTCGGCCTGGATGATGCCGGGCAAATCTGCGGCATGCCGTATCTGGGTGCGGTAAGCCCGCAGGATACCGACCGTGTCGGCGCGCTTTTGCGGGAGGCCATCGCCAACGGAACCCCGAGCCATTTTGAATTTTCTGCGAGCGGTGATGCGCCGCTGTATTTCAAGTCATGCTTCATACCGATCAAAGACGCCGGCGGCAAGGTGCTGAAGCTGATGGGCATAGCCGAAGATATCACCGGGCGCAAGAAAGCGGAGAAGGAGTTAAAAGAGAACGAGTCTCGGTTCCGTAATCTTGTAGAAACAACAAGCGATTGGGTTTGGGAAGTTGACGAAAATGCCGTCTATACCTATGCGAGTCCGCAAATACACGACATTCTCGGCTATGAGGTTGCGGAAATTATCGGAAAGACACCTTTCGATCTTATGCCCCCCGAGGAAGCCGAACGGGTCGCAGGCATATTTGGCCCGATAGCGGCAGCGAGAATATCTTTCACAAACCTCGAAAACACAAATCTTCATAAAGATGGACATTCGGTAGTCCTTGAGACAAACGGTGTTCCGGTTATCGACACAGAAGGAAAATTCTGCGGCTATCGCGGCATAGATAGAGACATCACCGAACGCAAAGAATTCGAAGAAGAACTCAAACGCTCCAATGTCGAACTGGAACAGTTCGGCTATGCCATTTCTCACGACATGCGCCAGCCGTTGCGCATGATCTCGAGCTATTTGCAACTGATCGAGATAAGCCTGGCCGATCAATTGGACAGCGAGAAGCGCGACTACTTCAACTTCGCCATCGACGGCGCCAAGCGCATCGACCAGATGCTGGTGGCATTGCTCGAATATTCGCGAATGGGCAGGATGGGTGAGCCATCAGTATGGATCGAGAGCCGCGCCGTGCTCGACGAGGCGCTGCTGTTCCTTCAGCCGGCGCTGGCCGAAGCACAGGCCAAGCTGGATATCACTGGCGACTGGCCACGCATTTTTGCCAATCACGACGAGATGCTGAGGCTCCTCCAAAATCTGATTGGCAATGCTGTCAAGTTCCGTGCCGCCGGACGGGTACCGGAAATCAATGTCACCAGCAAGTTGGGCAAAAATGAATGGCAATTGTGCGTTGCCGACAATGGCATCGGACTTATCCCCGATCAAATTAAACGATTATTCCAGATGTTTCAGCGCCTGCAGTTGCGCACTGCCTACGAGGGCAACGGCGTTGGTTTGGCACTCTCCCGCAAGATTGTAGAACATCACAAAGGCCGCATCTGGGCGGAGTCGGCAGGCGAAGGCCAGGGCAGCAAATTTTATGCCGTGTTGCCTGTTCCGCAGGAGAAGAAATGATCCGCTGTTTCACCAAGCCGATGGATAGGGATACTGTCCACATTCCGGGCGAGCACCGGTTATCGCCAGTGCCGCCCCAATAAACATGAGCAAAACTAATATGAGCGAGAACCGCAGCCTGCGCCTCCTGCTGGTGGAGGACGAACCCGGCGATGCCCGCTTAATGCGGTTGGCGATGCAGAAAAACGGCTACGCCGTCGATCTGCAAGATGCCAGCGATGGTCACGAAGCGTTATGTTTTCTGCAACGTCAGGGTGAGCAATTTGTCGGCGCATTACGCCCGGATCTGATTTTGCTGGATCTCAAAATGCCGGGGCAGGGCGGCCTGGAATTTCTCGAAACCATAAAGAAGGATGAAAACCTTCGCGCTATCCCGGTGGTGGTGATTACCACTTCGGCACTCGAAGCCGATGTGTTCAATGCTTACAGGCTGGGTGCGGCGGGTTATGTGCTCAAGCCCGTTGACATCAACGAATTTGTCGCTGCAATCCACAGCCTTGGCCAATACTGGTTCAAACTGGTGCGGCTGCCTGAAAATCAGGAATGAAGCCAGAAAACGCAACCAAGGGAAATGTAGGTGCGAATTCATTCGCACACAGCCCATTGTCAGTGCGAATGAATTCGCACCTACAAATGCTGTTCAAGAGCATGGCGCTATGGAAAGTGCTGTTCAAGAGCATGGCGCTATGGAAAGTGCTGTTCAAGAGCATGGCGCTATGGAAAGGTTTTTGCCAGATGTTTTTTATTGCGCCAACAGTATTAGTGGCGCTGTTCGCGTTGGCTGGCCCGGCAAGCGCAGTCAATCTCACTGAACTTTCCATCGAGCAACTGCTGGACATCGAGGTCACTTCGGCAGGGCGCAAGACGCAGAAACTGGAGGATACCGCGACGGCCATCTACGTGATCACCCAGGAAGATATCCGCCGCTCCGGCATGACCAGCATTCCCGAACTGTTGCGCATGGTACCGGGGTTGCAGGTGGCACAGATCAACGGCAATACCGTGGCCGTCGGCAGCCGCGGCTTCAATCAGAGATACAGCAACAAACTGCTGGTTATGCTGGACGGGCGCACCCTGTATACGCCGACATTTTCCGGCGTTTTTTGGGATGCCCAGGATGTGGTGCTGGAGGACATCGAAAGGATCGAGGTGATCCGTGGCCCCGGCGGCACGCTGTGGGGAGTGAATGCGGTCAACGGCGTGATCAACATCACCACCAAGTCTGCGGCGGCGACTCAGGGGGGCATGGTGAACGCCGGCGCCGGAAATTACGAGCGGCAAGGAGCGGTACGTTACGGTGGCGCAATCGGGGAAACCGGGTATTACCGGGTCTATGCCAAGAGCATCGAGCAGGATAACTTTCCTCTCGCTAGCGGCGTACAGGCACATGATCAGCGCAACATGCGCAGCGCCGGTTTTCGCACGGACTGGGCCCTCCCCGGCGGCGACACGCTCATGGTGCAAGGGGGCATCCATGACGGGGATGCCGACCAAACCCTCTCGACCGCGCGGCTG
>MHZN01000202.1 GCA_001830395.1 Pseudomonadales bacterium RIFCSPLOWO2_12_59_9 | reverse complement strand
CGTGCTCAGGCACTGCGGCTGTCCAGCCTGCCCCCTACTGCTCTCAACTCGAATCCTAACGTCTTGGACTGACACAAGCGGCCTTGGCCGCGATTGGCCTTAACGCAAAAACATCGCGGCCAAGGCCGCTCCTACGAAAACTACGAGCTGTGCTGCGTGCCGTTAGGGCAGCTGCAGCCCGCCACTGGCCTTATGCAGGTCGCGCAGGTGTTTGCCGAGGGCGCCGAGGTTGGCCTCGCCCGCTTCCAGCTCCCGCACTTGCGCGGGGCCCAGCAGTGCGCGCACCTCTTGGCTAAGGCTGTCGTTGAGGCGGCGTAGCCGTTGCTGGCGGCTCGCGCTGCTGTCTTGCAGCTGCTGCCATTCCTCGGGCTGCGGCAGGCCGTAACCTTTGGTGCCGAGCAGTTCGGCCGGGCGACTGAGAAAGCCGCTATTGGCCAGCAGTTGCTGCAGCGATTCACCGGCCTTGGCCAAGGCCGGGTCGTGGGTTTGCGCGCCGCGGTCACTCAGGTAACGTTGTTTGATCTGCTCTTGAGCCCGTAACAGCTGCCGGCGCATGGCCGCTTGCTCGAGCAATAGCAACGCGGCGCTGGTGCGCAAATCCGCCTGGGCGAACCAGGGCAAGCGCTGTTTGGCGGCCAGTTCGAGCCAGTCTTCAACCTCCTCCTGAGGGATCGGCAGGCTCTGTTTGAGCACCACGAACATGGCTTGATAACGTTCGCGAAACGAGTCGAAGCGATAGCCCAGACGCAGCGCTTCACGCGGGTCATCGAGCACCGAGGTGTCGGCCAGACCGCGGGCCTCCAGCACGGCCAGCAAGCCATTGGGCATGATGCTGTCGAGGTCATCGAGTTGCGGTTGCGCACTGCCGCTGCGCAACAGTTTCAGGCTTTCCACCGCGCAATTATTGGACAAGAAGAAGTAGTCGCCGTCATAGCTCCAATGCATTTCCAGCGCATGTTTGACCAGCGCATCTTGCTCGGTGGGGCTGAGTTTGAGCGGCACCGAGGCGACGCTGCGCAGCTCGATTTTGGTGTATTCGTCGATCACCTGACTGAGCGGCAGCACGAATAAGCGCGACGGGTAACCGCCGGTCAGGCCATCCCAACTGGACAGCTGCACATCGCCGACAAAAGCCCGGTAAGACAGCACCAGATGCTGGTCGAGGTCGAGCCGGCAGGCCGGTCCGCGTGGCCGCCCCGGCGCGCAGATGACCAGCCGTAACATGCTATGACCAAAGCGGCTGACCCAGTTGTTGTTGCCTTCGGCGAGCAAGAAGTCCACCCCATAGACCCGCGCCGGGTCGAGCTTGCCCAGCGGCTGGCGGGCGAAATCACTGCCGGCATTCAGGTAAGCCAGTTCACTGTTGCACGGCTGTTTGGCTGTTGGCGCCCAACTGAAATGCGCCTGCCAATAGGCATACAGCTCGGGCCGGCGACAGGCATAGCTGGGGTCGAGCAGAAAGTATTCGAGATTGACCGCGACAAACTCGCGGGGATTGCTCAGCTCGTAAGGGTCGGGGCTGCGCGCCACCTGAGCGTTGCGCTGCTCACGCTGGCCATAACGGCCGACATACTGCGGCCAGCCAGCCAGATCCAGCAGACGTGGGTCGTCGGAGAGGCTAAAGCGCCGCGCCGTCTGCCCGCGACAGCTATCGGGCAAGCCCACCAAGCCTTGGCTGGCGGCGCGCTGCCGGCAGCTTTGCAGCAACTGCGCTGTGGCGGTTGGCCAGAGCTGGGCTCGGTCATAAAAATGCGTCAGCTCGTGCAGCAAGCTGGCGAGCAACTCTTGCTGCACAGTGCTGTGGGGGCGGCCGGTGAGCGTGCTGGCTGCCGAGCCATCCAGCAGCTTGGGCAGCAGCTGGGCATTCAGTTCCAGCAGGTTGCCGGCCTGACTGGCGCGACCATAAACCTCGGCGGGTAACTGCGTCGACCAACGCAGGCTGATGGTTTTATCTAGGCGCTGAATATAGCTTGGCGGCAGCGCGGCCAGCGCTTGCTTGATCAATAGCTGGCTGGCTTGGCGCTCGCCTGGCTTAAGTCCGGCGTCATCCAGCTTGAGCTGCAAAGCACCCTGGGCGCCGCTGGCGATCAGCCACAGCAGTCCGGCGCAGAGCCAGCCGGAAACGCCGTTCACGGAGCGAGAATAGCCGCTGCAAGCTCTTGATCTGAGGCGTCACGGGCGGCCGGTAACTGCGCCCGAATTGCACCGAAGGCGGCTTCCAGCTGCGCGCCACGAATCGCGCCATTGCTGGCGACGAAACTGGCCGCGTCATCATGGGCATCCAGCACTACCTTGGAATCGCGAATCGAGGTGGTGGTGTCGGAGGTGAAGTCGATAGAGCGGGCGGTGGCGTTTATCAGAATATGACTGAGGTCGGTCAGGGTTTGCGCTTGGACGCTGCCGGCCACCAGTGTGAGGACTGCAGCGGCAACAAATAGTGGGTTACGCATAAAACCTCCGAAGCGATACAAGGACAAAAACCGAGCAGTCGATTATCGCCTATGTGTGCCGCTTATGCAGGAGCAGTGAGCAATTAAGCGCGGGGGTGTTGCGGTGCGGCGAGGGGTGCTGCGGGGCTGAAACAGCGTTTGCGACCTTGCTATCAAGGTCGCAAACGGGATCAATCAGTAAGCCAGAATCGCTTGTGCCAAATGCGCGTCAGTCGCCTGCAAGCTTGGCTGCTGCTGATGGATCTGCTGCAAGGCCGCCTCCAGCTGGGCGCCACGAATAGCGCCTTGGCTGGCGACAAAGCTGGCCGCGTCATCACGGGCCGCCAGGATCACCTTGTCATCCTTGGTGGAGGACGAGGTGGCATCCGAAGACGAGCCAAAGGCATCGACAGTCCAGTCGGTGGTGATCACAAAACTGGTGGCCGACGCACTGGTAGCCAGCGCCAGTAACGCAGCAGCGCTAAACAGACGAAGTGTGGGCATGGTGAGACTCCTGGGTTGGCGGACACGGCCGCACTTATAAACGCGACACAGAGGCTGTAAGGGTAGCCAAGCCGATTCGCCGCGGCCAGCGCTTTGTGCACGTGGCGGAGGCTAACGCCAAAACGGGTTGCCCAGCCCGACCTGCCGCTCGGCCCCGGTAATCCCCACATCAGCCAGCTGGCGTGGGGCCAATTGCGCCCGTTGCGGCTGTACTGCTGGCAGCGTTTAAATGCGGCGAGCACAGTCGGTATCTGCGCTTTAGGCGCCTAGGCGCAGTCATGATTGAGTAGTGGAGGCGATGGATGTGCATGGTGGCATTCATTTCGCCGAGCGACGAAGAGGCAGGTAAGGCATCCATAATCGGCTCTGTAGCCGCTGGCTTAGCAGCTACAGGGGCTGATAATTGTGCTGGTACAGCTGGTTCTTTTTGATGGCTGTACTGGTTTCTGGGAGGTTAACTGTATGGGCCGGTGAATTAAGGCATAAAGCAGCACTATTGCCCTGTGCTGGTAACGCTACTGTTTGACCACAGCGGAGAGGGCGCATAACAGGAGGACAGAGAAAATCATGTCTTGTTGATCTGCATGCTTGGCCATAAACTCGCGGGGTTTTTGAACCAAAAGCGCCTATCTCCTTTAAGTCGCGCTCAATATCCATACGTACGCTGACTGCGTCAGCGGTGATGTTGGACACTATAAGAAACAAGCCCAGCTCACTGCGCATCCAGCCTTTGAGCCAGTGCGGCATAGCTCATGTGATTCGATGATTATTCTTGTCAGCAGCACTATTGATTGCCTAAAAATACCCGAAGCTTTAGGAATGGCAGGTCAAGGTCACCACTTCCTTAAATTGGCACTATTGCCGATCTTAGAAGAGATAGGAACAGTCATTGTGATTGACTCGGAGACCGACGCTGAGCGGCTTTGCGATGAATATCGATCACTAGGTCAATCTGTAGTGATGTGTTTTTTTGGGCTGCCAACTGAAATTTATTTTGACTTAAGTTGCCCTGTTATTCCTATATTCGCTTGGCCCTTTGATTGCTTTCCTAGCGAGAGTGATTCGGCCCTAATCTCCGAATGGATATCATCGTTCGCTGCGACCTCCGGGGCTATTACATTCAGCAGGCAGGCAGCTGGTGCAGTGATCCAGCTAATGGGCGAGACTTATCCTTTACTTGTTAGCCCTGCGCAGCCATGGGAGCGTTTTTCTGGGCTTTGCCCCCTGCAAGGTCTGCAGCCGAGCGCTCGACCGCGAATGTTGTCTTTCGTTGGCCACCTCCTAGATAGTCCAAGAATAGGTCTTTCAGTCGATGGTTTGGCGTTAACTCCACCCTCACCCTCACCCTCACCCTCAGAACCAGAACCAGAACCAGAACCAGAACCAGAACCAGAACCAGAACCATTTAATTTAGCCTGTAAAGTTGAGAAACCATCTGTATCTGCTCGCTTGCATCTTACAGCGCTAATTTTACGGGGTTGGTGGCATGAGGCTTTCGGTCAATATATATCCACACCTAAAGATGTCATTCCAGCAGATGCCTTACCCCCGGAGGCTATGCCAAATATTCCGCCGTCTCAGCCTGTCGAAAATCAAACCACACAGCACATAAAACTATATGGGATCGTATACACCGGAATATTGCGCGCGGAAGACGAACTATTCAGTTGGCTGGAGCTTGTATCGGCCTTTTGCTGGACATTTCGCGAGCAGCCAAATGCCACGCTGATTTTGAAATTCAGTCATTACAATCAAACCTCGGGCCGAATGGCCCTCCTGACATCATTGTCTCGACTGTCACCTTTTCGCTGTCGTGTCATTGCAATCAATGCATTTTTAGATAACTCGCAATACGAAGCCCTGATTGCAGCCAGCCATTTTCTTGTCCAACCATCGCAGGCCGAGGCCTCGGCGCTGACAGCGCAAGAATTTTTGAGCGCAGGTAGGCCGGTGATAGGTCCTGCGCATGCAGCGTTAGCTGACTGGCTGGCACCTGAAAATGCACTGCTGATTGACGGAAATCTGCAGCCAATGCATTGGTCAAAGGACCCCGCCAAGAAGCTTCATTATTCTAGCCTGCGCTTAAATTGGGCCTCTCTCTGTCATGTGCTAGAGCAGAGTTATCGTATTACTCAAGAGCAGCCTGACCGCTATCAGAGCATGTCAAAGAGCGCGCGATCCGAAATGGCTCAGCGAGCAAGTAAAAACCACATCAAGCACATGCTCTGCGATTTCATTAGCAAAACTACGACAGAAGAGAGTAATAGTAGGGAGGCTGAATGAAGATTTTGGTTTACTCAGAAACCAGTGCAAAAAACCTGAAGTCCCGTCTCGGAACTTCTGAGTACAGCTATTTTTTTGTATTGAAAGAATTTTTGCCGGTATTAGAAACTCTTGGTGACGTGCAAGTCATCGAGCACCCTGAATCTGAAGTCGACAAAATCTACTTAGAATGCAGAAATAATGGTGAGCGCTGCTTATTTCTTAGCTTCTCGCCCCCGCACCGCACGCTTACTTCACTTCTCTGTCCAACCATCCCTGTATTTGCTTGGGAGTTCGACAGTATTCCCCATGAGACGTGGCTGGGCCGTGCCGAAGAAGATTGGAGTTGGGTCATTCGAGTTCTCGGCCGCGCAATCACTCACTCGGACTCAACCATAGCGGCGGCGCGGCACGTAGTTGAGCCTTGCTATCCAATCATCAATGCCCCTGCACCAGTCTGGGATGGGATGGCGGCAGTCAGGGAACTGCAGCCCAATACAATGAGCACCACTCTCGCAGGCCGAGGCACATTGTTCGACACTGCAAAGCTTGACCTCAGCAGGTTCCTGGAAGCTGATGCGGAGCTTTGGCATGCCGCAGTACACGGCACGGCCATCCCAAGCTCCAGTGAGAAGGACGACGAGTCCCCATCGCCTGCCCTGGAAGCTGAAGGCCAACCAGCTAAACCCACGGCACCTCGCATGTTCAGCAAGGCTTGGTGGCAAATTAGCAAGCGCTACGCAGGAGCTTGGTACATCCATGCCTACCAAGGTCAGCCAACCCTGCCACCTGAGCCGGGGCCCGATCAAATATCGCCATGGTGGACTGAACACGCTATCGAGCCTGAGCTGTTCGCTCCAAAAGCTTTCAATCTAGAACTCGGAGGTGTGGTTTTTACTTCTGTATTCAATCCATACGATGGGCGGAAAAACTGGGAGGACCTCCTCAGTGCGTTCTGCAATGCCTTCGCCGACAATGAGCAAGCCTCTCTGGTTTTTAAGCTCACTCACAAGGCCTGCACATCAGCGATTGTGCAGATGCTCAAATACCTTGCTCGCCTACCCCAGTTCAGATGCAGAGTGGTGTTGTTGCATGGGTATCTTGAAGATGACCAATACCGCACACTCGTTCATGCCACGTCCTTCGTGGTGAACGCCTCTTACGGAGAGGGGCAGTGTTTACCACTGATGGAATACCTTTCCGCCGGCAAGCCGGCTATTGCACCTGATCACTCCGGGATGAGTGACTATATCGACGAAAGCATCGCCTTCATTGTGGAAAGTTGGCCCGAGGCGACAGGGTGGCCCCACGACCCCCGCTTTGCTACCCGAACCTGCCGCAGACAAATAAGCTGGGCTTCTCTGCGAGCAGCCTACTTGCAAGCATTTTCCATCAAGCAAAACCAACCTCAAATCTATGCGCGCATGGCGACTCAAGCGATAGAGCATATGCGCCTGCACTGCTCTCGCGAAATGGTTCGCCAACGGCTGGAGCCATTCCTGCAGGAGGCAGCGGCATCATGCGATTAATCTGGGAACAGCTGAAGCGCTGGCGTAAGCCTGCTCAGCCTCAAATAGCACCTGAAATTGACTCCCGCTACTGCGGCCTGCATGACGCCGTGCTGAGTGGCTGGTTCAACAACTCGAACGGCGAACTTCATCCAGGCTTTGCCGTTGGCCGCCAGGACATAGTGGTGGATTTTGGCTGCGGCGCCGGCGGCGCCACCCAGTTCTGTGCCCGCCAGGGGGCAAGGGTGATATTTATCGACAGCGATGAATCCAAGATCTCCCAGATTGAGCAGACCCTCCGCGAGGCTGGCAACAGCAACGGCCAAGGCTTGGTACATGCCACCCTTCCCCTCCCTCTTGATGAGGGATGCGCCTCTCGAATTATTGCGCAAGAGGTGCTGGAGCACGTTGATGCCCCAGAGGAAACATTGGCCGAACTTTACCGGCTCGGCCAGCCGGGTGCGCTTTATCTGCTGAGTGTTCCTCATCAACGCTCTGAGCATATGCAGAAAGACATCGCCCCGGCCGGGCACTTCGCCCCTCCTAACCACCAGCATATTTTTAGCGAGGATGCTTTTGCCGAGCTTGTTTCCCGTGCTGGGCTAGAGATCATTAGTCGGCACAACTTCGGTTTTTACTGGTCTTTCTGGATGCAGCTTTATTGGGCTACGCAACATGCAGAAGGAAAGCCCTTCTCGGGCGCTACACACGACCTTATTGCCCCGCCTTACCCAGCCCTGCTAAGTGACTGGGCCTCGGTTTGGCAGCGCTTGCTGCAGTTACCGCTAGGGCCAGAAATCAAACATCGCCTGGATCAGCTGCTGCCTAAGAGCCAGATCATCGTGGCGCGCAAACCCTCAATTGGACAATGACTATGTTAGAACGCCTGAAAACCCTATTGAGGCAAAAGAGTTCCGTATCCCAGCCCTCTCAGGCGATAGAGAGTCCAATGCACCTACCTATTGGCTTGACCGATATGGTTCGCAGCGGCTGGCTTAACAACGACAGTGGTGAGCTATTCGAAGGATTTCGAGTCGACAGAAGCGACAGCGTGCTTGATATAGGTTGTGGTGATGGTGGCTTCACTCTATTTTGCGGTCGGCGTGGCGCTGAAGTTTTTGTCGCCGATATTGACCCCGAGAACGTCAGCAAGGCGGTCCAGCGCTTGCAGCAAACCGCAGCGCGAGCCATCCACTCCCTGGTGACCGACGCCAATCCCATACCACTGCCTGATGCGCGACTGGACAAGGTTGTGGCAATGGAGGTGCTGGAGCATGTTGATGATCCAGCAGCGTTTCTCGCCGAACTGGTCAGAGTAGGGCGTCCTGGCGCGCAGTATCTCCTGTCAGTACCCGACGCATTGAGTGAGCGCGCGCAGCAGGGTATCGCCAGCCCTGCTTATTTCCAGAGGCCCAACCATATCCATATATTCGAACGCGAGCAGTTCGCTCAACTAGTACGCGATGCGGGGCTGGTCATCGAGCAGCATACTTACTACGGCTTCTACCGTACTCTTTGGTGGTTGTTTTTCTGGGCTAGCGGCCAAACTTCATTAGACGGCGAAGAGCACGCGCTGATCCAAAGCTGGGACAACACTTGGGAGGCTCTGCTGGCGCTGCCGCAGGGGCAAGCTGTCAAGCAAGCGCTGGATGCTGTATTGCCCAAAAGTCAGATCATTGTGGCGCGTAAGGTCTGAGTTCGGGATATGAATAAAAAAATACTGGACATTGAGGTGCTGCGTGGCATCGCAGTCTTGTTCGTGGTCATCCATCACGCCAACCAGAATTTACTTAGTTGGCCCAACCCTGGGCTTGCCCAGTTCTACGCCTATTTTGGTGGCGCGATTGGCGTAGATCTGTTCTTCGCTATTTCTGGCTTTGTGATTGCCCGCGACTTGCTACCCAAGTTGCAGCAGACCGATCACAGAGATAGACCACGATTGATAATTGCCTTCTGGGTCCGGCGAGCCTGGCGCTTATGGCCTTCTGCCTGGCTATGGCTGTTCGTTACCCTGCTGCTGGTCTTCGCATACAACGACAGTCACGCCTTTGGCAGCATTCGCGCCAACATCGAAGCCACCATCGCGGGAATTGTACAGGCTGCGAACTTCCGCTTTGCAGAAGCCGTCGACAAATGTGAGTACGGTGCCAGCTTTGTTTACTGGAGTCTGTCGCTGGAGGAGCAGTTCTATATAGCGCTGCCACTGCTGGCGCTTTTAATGCGCAAGTACTTGGTTTATGCAATCGGCGTAATCGCTCTGCTGCAACTAATTGATCCGCGCACAAGCACCTATGCCATGGTATTTCGTATAGATGCCCTCTGCCTAGGCGTGCTGCTGGCGCTATTCAGCCGAAGACCGGAATATGCTATTGCACGCCCCACCTTCTTGGCTAACTGGGCTGGCAGTCTCAGCTTCATCTTGCTGCTGATGGTGCTTCTGCTTACGCTGGGTTCACGTTATATATACATCACCCCCTACAGGCTCAGTTTTGTCGCTTTGCTGTCGGCTGCATTGGTTTTTGTAGCCAGTTACGACAGTGACCTGATTTTCCATAGGCTCAATTTCATTCGAGGACCACTCATATGGGCTGGTGAGCGCTCCTACGCAATATATCTGACCCACATCCCCAGCTTTTTTATCGTACGGGAAACGTGGTACAGGTTTACTGGGGGAGCTGCGCCCTCTCAGGAGCAGTTCCTGCTGTTTACCGCGAGCGCAACTGGCCTGATCCTGCTACTAAGTGAGTTGAACTATCGACTGATTGAAGTGCCGCTGCGCAAGAAAGGTGCGCGCATAGCCGGAGCACTGGCGACCACCCCACAAAATAGTGGTAGCCCACCAGCAAGCACTGGAATTGAAGTACGGCCATAAACTCGCTTCACGCTCAGATAGCCCCAGAACCGACTCAGGATTACCTATGGCATTCGTTTCCTACGCTCAGAATTTTGAAGATGTGACGCTTTGGCGAGCACTCAAATTGTTTGGCCCGGGGCGATACATAGATGTCGGCGCTAATCACCCAGCGCGCGACTCAGTCACCAAAGCATTTTATGAGCGCGGTTGGCGCGGCATCAATATCGAACCAGTCGAGCACTATTTCGATGCTCTATGCGAAGAGCGCGCTGATGAGATCAACCTGTGTCTAGCCGTGGCCCCGAAAGAAGGCGAGCTGACCTTCTATGAGGACCGTGAAACCGGCCTATCGACGCTCAGCGAAGAGATGCGCGATATTCAGCACAGCACTGGCATCCAGTTCGTTTCACGCACAGTCCAGTGCCGACGATTGGATAGCATCTGCGCGGAACACATGCCAGAAGATGCGCCCTTCCACTTCCTCAAAATTGATGTTGAGGGTTTTGAGCAGCAGGTATTGGAAAGCATGGACTTCCAGCGCTGGCGCCCTTGGATCGTGATACTGGAGTCCGCTTTCGATAAGACGCCGGATTGGGAGGGTATGCTGCTCTCCGAAGGTTATCTCTATGCATACTGTGACGGCATCAACCGCTACTATGCCGCCAAAGAGCAAGAGTGGCTTCTGCACCCGCTTTCATTGACGCCGTGCGTTCTGGATGAATTCCAGCTTTGCCCGGGGCACCTGATGAGTAGCCCGCAGGAAGATGTGCAAGGCTTGCGAGAGGCGCTCAGCCAGGCAGAAGCTCGATCAGAACAGGTGGAGTTGCAACTGGCCACACTGCAAGCCAGCCGCTCGTGGAAAATTGTCAGACGGCTTGCTCATCTAAAGCATCGGTTGAGTCATATTTTGCAGTCGTGAGTGTAAAGACTATTGATGAAACATTAATGGATTTACTTAATGGAATGCCTGGTCGCCTGCGAAAATAAGATTGGTCATTGCTGTGAATATAGCAGGCTGTCTTTATGGAGAAATTGAATGTTTGGTACCCCGACAGTTGAGGCGACATGCGCAAATCAGGAATAGTGGATAGTTTGTTACTTGCCTGGATGCTGGCTAGGCAAGATTTAAAGAATCGGTATGCTGGATCATATGCGGGTATTGCTTGGAACGTTGGCGTGCCGTTATTGTATGCCATTATTAATGTGGTTGTATTTTCCATTCTCATGAGTGGACGAATGGGCGTGCGTTACGGAGATATTCCGTTTGCTTTATTTTATTTCTTGCCATTTTCTCTTTGGATTTTTTTCTCTGAAGTGGTTGGACGCAGTACGGGGATTCTTCGCGAATATGGCTATTTGATAAATAAGATAGCTTTCCCTTTTTGGGTTCTACCCTTGATTCCACTCGCTTCGGCTTTATTGAGTCAGCTAATAATTCTATCTATTGTCGCGGGCTTGATGGCCTATAACGGCATTCCGCTTGGAGATATGGCTGCTGTATATGGTCTGGTCTGGATTGCATGCGTCCTGATTACTTTGGGTGTTTCGTATGCGGTTTCTGCGGTTGCGGTATACATTCCGGACGTGGCGCAAATTGTTCCAGTGCTGGTCAATGTGATGTTCTGGCTTACACCAATCCTGTATCCCGCCACTCTCGTCGAAGAGCGCGGAGCGCTCTGGGTGCGCAAATTAATCATGGATTACAACCCGTTTTATTATTTGACGGAAATATCCAGGCACGCGGTATTTGGTACGGCAGCGATAGAGTGGCATTCGCTATTTGTGGTGACGCTTATTGCTGTTGTGATACTTGTTGCTGGCTTTAGCCTTTTTCGAAAACTGAAGTCTGGTTTTGCCGATGTCATCTGATTCGAGTGGTAATGAATGAAAGGCACAGAAAACCTGGACGCGATCGTCGACATCCGGAATATCTCGAAGATTTACCATAGCTACTCAAAACCCAGTCATCGCATGCTGGAGCTATTGTCCGGTGGGCGGAAACAGTACGCCCGTGAAACCCGGGCGCTGGACGATGTCTCGCTGACTCTGGCTCCTGGCAGTCGGCTGGGTATTGTTGGCGAGAATGGCAGCGGCAAGAGCACCCTGCTTAAGGTGCTGTGCGGTGTGCTGACCCCGAGTGCTGGCTCAGTCAGTGTGAAAGGCCGGATTTCGGCTTTGCTGGAGTTGGGGGCGGGATTCAACCCGCAGCTGGGTGGTCGTGAAAACATCCGTCAGTTCTGCATGTTGCATGGTATGCAGCGTGACGAGATAGATGAAGCGGTGCCAGAAATCATCCGATTCAGTGAGCTGCAGGATGCTATTGAGCATCCGGTAAAGACCTATAGCAGCGGTATGGCGGTACGTCTTGGATTTTCATGTGCGGTCTACGTCAAGCCGGAAATCCTTATTGTGGATGAGGCACTGAGCGTCGGTGATGCCTATTTTCAGAACAAATGCCTGCACAAGATCAAGTCGTTGCTCGACGGTGGCACTACCTTTATTTATGTAACGCATGCGGCGGATGCTATTCGCTCGCTGTGCAATCAAGGCCTATGGCTGGAGCATGGCCGAATTCGGTTGGCGGGAAGCTCCAGTGAGGTCGGTGCCGCTTATCAACGCGAGGTCTTCCGGCGTATGGCCAGCGCCGGGTTCAACAAGCCCCAGCCCGCCACGGAGACCGGGCAGGGAGCGGAGTATTCGCTGGCATTTGAACATGCCCGGCATCAGGCCTTTGCCGAAAGGGTTGCGCCCTTGCGTACCGGCAGCGGCGAAGTGCGTATCCAGGATATTGCCTTGCTTGATGAGCAAGGTAGTGAGACAGACAGCGTGCCATTCGCCAGCAAGTTGCGTGTACGGGTATTTTATCAAGTGCAGGAGGCTATCGCGGCTGACCTCTCGGTCACCCTCGGTATTACCGACAGCAGCGGGCGGCAATTAATGCACTTCAATGCGGCGGGGCACGATTTTTTTATCCCTGCGGACGGCTCCCATGTGCTGCGGGTAGTGGAGTTCAAGTTCAACTGTCCACTGTGTCCTGGCGAATATGGATTGATTGCAGGCGTGGGTAGCTTTGCGGAAAATCCTGCCAACCCTGGGCAATTGCTGTTGGGTAGCGTCATTGACTATTGCGTCGGCGGTGCGCGCTTTTCCATCCGTTATCCCGAGGACGGCCAAAATATATGGGGTGTTGTACATGCACCTTGCGCAGTTTCTGCATACTCCCTGGATTGAGAAAATGGTTTCCATATCTGACGAAAATTCGGTCTCGCAAGCGCTCATAGTCCTCAGAGAGCAGTTAGCTCATCACACTCCAGATAACCCGGCGTTAAAGGGCTGGGCGTCTTACTCGCAATGTGATGAGGACGGGATAATTCGCACATGTATGGAGCGGGTCAGCTCTCTCACATCCCTGTCACAGTCCTTTGTGGAGATAGGTTGTGCGGATGGCTTGCAAAACAATACACATCAGCTGATCTTGGACGGCTATAGCGGTGTTTGGATCGATGCCAGCGAGGCATGTATTTCCCGCATCGAGAGTGCATTGGGGGCGCTTTACTCTGATCCGCTGATGGTACTGAACCAGCGAGTGACCATTGCTACTGGCGAGGCCTTGGCAAAGCGGATCAACGGCTTTCTAAGTATCGAGTCGATTGACTTCCTTTCTTTGGATATCGACGGAAACGACATTCATGTCATTCCTCCGTTTCTCCGTCGTCTGAATCCAAAGTTGGTTTGTGTCGAGTACAACGCAAAATTTCCACCACCAACCTGTGCGGCGATGGCTTACAACGAGGCGCATGAATGGGGTTATGACGATTATTTCGGTGCCTCATTGCAGTCCTGGGTCGAAGTCATGGCTAGTCACTGCTATTCATTGGTTGCTTGTAATCTGAGTGGGGTCAATGCGTTCTTTGTCCGCGATGACTTGATGCAGGGCTTCACGCGTTATTCGACAGATGACTTATATCAACCGCCTCGTTACTGGCTCGCGGACAGTCCCAAAGGGCATGCCGCCAGTCTTAAATGGATTGCGCAGGCTATGAGCGAACGTCTGGCGTCGTTCCGGATGGTTCCCGTGCAGGCTCTGGACTTACCGGCCAGCGCGTTTGCCATACATAAGGTCGAGGATGAGTTTGTTTCTGGTGATTTAGCCCGCCACGGCATTTGGGAGCCATTCGAGACGAACGTGTTCGGACGTCTTTGCCTTCCCGCCGATATGGTTCTGGATCTGGGTGCCAATATTGGCTGGTACAGCATGCTGGCGGCCCGGAGTGTTGGTGCACAAGGGCGGGTAATTGCCTTCGAGCCAGACAGGGCAAACGCCAGGCTACTGGAGGTAAATGCGGCTATTGCTGATGAACATGGGGTTATCGATATCCATAAATCGGCCGTGAGTGATCAAGTCGGCCAGTTATCGCTATACCGCTCCGGGACCAATCTTGGCGATCATCGGCTGTTTCGTGATGACACTGAGCGTGACAGTTACCCCGTGGCGGTGACCACGCTGGATGCTTTTTTTGCCGGGCATGAAGGGCGTCTGCCTGAGCTGGTCAAGTCCGACACTCAAGGGTCCGAAGCCCGCATTTTCAGGGGGGCTGCTGCGCTTTTTGCCGGCGGCTGGCGACCAGTGCTGATTTTGGAGTTCTGGCCATTTGGGCTGACCCGTTCTGGCGATGATCCGCAAGCGTTTTGGCAGAGCTTGGTGGAGCTTGGCTACCAGATTTTTGAGGTGGCAGAGAGCAATCCCCAGTTGGTGCCGTTGACCGAAGAGCGGTTGCAGCGTCGGTTGACGGACGATTTGAATCCCTCCTCGTGGGGCTTTATCAATTTGCTGTGCATCCCCTTTGGGTCTGAACGAATCGAGCTAATTCGTGATCTGATCAGGCAAGGTTGAGCAGAATTTTGTCGAGTCTTGATTCATGAACAGGACATGCTGCGAAGGGCGGAGGCAGGTGGGCTGATGTGGCGCTGTGTACGGCATCGAATGCTACTTCAAGGTCGCCAGCGCCGAGCAGCGTCATTAGGGGCGTCAGCAGCAGCTACTTGGCCAGTAACAGCAGTCGATTGGAGTGCTATATCGGAGACGGCTACTTTTCTCGCAGGGTATCTCGAGTGTTACGCACACCTCCAATTGGTTTTTAATAAGATAAAATATAGGCTGGTTTGCTGTGCGCTCACGCCTTTGCTTGCCTGGCTGTTGGTGGGCTGCAGCAAATTCGCCATCAATAGTTTGAGAGCTAAGCGCTTGGCCTTTGACTTGATCGGCTACGGCGGCATGCCAAGTAATCACAGCGCTATTGTCTGCAGCATGGCGGTGCTGATTGGGCTCAAGGGCGGCATTGCCCAGCCGGCTTTTGGCGTGGCTGTTACTCTGGCCTTTATCGTCTTGCTGGATGCCAACAGTTTGCGTCGGCAAGTAGGCTTGCATGCGCAGGCCATCAATGGCTTATCTACCGCGAAACCATCAAGTCCTTTGCGTGAACGCATGGGCCATAGTCGTAGCGAAATATTCGCCGGACTCTTGGTGGGTGCTGCTGCTGCGGCTTGGCTGGTATGGCGCTGGGGGCAGGCCTGTTCAACGGATTATTGGCGATTGCAGGGTGAGAGGATTGCTTAAGGTGAAAAAACTACTGGTGACGGGCTTAAACGGTTTCGTCGGCCGACACTTACAGGCGTTGCTGGCGACCGAGTCGAATGCGCCCTGGCAGCTGATTGCGCCTAAACCGCATGACTTGCTCGATTGTACTTCGCTGGATGCTTGGCTGCAGGATGAATGTCCGGACGCCGTTATCCACTTGGCCGGGCAAACCTTTGTGCCTGAGGCGTTCCGCGATCCGCAACGCACCCTGCAAGTCAATCTGCTGGGCACCCTGAATGTGCTGCAGGCGCTCAAGCACCGGGGGTTTAGCGGCACTTTCCTGTATGTCAGTTCGGGTGACGTCTACGGCCAGGTGGAGGAAGCCAGTCTGCCCATTAGCGAAGAGTTGGCGCCCCGTCCGCGTAACCCCTATGCCGTCAGTAAGGTTTCCGCCGAACTCTTGTGCCAACAGTGGAGTTATAGCGAGCCTTGGCGGATCATAGTTGCCCGCCCGTTTAACCATATCGGTCCTGGGCAGGGCGAGGCGTTCGTGATTCCCAGCATGGCTCGTCAGCTGATTCGCGTGCGCCAGGGTTTACAGCCGGCCCGGCTTGAGGTCGGTGATGTTGATGTGACGCGCGACTTTCTCGATGTGCGCGATGTGCTGCAGGCCTACTTAGCGCTGCTGGAACACGGCCGTAGCGGCGAGATTTACAACGTCTGCTCGGGGGTAGAACGGCAGGTTCGCGATCTGATCATGCAGATGGCGAGCTTGGCTGGAGTTGAGGTTGAGCTGGTACAAGATGTCAGTCGTATGCGCCTGTCTGAGCAGCGGCGGGTCGTTGGATGCAGTCAGAAACTACAAAAAGAGACTGGGTGGAAACCTGGCGTATCGATCACGGAAACCCTACAGAGCGTGCTCTCTGACTGGGCAGCAAGAGAAATTAAACATGTCTAAGTCTGCATTGATTACTGGCGTAACCGGCCAAGACGGCGCCTATTTGGCCAAACTGCTGCTGGAAAAGGGCTATGAGGTTCATGGCCTGGTGGCCCGACGCAGCAGCGATACACGCTGGCGCCTGCGTGAACTAGGTGTCGAGGGCCAAATCCGCTATCACGAAGGCGATCTGGCCGACGCCTGCTCGATTCAGCGCGCGGTAATCAAAGCCAAGCCGGATGAAATCTACAACCTGGGCGCGCAGAGTTTTGTTGGCAGCTCCTGGGATCAACCGGTCACCACTGCGGTAGTGGATGGCATCGGCGTTACCCACTTGCTAGAAGCGATTCGCCAGTTTGCCCCGCAAACGCGTTTCTACCAGGCTTCGACCAGTGAGATGTTTGGTTTAATTCAAGCCGAGCGGCAGGACGAAAACACCCCATTCTACCCGCGCAGTCCTTATGGCGTGGCCAAGCTGTACGGCCACTGGATCACCGTTAACTACCGTGAAAGCTTCGGCCTGCATGCCTCCAGCGGCATTCTGTTCAATCACGAATCGCCGTTGCGCGGCATCGAATTCGTCACCCGCAAGGTCACCGACGCAGTGGCACGGATCAAGCTCGGCAAACAGACTGAACTGCGCTTGGGCAACATCGACGCCAAGCGTGACTGGGGCTTTGCCGGCGATTATGTCGAAGCCATGTGGCTGATGTTGCAGCAAGAAGTGGCCGATGACTACGTAGTGGCCACCGGCGTAACCACTACTGTGCGCGACATGTGCAAGCTGGCGTTTGAGCATGTGGGTTTGAACTATGAAGACTATGTGGTGATTGACCCGCAGTTCTTCCGCCCAGCTGAAGTTGAAGTGCTGTTGGGTAACCCCGCTAAGGCTGAGCGCAAGCTGGGCTGGGCGCCGAAAACCAGCTTGGCCAGTTTGATTGAGGGGATGGTTGAGGCGGATCTGCGCCGCGTTGGCAAGGAGTAAGCGGCGATGATTATTCCCGTGATTCTGTCCGGTGGTGCCGGCACGCGTTTGTGGCCGGTATCCCGTGAGGATCACCCCAAGCCCTTTATGCGCTTGCCGGATGGTCAGTCGCTGCTGCAGAAAACCTACCTGCGCGCCGCCAGCCTGATATCGACGGGCGGCGAGATAGTCACGGTGACCAACCGTGAGCACTACTTTGAAAGCCGCGATCATTTTGCCGAAGCCAAACTGACTCGTCACCACGCCCGCTTCCTGCTTGAGCCACAAGGCCGTAATACCGCCCCCGCAATTGCGGTCACGGCCTTGGCCTTGGCGGCCGAACACGGTGACGATACGGTGCTGGTGGTAATGGCCGCCGATCATCTGATCCATGATTTGGCGGGCTTTAATCAGGCCACCGAGCATGCCGTGGCCTTGGCTCGCCAAGGTTATTTGGTCACTTATGGCATTCGCCCTACTGCGCCCGAGACGGGCTTCGGTTATATCGAAGCCGGAGATGTGCTGGATGAGCGTGGCGGTTGTCGGGTGCTGCGCTTCGTAGAGAAGCCAGACCAGGCGACGGCGCAAGAATACCTTGAGAGCGGACGTTTCCTATGGAACTCGGGGATGTTCTGCTTTACCGCCGGCAGCTTGATCAGTGAACTGCAATTGCATGCTCCCGAGTTGCTGGAACTGGCGCGCACCTGTGTGGCGCAGAGCCCGCGTCAGGACAACGCGAACGCCAAAGTGCAAGAGCTACATCTGGCGAGCTTCGCTGCCCTACCGGATATTTCCATCGACTATGCGCTGATGGAATGTTCGACCAAGGTGGCGGTAGTGCCTGCGGTATTCGACTGGAGCGACATAGGTTCATGGACGGCGCTGCGGGACCTGATCGAACCTAATGCCGAGCAAAACCGGGCGCAAGGCGATGCGATTTTTGTCGATAGCCGCAACACCTACGTGCAGAGCCAGGGTCGCTTGGTGGCTACCGTTGGAGTGGATGATCTGATCGTGGTCGAGACCGCCGATGCGGTGCTGGTGGCCCATGCCGACCGCGCGCAAGAGGTGCGTCAGGTCGCCAAGCGTTTGAAGCTGGAGAACCATCAGGCCTATCGCCTGCATCGCACCGTGTCACGCCCCTGGGGCACTTACACCGTATTGGAGGAAGGGCCACGCTTTAAGATCAAACGCATAGTGGTTAAACCCGGCGCGGCACTGTCGCTACAGATGCATCACCATCGCAGTGAGCACTGGATAGTGGTGCAGGGCATGGCCAAGGTGGTCAATGGCGGTGACCCGCGGCTGATCAACACCAACGAGTCGACCTTTATCCCCGCCGGGCACCAGCATCGTCTGGAAAACCCCGGGGTGATTGACCTGGTAATGATCGAGGTGCAGAGCGGCGAATACCTGGGTGAGGACGATATCGTTCGCTTCGAAGATCACTACGGCAGGGTTCAGTAATGGCGCTTGGCATGGCCCGCGGCATGAGGTTCTTTGGGTTGTAAATGCGCGACATGCGCGCTTCGCTGGGCATTCTTGGCTCGAAGTAAGTCTCGAAATTGAAAGCGTATTACTTAAAATTAATTTCATTATAGTCAGGATTTAAATTTGACCCGTTTACTTATTGAGTGCACATACGTTTACGAACACCCTGATCTTAATTCTGGAATTCAAAGAGTTGTGCGAAATGTTATTCAGGAGCTCAAGTCGGCCAATACCGTGATCGAGTGCATCCCCGTTATCATGCAAGGTGGTCAGCTCAAGCGTGTTATTTCGCTACTTCCTCCACCTACGCGAGCTGGTATATCTTTTCTTCGCCAGTGTGTGCATCGCCTAGATCATCTGCGTCTGCGACTTTGGGGGGGGCATGCATATATAAGTAAGCGCCTCCCATGGCATGGCAACAAAGCGCTAAATATGCCTCTTTTAATTTTGTGGAAATTGTTGAGCTTAAACATTACGCTTCCACTCCGTGCCGCTCTATGGCTTGATCGGCGCGATGAGGCTTCGAAGCAGCGCTCAGTGCCTCTAGATATCGAGTGTGGTGATATTTTCTTGCTCCTAGATTCGTCTTGGCATTTGAATTTCTACAGCCTTGCGGAGCGCTTGAAAGAGCAAGGAGCAAGCATTATTTCTGTTGTTTATGACTTGATTCCTATCAGTCATCCACAATTTTGCGACGCTGGCCTCACTAAGGTTTTTGAACGTTGGTTTGATTGGATTGCGACAACGGCAGATGGATTTGTTTGCATATCACAAACCGTACAAGGTGATGTGCAGCGTGCTGTCACTGAAAGGCTTGGTGCGGACGTTGCTAACAAGCGCAAATTTGAATACTTTCATTTGGGCTCAGAGCTTGATCTTGTGCAGCGAGATACAGTGGTGGATCCGCGTATAAAAGTGCTTTTCGACGCAACTGAAGACACTTACCTAATGGTCAGCACTATTGAACCGCGAAAGAACCACATTTATTTAATTAAAACTTTCGATACTCTTTGGGCTAAAGGCTCAAAAGCACGTCTTTGCATAATTGGTAAAATTGGTTGGAAGAGTGATGAGCTTATAGGCCTGATCCAGCGTCACCCTGAGCTGAATAAACGCTTGTTTATGTTCAACCAACTTAACGATGCAGGACTTGAGTATGCATACGCGCATTCCAGTGCTTTGCTATTTCCATCTCATGCAGAAGGGTTTGGCCTGCCATTGGTTGAAGCCATGCAGCGTGGGGTTCCAGTTATGGCCAGTGATTTACCGGTGTTCCGAGAAATTGGCGGTGAATATGTTGCGTACTTCGATCTTTCTTGCGCCGGATCTCTTGCGGCCTTGATTTTGGAACATCAAAATTCTGGACGTTTTCCTGCGGGACGTTCACTTGATAGCTGGGAGTGGATCAACTGGCGCACTGCCAGTCTGCAGCTGCTGGAAAAGACCCTTAAAATCGCTGGGCAAACGGATCTACTTAATGCCCATTACGCCTCGTATCGTAGTCGCCTTTAACGCCGGCATCCTGCGGGCGCCGCGCACCGGCATTGGCCAATATCTGGTCGAGTTGGTGCAGGCGTTGGCGGCTTATCCCGAATTTGAGTTGGCGCTGTTCAACGGTTGGAATTGCTCGTCTGAGCTGCCCGCCGCCGCGCTGCCGGGCTATTCGCGGCTGAGCGGGCTGATCAAGTGTTGCGTCCCTAATGCCTATGCCGTGCGCCGGCTGATCGAGCAGCAGCGCTTTAAGCGCGGCAGTGCGGGCGTCGATCTCTATCACGATCCGAGCCTATGGCCGTTCGAGTTCGACGGGCCGATGGTCATGACTCTGCACGATCTGACCCATGTGCACTTCCCCGAAACCCAGCCGGCCGACCGCCTGATCGAGATCGAGCGACATGCCGCCCGTAGCGTCGAGCGGGCACGGCGGATTCTGGTGGACTCGCAATTTATCGGCGCTGAGGTCTGCCGCCATTACGGCGTGTCGGCCGAGCGGGTGGTGGTGGCGCCATTAGGTTGCGCCGCGCGCTTTCACCCGCGCACGCATGCGCAGTTGGCAGCGCCGCTGCAGGCTCTGGATTTGCAGCCTGGTCGTTACTTGCTGTGCGTCGGCACGCTGGAGCCGCGCAAGAACTTGCAGTTGGCCTTACACGCCTATGAACTGTTGCCGGCGGCGCTGCGTGCGCAGTATCCGCTGGTCATAGTCGGTATGCCGGGTTGGCGCCCGGAGCAGCTGGCCGCGCCCTTGCAACGGGCGCTGGCCACGGGGCAGGTGCGACTGCTGGGTTACCAGAGTGATACGTGCCTCGCCGAGCTGCTGGCGGGGGCGCGGCTGCTGCTGTTTCCTTCGCTCTATGAGGGCTTCGGCTTGCCGGTGCTGGAGGCGATGGCCAGTGGTACGCCGGTAATCCTCAGCCACAGCTCGGCCTTGCCGGAAGTGGCGGGCGGCGCCGGAACCTATATTGATCCGCAGGACGAGCGCGCCTGTGCCGACGCCATCCAGCACCTAATTGACGATCAGCCAGAATGGCAACGCCGGCGCGCTGCAGGTTTGCTGCGCGCCCAAGAGTTTTCCTGGGGACGCTGTGCGGCGATTACCGCGAGTGTGTACCGACAGGTCCTGGAGGACTGATGCGCGTTTTACATTTTTTCAAAACCTACCTGCCCGAATCCGTCGGTGGTATCGAACAAGTCATCTTTCAGCTCTGCCAGAGCGGCGCCGCCCACGGCGTGCACAGTGAGGTGCTGACCCTCAGCGCCAATCCTGAGCCGCGCGAGGTGATGGTCGCCGATCACAAGGTGCACAGGGCAAAACTGGATTTACAGATAGCCTCCACCGGTTTTTCCGTCAGCGTGTTCAAGCGCTTTCGTGAGTTGGCGGCGCAGGCGGACATCGTCAATTACCACTTTCCGTGGCCATTTATGGATCTGGTGCACTTCGCCTCGGCGGTGAACAAGCCAGTGGTAGTGACCTATCACTCGGATATCGTCCGGCAAAAAAACCTGATGCGGCTCTACAGCCCGCTGATGCATGCTTTTCTGCGCCGCGCCGATAAGATTGTTGCGGCGTCACCCAATTACCTTGAAACCAGCTCTGTACTGGCGCGTTATCGGGATAAAACTGTGGTGATTCCTTACGGTCTGGATCGCGGCGGTTATCCGGTGCCCAGTGAATCTTGTTCGGCGGCTTGGGAGCAGCGTTTCGGTCGACGCTTCTTTCTGTTTGTCGGCGTGATGCGTTACTACAAGGGCCTGCATATTCTGCTCGAGGCCGCGCAAGGAACGAACTACCCGATTGTGATAGTCGGCGCAGGGCCTCTGGAGCAAGAGTTGCGCGAGCAAGCGGCCAGCCTCGGGTTAAGCAATGTGCACTTTCTCGGCCGTTTGGGTGAGGAAGACAAGGTCGCCTTGCTGCAGCTGTGCAGCGCGATTTTGTTTCCTTCGCATTTGCGCTCCGAGGCCTTCGGCATCTCCCTGCTGGAAGGCGCCATGTACGGCAAACCGATGATCTCCAGTGAGATTGGCACCGGTACCAGCTATATCAATATCCACGGTGAAACCGGCCTGGTGGTGCCACCAAGTAATCCGGCGGCCTTTCGCGAGGCCATGCGCACGCTGTGGGATAACCCCGCGCAGGCGCAAGAGATGGGTCGCAAGGCCAGTCAGCGCTATGAGCAGCTGTTCACCTCCGAGCAGATGGGCCGGCAGATGGCACAGCTTTACCGGGAGTTGTTAGGCCGCTAGCAGGCCGTTGAAAAACTACTGCGCTCGGCCATGCGGTGTTGAAATCAGCCTCAAAATGCTCATGTACAACTCGTACACTGCGCTTTTTCGGCTGATTTCGCCTTGCCTAGCCATCGCTCGCTACATTTTTCAACGGCCTGCTAAACAGCACGCATAAAAAAACCGGCGCAAGGCCGGTTTTTTTATCCCTGGTAGAAGTCGATTAATCGACCGCTTTAACCAGTGCCTCGATAACCTTTTTGGCGTCGCCAAAGACCATCATGGTCTTGTCGAGATAGAACAACTCGTTGTCCAGACCGGCGTAGCCGCTGGCCATGGAGCGCTTGTTGACGATCACGGTCTTGGCTTTGTAAGCCTCGAGGATCGGCATGCCGGCGATTGGCGAGTTTGGGTCGTTCTTCGCGGCCGGGTTGACCACGTCGTTGGCACCCAGTACCAGCACCACGTCAGCCTGGCTGAACTCGGAGTTGATGTCGTCCATCTCGAACACTTGCTCGTAAGGCACTTCGGCCTCGGCCAGCAAGACGTTCATGTGGCCAGGCATACGGCCGGCTACCGGGTGGATCGCGTACTTCACGGTCACGCCACGGTGGGTCAGCTTCTCCACCAGTTCCATCAGCGCGTGCTGGGCACGGGCCACGGCCAGGCCGTAGCCTGGGACTATGATCACGGTGTCGGCGTTGCTCAGCAGGAACGCGGCGTCGTCGGCAGAGCCGGACTTCACCGGGCGAGCTTCTTGGGCGCCTGCCGGGCCTTCAGTGGCAGGTGCGCCACCGAAACCACCGAGGATCACGTTGAAGAACGAACGGTTCATCGCCTTGCACATGATGTACGAGAGGATCGCGCCGCTTGAGCCCACCAGGGAGCCGGCGATGATCAGCATCGAGTTGTTCAGCGAGAAGCCGATACCGGCGGCCGCCCAGCCCGAGTAGCTGTTGAGCATCGACACTACCACCGGCATGTCGGCGCCGCCGATCGGGATGATGATCAGCACGCCAATCACGAACGCCAGCGCCAGCATCAGCGCGAAGGCTTGCAGGTTGCCGGTGAACATAAACACCAGGCCCAGGCCGATGACGGACAGGCCGATCACCAGGTTGAGCTTGTGCTGACCCTTGAACTGCACAGGCGCGCCTTGGAACAGGCGGAACTTGTACTTGCCCGACAGCTTGCCGAAGGCAATCACCGAACCGGAGAAGGTGATGGCACCGATGGCCGCACCGAGGAACAACTCCAGACGGTTACCGGCTGGAATCGCATCTCCCAAGGTGGCGACGATGCCCAGTGATTGCGGCTCAACTACGGCGGCAATGGCGATAAACACCGCGGCCAGGCCGATCATGCTGTGCATGAAGGCGACCAGCTCAGGCATCTTGGTCATTTCGACGCGCTTGGCCATGATGGTGCCGGCGCTGCCGCCGACCAACAAGCCAACCAGTACGAAGCCCATGCCGTGCAACAGGTTCAGCTCGACGCCACGGCTCTTGAATTCGGCGATTTTCATCAGAATCAAGGCGATGGTGGTGCCGGCGGCCAAGGCCATGCCGAGCATGCCGAACAAGTTACCGCGCCGCGAACTGGTCGGGTGCGACAAGCCTTTAAGGGCCTGGATAAAGCAGATCGAGGCGATCAGGTAGAGGATGGTGACGAGATTCATGCTCATGTCAGTGCTTCTCCGCCGGCGCTTTGGGCGCTTTTTTCTTGAACATTTCCAGCATCCGTCGGGTCACCATAAAGCCACCGAAGACGTTAACTGCTGCCAGCGTTACCGCCAGCGTGCCCATCACTTGACCCAATGGGGTGACGGTCAAGGCGGCGGCCAACATGGCGCCGACGATGACGATCGCCGAGATGGCGTTGGTCACGGCCATCAGTGGGGTGTGCAATGCAGGGGTGACGTTCCAGACCACGTGGTAGCCAACATAGATGGCCAGCACGAAAATGATCAGGTTGTAGACCCCGTGGGAGATCAGCATTTCTTCCATTTTTGAATTCCTCAGCCTTAGCCGTTGTTGCGCACGACGGCGCCGTCGCGGCACATCAGGCATGCGGCGACGATGTCGTCTTCAAGGTTGACGTGGAACTTGCCTTCGCTGTCGATAACCAGATTGAGGAAGTCCAGCAAGTTACGCGCGTAGAGCGCCGAAGCATCGGCTGGCACCAGGGCCGCCAGGTTGCTGTAACCAACGATGGTCACGCCGTGCTTGACCACCACTTGATCGGCCTCGGTCAGCGGGCAGTTGCCGCCTTGGGAGGCCGCCAGGTCGATGATCACCGAGCCCGGTTTCATTTCTTCAACCGTGGCCGCATGCAGCAGCGTCGGTGCCTTGCGGCCTGGGATCAGCGCGGTGGTGATGACGATGTCGGCCAGTTTCGCGCGTTCATGCACGGCGCCGGCTTGGCGCTGCATCCACGACGCCGGCATTGGCCGGGCATAGCCGCCCACGCCTTGGGCGCATTCGCGCTCTTCGTCGGTTTCCAGCGGCACGTCAACGAACTTGGCGCCAAGCGATTCGATCTGCTCTTTCACCGCCGGACGCACGTCCGAGGCTTCGATGACCGCACCCAGGCGCTTGGCCGTGGCGATCGCCTGCAGGCCAGCCACACCGGCGCCGAGCACCAGGATGCGGGCGGCTTTAACGGTGCCGGCAGCAGTCATCAGCATCGGCATAAAGCGCGGATAGTGATGGGCGCCCAACAGCACGGCTTTATAGCCGGCGATGTTGGCTTGCGACGACAGCACGTCGAGGCTCTGCGCGCGGGAGGTGCGCGGCGCGGCTTCCAGGGCGAAGGCGCAAATGCCGCGGGCGGCCATGCGCGCAATGGTGTCGCTGTCGAACGGGTTGAGCATGCCAACCAGTACCGCACCGGCCTTCATCTGCGCCAGTTCAGCGTCATTCGGGGCCAGTACCTTCAGCACCAGATCGGCGCCGAGGACCGTCGCGGCGTCGCCAATGGCGGCGCCAACCACTTCGTAAACGTGATCGGGCAAGCTGGCGCTAACGCCGGCACCGGATTGAACAGTCACCTGATGGCCGTGGCTAATCAGCTTCTTGATGGTTTCCGGGGTCGCGGCAACGCGCGTTTCACCGGCATGGGTTTCGAGAGGAACACCAATGTGCACTTGAAATCTCCTGCGTGTGATCGATTAGATAAACCAGCTCACTACGTTGGCAAGCTGGGGTGGCTGATCAGCACAAACTATCCCGCGGCGCAGGGTCTGCATGCCGGTGGGGGCGGCATTTTGCCGGCGAATGCCCAGTCCATCAACCCATTCTGTAGCAGTGCTTGCGGGTGACTACATCGGCAAGCCTTGGGCGGGACCTGGTAGATCTTGGCAAAGTCAATTGGCACTAGGTCTATAGGCTGGTTGTTGGGTATTTTTGACAGCCGTTAATGAGTGCCATGAATGACCGTTTATCAGGTCGAGAGAACTCGGCTGAACAGGCTGCAGGCCTGATTGTCAGGCTGCTAGATTAGAATAAATTAATGTTTTTTATCGAATGCATAAGCGATTACTTATGCATGCGTGTAGCGCCGCAAATTACCAACTACTTCGCAGGCCAAGCGCTGCTGCGCTTATTGCATGTGCTCCACGGGTAGCGCTTTACCGGCCTGAACACGGGTCAGAAAAACCGCCGTGGAACCTTGGTGATTGTTGGGTGAAAACGCCATCTTGAAGCCGCCCAGGTCCGTGTTGAGGTATTGCAGGGCGTCGGCCAGCTCGGCCCGTGTCGGCTGCGCACCCGTGCTGGCTAGGGCTTTGGCGAAAACCATCGCGCCTATGTAGCCCTCCAGCGAGGCATAACCGACCTTGCTCGGCTGTATGTCAGCCAGGTAATCGCGAATAACGGCCAGGGAGCGGTCGTGAGGTGATGGCATGACCTGGGTGATATAAACCCCATCGCCGTCGGCGCCGGCGGCGCTAATGAAGTTCTCGGTGCCGATAAAGGACACCGTGAAAAAACGTGCCGTAACGCCGCTGGCTTTGGCCTGCTTGATCGCGGCGGCCAATTGTTGGTAAGTGCCGACAAACACTATCGCATCGGGTTTGGCGAGTTTCAGCGCCGTCACCGCGCGATCGACGTCCAGCGAATTACGCTGGATCCGCGCTTCGGCATAAATGCCCAGGCCGCGTTTGTCCAAGGCGCCGGCGAGGCCGCTCTTGACCGCCTCGCCAAAGGAGTCGTCTTGCATCAGCAGGGCGACTTTTTGGCTGCCCAGATCCTTGCTGATGCGCTCAACTATTGCTTCCGTTTCGTCGAAATAGGAGGCGCGCAGGTTGAAGGCCCACTTTTTTAGCGGCGTGCGCAGAAATTCGGCGCCGGTAAACGGAAACAAGTAGGGCACCTCGGCTTGCGCGGCAATCGGCAGCGCCGCTCTTGAGGTGGGGGTGCCGACGTAACCGAGCAGGGCAAACACCTGGTCAACCTTGATTAGCTGCTCGGTCAGGGCGGCGCTACGTTCCGGCTCATAGCCATCGTCTTTGACGATCAAGCGGATTTTGCGGCCATTCACCCCGCCCTCGGCGTTGAGACGGGCAAAGTAAGCCTCGGCGCCGGCGTGCATGCCCAGACCCAAGCCCGCCGCCGGGCCACTTTGCGCATTGACCATGCCGATACGAATCTCGTCCGGACTCACCCCATCCTCGGCCCAGACCGAGGTACAGGGCAGCAGACCAAGCATAAAGCCAAGCAGGAGGAGCAACGATCGGGGTGTCATCAATGGGTTCCTTGGCAGCGGCGTTTGGCGGTGGCGGTGGCGCGCCAGCAACGCCGCAGAGTGCTTGGGTTAGTTCGCGGTATTAGCTGGGAGTTCACAGGATAATAGCTAGCCGGCGGAAACTCGTCGAAATAGCCCGGCGGCGAACAGGCGCAGCGCCCGCGGTTTCATCCCTCCGAAGGTGATGTTCCGGTTATGCGTGGCGCAGGGGGATAATCCGCACGGCGGGCCGTTTGAGTGCACCGTAGCGCTCAGGCTCGCCGGCGCGTCAGGTCGGCGTTGCCGCAGATCGAGCAGCGCCAGGCCATAAGGCAGGCTCGTTGGTGGCTGGGTGGCGCGGTTTGGCTGCGGTGCGTGGCGGGTAAAAAAGTGTATCTGGGTCTTGTGCTGGCCCGCACCGATTCACAAAATTTGCGCCAAAGCGATTGACCGTCATGCCGAACTGCGCTTTATAGCGCTCTGCGCTCACAGAAGCGCGGCCATCCGTCACTGGTTTTTTGGGCACAGAACAATATGCAAACCCCCACCCTGCTGCTACGGCGTCTGCCGTTTACCTTCGCCAAGCGTCATGGCGTGCTGCTCGACGGCCAGTGCCTGCAGGCGCGGGTTGGCGCCAGTTTGAATGCGGTGCAAGAAGCCCAGCGCTATGTGGGCGCCGTGCTGCCGCTGACCTGGCTGGCGGTGCCGGCCTTCGAGCAGGCCCTGAGCGACGCCTACCAGCACGACTCCTCCGCCGCCATGCAGATGGTCGAGGACCTCGGTTCGGACATGGACCTGGCCAGCCTGGCCGAGCAGATCCAGGAAACCGAAGACCTGCTGGAGCAGGAGGACGACGCGCCGATCATCCGGCTGATCAACGCCATCCTCGGCGAGGCGATCAAAGAGAACGCCTCGGACATCCACGTCGAGACCTTCGAGAAGCGCCTGGTGATACGTTTTCGCATCGACGGCATTCTGCGTGAGATGGTCCAGCCCAAGCGCGAGCTGGCGGCGCTGCTGGTGTCGCGGATCAAGGTGATGGCCAAGCTGGACATCGCCGAGAAGCGCGTGCCCCAGGACGGGCGCATGTCGTTGCGGGTCGGCGGCCGCGAGGTGGATATTCGCGTCTCCACTCTGCCCTCGGCCAATGGCGAGCGGGTGGTGATGCGTTTGCTCGACAAACAAGCCGGTCGCCTGACTCTGCAGCACCTGGGCATGAGCGCGCGCGATCGCCAATTGATGGAGGCGGCGGTGCGCAAGCCCCACGGCATCCTGCTGGTCACCGGCCCCACCGGTTCCGGCAAGACCACCACGCTGTACGCCAGCCTGGTCAGCCTGAATGACGGCACGCGCAATATTCTCACCGTCGAAGACCCGATCGAATACCACCTCGAAGGCATCGGCCAGACCCAGGTCAATTCCAAGGTCGAGATGACTTTCGCCCGTGGCCTGCGCGCCATCTTGCGGCAAGACCCGGACGTGGTGATGATCGGCGAAATCCGCGACAAGGAGACCGCCGAGATCGCCGTGCAGGCCTCGCTGACCGGTCATCTGGTGCTCTCCACCCTGCACACCAACAGCGCGATCGGCGCCATCACCCGTCTGGTGCACCAACAGCGCGATCGGCGCCATCACCCGTCTGGTG
>MHZN01000201.1:7865-9720 GCA_001830395.1 Pseudomonadales bacterium RIFCSPLOWO2_12_59_9 | reverse complement strand
TGCCTAGCCTTGGCAGCTTGCTGGAAGTTGGCGGCGAGCGGCACGACTGAGGCTCTTAGCGATAACGGCGCAGCCACTGCAACCGCCAGGCGGCCAATATAAACAGGCCGCTCAACAGCGCACCGCACCAAGCCAGACCTTGCGCCGCCGGCAGCACTTCAAGCAACAGGCCGGCGCCCAAGCCACCGGCGGCGGGCACCACCTGGCTGGTGACGGTGTAGATGCTCAGCAGCCGGCCACGCAGCGCCGGCTGGCTTTCGTGTTGCAGCAAGGCGACCAGCAGACTGACCGCGATACCGGCGCCGATACCATTGACGCCCAAGCACAGCAGCGCCGGGCCTAGGCTGCTGGTTTGCCCGAGCAGGCTCAGGGCGATGCCGCTGAGCGTGGCCGCGACCAGCACGCAGCGGCCCTGACCAAAACGCCGTGCCAGCGGCAACGACAGGGCGCCGCCCATCAGCAAGGCCAGCGCCAGGGCGCCGAGAAACAGCCCACGGGACAGCTCGGCCAGTTGCAGGCTTTGCTGAGCGAAGCGCGGCAGCATCACCTGAATCGGCCCCATGGCCAGGTACACCAGCACCGCCGCCAGCAGCGCCTGGGCCAATAACGGCGTGCGCCGCACATAGGCAAAACCCTGCTGCACCCGCGCCAGCACGTGCCCGTCGCCGCCCAGCGCCGGCACCCGCAGCCCGACCAACAAACCGGCCGACAGGCCAAACAGCAGCAAGCCGCAGCCATGCACCGCCGGCCAGCCGCCGAGGTTGCGCGCCACCGCCAGCAGCAAGGGCGCCAGACCAAAGCCGAGCATCACCAACAGGTTAAACAACACCGCGAGCTTGGCCTGGCGTTCACCGGCCAAGCGGCCGAGCAGGGCCATCCGCGCCGGGGCCAATAGCGCCCAGCCAACCCCGGCACAGCTGGCACCGAGCAGATACAACAGCACACCGAAGGCCGCACTGCGACTGGCTGCCGCCAGCAACAGCAAAGCCAGGGCAAAGGCGCCGTGAGCGATCTGCGCGATACGCTGCGGCGAGTGCTGATCGCACCAGGCGCCCGCCGGCCAGCCGAGCAGCAGCGGCACGCCGAAGCACAGGGCAAAGCCGGCACCGGCCAGGGCGTCCATGCCCCAGACGTCCTGGGCGAACAGGATCACCGCATAGTTGGTCAGATGGCCGCCGAGAAAACCGGCCAGGCAGGCGACGAAGAAGCGGATCAGGTCCAGCCGGCTGTAGGTGGGTGCAGACAAGGTGTTCTCCGGCAATGCAGCGAGTGTAGGGTGGGCTTTAGCCCACCAAGATGGCGACGTGCAGAGGTGGTGGGCTGAAGCCCACCCTACGAAATGGCTCTTCACCCCATCACGAGAACAGAGCCCCAGGCAGTGGTGCGTTTGCTCAGTCGCCCGGCTCCAGCTTGATCAGGGTCGGCTGGCCGTCCTCGATCTGCCAGCTGGGGAAGGCGCCGTTGCTGGTGTAGACGCTGCCATCGGCGGCGATCTCGATGTCGCGGGTGAAGGTCACCTTGCGCGGCAACGGGAAGGTGCGCCAGGCACCCGAGGCAATGTCCAGACGCAGCAGGGTGTCAGACGCGGTGCCGGTGACCCAGACCTGTTGGCGGGCGCGGTCGACGTTCAGCGAGTAGGGCGTTTCCGCGCCATTCAGGGCGCTGGGCAGCGGATAGTCGTGGAAGCTGCTGTCGGCCGGGTGATAGCGAACGATCTTGGCCTCCGGAAAGGCGCCGATCCAGACATCACCGACGGCATCCACGCGCAGTCGGCGTGGGCCTTGGAATGGTGTGTCGATCACCTTAACGCTGTCATCTTTTGGATCGATCACGCCAATCGAGTCGGCATGCAGGC
>MHZN01000201.1:6118-7824 GCA_001830395.1 Pseudomonadales bacterium RIFCSPLOWO2_12_59_9 | reverse complement strand
CTGGTCTATCGGCAGCCAGTGCATCGGCATCCCCCAGTTCATCAGCTTGCGCACCCCATTGCTCAACGCCAGGCTGACCGACTCCTTGGTGCCGCGCGACGGCAGGCCATAGGTGCGGAACTCGTTGGTGCGGCGGTCGAAGCGGCCGACCTGATTGGACAGCGCCAGGGTGAACCAGACGTTGTCGTCCTGGTCGATGCGCACCGTGTGCGGGTACAGGCCGTCGCTGAAACGGTGCACGGTGAAGGTCTTGCTCTGCGGATCGAACTCGAACAGCCGCTGCTGCAACGACGGGGTGATAAAGATGTGCCCGTCTTTCGGCGACTCGGCAAAGGAATGAATACCGGCGGTGGTTTCCAGCTTCGGGTAGGTCTTCAGGCGGCCGCTGAACAGCCCGCAGATCTCGTCGTCGGGGTCCTTGGGCGTCTTGTACACCACTGTCTGACCGGTCTTGGGGTCGATCTCCCACAGGCGATCCTGCAGGTTGTCGCCAACGTAAACCTTGCCGTTGCTGTGCAGCAGCAGGTCGTGCATCTGCGAGAACGGATCGCCAATTGGCCACTCGGTAATGGTCGTGCCGGCCAGCTGGGTTTCCCAGGGTTTGGCCTGCAAGACCTTCTCCGGGTGCTGACGCAGATCGGCATAACCCTTGGAAAACACCTCGATCAGTTTGGCCTGCTGATCGCTGGCCGGCCGCGCACCGTAGCCGATCATGCGTTCCAGCACCTGCTGCCATTCCTCGGCGGAACGCTCGCGGCGCATAAAGAAGCTGCCCTGCTGGTGGCAGAAACCGCACTGCTCCAGGGCGGTCTTTTTCAGCTGCGCGTCGCCGCCAAAATCCAGCGCGGCGAACCAGGCGTTGGCCGGCTGCTGGGCCGCCAATGCGGCCGGATCGGTCTCAACTGTGAGGCTCAGGCTCAACTGCGCGTCGGCGGCCACGCCGCTCTGGTTGAGATCTTGATAGCCCGGCGCACGCACCCGCAGATTGAGCGGTACGGCCTCCGGGTAATCGACCTTGAGGCGGCCATCGGTGCCACTAAAGGCGGTGATTTCCTCACTGATGCGCTGCTCGCTGCGCTCCGGCGGATAGCCATTGTCACTGCCGGCGGCGCGCAACGGGCGCTCGGCCTTGAGGGTGACCATGGCCAGCGGCAGGGGTTGGCCGGTCGGGCCGGTGAGGGTCAGTTCCAGAGCGTTGGCCGAACCGGCCAGCCCCAGCAGGGCGACGCAGAGAAAGGTGTTACGCATGAGCCATACCTTGCGCATCGAGAAAGGCGATAAAGGCTTCACGGCTGGTGAAGCGCGGGGTGTAGCCGAATTCTTCTTTCAGCCGGCGGTTGGCCAGCACCGGTCGATAGCGCAGAAAATCCACCTGCTCCGGGCCGTACTGACTAAGGCCCAGCGGCTTGAGCAGCTTGAGCGCAAACTGGATCAAGCCAGCCGGCAGCGGCCGATAAGGCTTTTGCAGGATCTGGGCGATCTCGCGCAGGCTCAGGGCGCCGTCGCCGGCCAGGTTGTAGATGCCGGCGGTGCCGCACTCCAGGCCTTTGCGGAGGATCCGCACCACGTCCTGATCCCAGATAAACACGAAGCGGCTGTCGCTGCCCTGGATGCCCAGCACCGCGCGCTTCTTGAACATATCGGTGATCTGGTTGTTGACCCGTTTGCCGAGGATGGTGCCCGGCCGCAGGATCAGCTGGCGCAGC
>MHZN01000201.1:0-6014 GCA_001830395.1 Pseudomonadales bacterium RIFCSPLOWO2_12_59_9 | reverse complement strand
CCACTCGGCGTTCTCCGGGTAGTAGCCATAGGCGGCGCCGGAGCTGGTGATGATCAGCTGCTGCACGTTATGGGCGGCAGCGGCCTGGATGATCGCGCGGGTGCCTTCCACGTCGATGGCATGCAGGGTCGCTTCGCTCATGCCCGGTGGCGGGCTGACCACCGAGGCCAGGTGCACTATGGCCTGCGGCTGACACTCGGCCACCGCCTTGAGCACCGCTGCCGGTTGGCTGATATCCAGCAGCAGCGGCTGCACCTTGCCACGCTGCAAGTTGGCCGGCAGCTCGCGGATATCGGCGGCAAACAGCGTCCAGTTCGGCTGCTGGACGGTCAGCTCGGCGAGCAGTTGCTGGCCGATAAATCCGGCAGCGCCGGTGATCAGGATACGCATGCCACAGACTCCAAAGCCGGCAACGGCCGATTGCGCCAAAACAACACCATCAATAAGCCACTGACCAGATGCCAGGTGCCCCAGAGTGCGGCGACCAGCGCCATATGCAGCTCGCCACCGAACTGGGCAAAGATCAGCCCCAGGGCCAGCCCGGAGTTGTGCATGCTGATCTCGATCACCATGGCCCGCAGATTGGCACCGCGCTGCCGCGCCAGCTTGGCCATCAGCCAGCCGAGGGCTATGGCGCTGGCGTTGTGCAGCACCACGATGACGAACACCAGGCCGAGGTTGTCGGTCAGCATCCGCCAGTTGCCAACCAACGCGCCGATCACAAACACGGCAAAGGCCAGCAGGGCGAAGCGCTTGAACCAGGGCATCACCCGCTCGGCAAACTGCGGAGCCAAGTTGCCCACCAACATGCCCAGCGCCAGCGGCAGGCCGAGCAGAAGCAGCAGGTTGAACATGATGCTGGCCTGGTCGATCTGCAGCGCCTGCAGGCGTTCGGCCAGGTAGGCCGAGGCCTCGGGATTTTGCGCCGTGGTCAGGGCGAAGTTGATCGGCAGCAGCACCAGCGCCAGCAGGCTGGACAGCGCTGTCATGCTCATCGACAGGGCGGTGTTGCCGCGCGCCAGGTGGGTCATGATGTTGGACATATTGCCGCCCGGGCAGCAGGCCACCAGCAGCAGGCCCAGCTCCAGGCCGGGGTGCAGGTCGACCAGTAGGGTCACCAGCAAAGTGGCCCAAGGCAAGATCAGGCATTGGCCGAGCATCCCGGCGAGGATCGGTTGCGGCTGTTTGACGATGGCGACAAACTGGCTGACGCGCAGCTCCAGCGACACACCGAAAATCATCACCGCCAGGACCAAGCCGAGCAGCAGTTGCTGGCTAGCGTCGTAATTCATCAGTAAGGGCCTTTGTTGTAGTGCTGACCTGTGCAGCATAGAACCCCGGCCCCGGCCCGACAGTGGCATTGCTCGCCAACCGCCATGACCATTGGCGCCAGCGGGGATTCGCTGGACAGCGGCAAAGCGCCTGCACTAACGTCGCCACTGAAAGGGTGCACAGGCCTGTGTGCGCCCAACCACTGCCCCGAGGAATATCTCCATGCGCCACACCTTGCTTGTGCCTGCCCTGCTTTGCCTGTCCCTGCTGGGCTGCGACGGCAGCAATGTTGTCGAAGAACGGATTACCGACGACAACGGGGTGATCAGTGCCTGCGGCCAAGGCGATGGCTTAAGCGCCTGCAAGAGTTTTCAGGGCGCCACCTCTAATCAGCAGATGACCGATGAGGCCAATCAGATCCGCAACGAGTCGCCGGCCGAAGTCGAAGAAAGCGTCGAACTGTTAGAGAACACTCCCGATGACGAGATCAATCAGGACGACTGAGCTAACCTCTAGCAGGCCGTTGAAAAACTACCTGCGTTGCCGATACGGCGTTAAAAACAGGCTCAAAATGCTCATTTACAACACGTAAACTCCGCTTTTTCGCCTGTTTTTGCCTTGTCTCGGCTGCCTCGCCTACATTTTGCAACGGCCTGCTAAACGCTAGCTCGATGACGGGCTGGCTCAACAGGCTTTGGAGGTTCTATGGCTCTGGTCGATTTATTGCTGGTGTTGGTGCTGCTGCAGTACGTGCACTTTTCCGTATTGGTGGCCAAAGCCCGGGTTACCTACGAGGTAAAAGCCCCGGCCACCAGCGGCAATGAAATTTTCGAGCGTTACTACCGGGTGCAGATGAACACCCTGGAGCTGCTGATCTTGCTGCTGCCGGGCGTCTGGCTGGCCAGCAAATACCTGCCGGCCGCTTGGGTGGCGGTGCTGTGCGGCATTTATCTGCTCGGCCGGGTGGTGTACCTGCGCGCCTATGTGGCCGATCCGGGCAAACGCAGCCTGGGTTTTTTACTCAGCTTTGCGCCGATCCTGGTGCTGCTGCTGGCCGGCTTATACGGCTCGGTGCGGGTTTTGCTGGGGCTTTAGGTGGCTGGCGCCGCCGCCACTGGTCGGCGCAACTCCAGGTTGCCTGCCTCAACCGCCGCGTAGGTCATAGCGGCGGCTGCATCCTGGCGCGTGGGCCGGTATGCTGCGCGGCAATTGCTGCCGCTGCCTTGCCCGCGCAGCCCCGCTCAGTCTCCCCGCGAAACGCCAGCCAAACCGATGATTTTTTTAAAAGACTTACTGCTCCGCCTGCACGCCTTGCTGCAACGTTTTCCCTGGGTCATGCCGCTGTATGGTTTTGTCTCAGGTTTGGCGAGTTTCTTTCTGGTCAAACGCCAGGCCGAGTTCGCCAAGGTCATCGCCATTCTGATGCTGGTCACCTGGCTCTGGCTGGCCCTGGAAAACCTGCTCAGCCAACAACTGGCGCGCCGTTTTGGTCTGCAAATACCGCCCTGGCTGCTGCGCTTTGCCACCCAGATGGTGCATCAGCAGAGCCTGTTTTTCGTCTTGCCGTTTTTTGCCCTGACCACCGCCTGGGACAGCGGTCAGCTGGTGTTTACCGGCCTGCTCGGCCTCTGTGCACTGATCGCCATCATCGACCCGCTGTACTTCAACTGGCTGGCGCCACGCCGCTGGCTGTACCTGGCGTTTCACAGCCTGACGCTGTTTGCCGTGTTGCTGACCGCGCTGCCGATCATCCTGCACCAGACCACCGCGCAGAGTTATCTGTGGGCTTTACTGGCCAGCGTGCTGTTGTCCTTCCCCAGCTTGCTCGGCACCTTGAAGATCAATCGCTGGTGGCGCTGGCTGGCCTTGCCAGGGTTGAGCCTGGCCCTGCTCGGGGTCGGCTGGCTGGCGCGGCCCTGGGTGCCGCCGGCCACCCTGTGGCTGAGCGAAGTGGTGGTCAGCGCCCAGATGAATGCCGGCCAGCGCGCCCCCGGCCAAGCCCGCGAACAACTCAGCAGCGCCCAGCTCAAGCAACAGGGCCTGTACGCCTACACCGCGATCAATGCACCGCGCGGCCTGACTGAGCGGATTTACCACGTGTGGCGCCACAACGGTAAAGAGGTCGACCGCATCGCCCTGGATATTCAAGGCGGCACCAAGGCCGGCTATCGCGCCTGGAGCCACAAGCAGAACTTCCCCGCCGAGCCGGGCGGCAAGTGGCGGGTCGACGTAATCACCGACGGCGGCCAGACCCTCGGTGTGCTGCGCTTTCGGGTCGATCCCTAACAGGCCGCAGCCTCGTGGCCGAGCGCATTATCTGTCGGCCAGTTTGGCGCTCAAGGCAGGACTAACTGGCTGTGCAGTTGAGTGCCGTGGGTCAGGTTGTCGGCCAGCGGACAACGGCGCTCGACCTCCAGCAGGAACGCCTGTTTCTGCTCCGGGCTGAGGTCGGCATCGATCTCGACCAATACCCTGAGCGCCTGAAATCCAGGGCGCACCGACGGGTCGCGGCCGAGCAAACCGGCGGGGTCATAGTCGGCCTGCAGGTCAAAGCGCATGCCGCGCAGTTCAATTTTTTGCTGATGCGCCAGCAACCGGCCGATGGTGCCAAAGCACCCGGCAACCGCGGCGAGAATCAACTCCAGGGGCGTCGGACCACTGTCTTGCCCGGCGGCATGGGTGGGTTGATCCATGATGATGCGGTGGGCACCGCAGCTCACTTCAATGGCAAAGCCGGCACCCAGCTCACCCTTGGCACTAATGGTTTTCAAGCTCATCTCAGCACTTCATCTTGCAGCTGTTGATGCCCAGCAGCCGGTACGCCGGACACCAGTTGAGCAACCCGGTGGCCAATGGCACCAGACCGATCAAACCCCACCAGCCAATCACCCCGGTCGCGCCGAGGCCAAGCAGGAGAATGCCGGCGCTAATGCGCAGCAGTTTGTCGGTGCGACCCACGTTGTGTTGCATGGCGGACTCCTTGGGGGAAATGCCCCTGACACCTAGGCCTGTTACAGGCGGATGTGTATGCAGTGCTACTCAAAGCTTGGCAGGTTGACCGCGACCTGCGCCTTACCCGCCGCGACCCAGGCATCGAAACCACCCTCCAGCGACTGCACCTGCAAATAACCCATGACCTGCAGAGAACAGGCGGCAAGAGCGGCGCGGCCACTGGTTTTGCAATACAGCACGATGTTCAGGCCACGGGCGCAGAGTTCGGGATCGTTGCTGAGCTTGAACTCCAGCAGGCCGCGGGGAATGTTGAGCGCGCCGGGGATATGCCCGGCGTGAAACTCGTCCGCCTCGCGCACGTCGAGCAACAGATCGGCGGCGCGGATGGCTGCCTCGGCATCGGACAGTGCGACTTCACGGATCTGCGCCCGGGCTTCAAGCACCAAGTCATGGGCGTTTTTCATCGGACGGCTCCTGCGTTAGGGATCGATAAGCAAAGTGGGCGTCAGGTGTATTTGGTAAAAATCTTGCGCACCCGCGCCAGGGTTTCGGCGTTATCCAGCGTCGGATCGACCACCGCCTCTTCCAGCAAGCAGGCCAGCAGTTCTTGATAGGCCTTATCCAAGGCCTTGCGCGCGGCACTGAACTGCTGGGCAATCGACTCGCATTGATCGCCGCGCAGGATCATCGCCTGCAAGCCGCGAATCTGCCCTTCGACACGCGCCAAGCGCTTCAACATGGCCTGCTGCGGGGCCGGTAAGGTTTGTTTGTCCATGGCTTATTCCAAACTACGTTTTAGGCTGAAGGCGCCTCGTAGCGCGCCAAGCTCATAACCGCGGGCCTGATCCTGCGGATAACGCTGATCGAGCAGCGCTGCCAACTCCGGCTTGAGTGCCTTGCCGTGACAGGCCAGGCAAGGCTCGCCGACCGCAATCGCCTGCATCACTCGCAACTCGCCAGCCACCATGGCGCTGTGTTGCATGCCGGCCAGTGGCTCGCCAGCGGCGGCGCGCTGGGCAAATTGCAGCAGGACTTGTCGCTCCCAGGCATCGGCTGCGTTGGCCGGATTGCGCACCAACAATGACGTGCGCCCCACCTGCCAGGGCGCCCGGCTGTGCTCGGCGGCAATTTGCGGCGCCTGCAACTGGCAGGCCTCGACCGCCTTGAGCGGGCCGCCCGCCTGCAGCGCCGCCTTCACCGTTTCCATAAGCTGTTTCTGGAACGGCGGGATCAGCGCCAAGCCCTCGGCGGACAACGCCCGTACATCCTCGGCCTGCGCCCCAAGGCTCAGCGCCAAGCACAACATAGCGACAGCAACACGCATGAGAGGCTCCTTTTGATCCATCACCTTATATACTAGGGGGAGTATAGGTGCGTCCCGAGAAATAACCACTGCCGGGTCACCCGCAGCAAGTCGATTAGCCGGGCGGGGGCGGGCCGCTACGGGGTTAGCGCAACGCCATAAATTCCGTTAAAGCCCATGGAGCGGGCGCCTCAGCACGGTGAAACGGTCCAGGCTGGCGATCCCGGCTGCGACAATCAAGCGCAGCCGCACCGGTGGGTGGCACCCGCCGGCACTGGTAGAGTGCCCTGATGAAACTTGCCCATCCCCATCGCAGGCTGATTGCCTGGTTGCTGTACAGCTGTGTGCTGTTCAGCACCTTGGCCTGCGCCATTGGCCATGGGCAAAGCAGCGGCCTGCGACTGAGCGGTATCGAGCAGTTGCAGTGCAGCATCGGCGGCGCCAGCGATTCGCGGGTGCCTCCGCTGAGCCAGTCGCCGATCACCTT
>MHZN01000200.1:3354-8086 GCA_001830395.1 Pseudomonadales bacterium RIFCSPLOWO2_12_59_9 | reverse complement strand
CGGCCCTTGCCGCCGCTTCCGGCCTGGCAAAGCCCGCAGGGACGCGAGCATGCCGATCTTGGGCTGATTCGCGACCTGCGCAGTGGCGCCAGCCTGACCCCGGCGCAATTGGTCGAGCAACTGGCGGCGGCGCCACGGGTATTGGTCGGCGAGCAGCATGACAATCCCGATCACCACCGCTTACAGCTGTGGCTGTTGCAGGCCCTGGCCACACAACGGCCGCAAGGCAGCCTGTTGCTGGAGATGCTCACCCCCGATCAGCAAGACCGGGTGATTGCGGCTCATGCCGCGACCCTGGATGGGCAAGCGCCGGCTGATCTGCCGGCGGCCCTGGCCTGGCAGAATAATTGGGACTGGGCGCTATATGGGCCGATTGTCCGCTATGCGCTGGAGCAGCCTTATCCGTTGCAGGCGGCCAATCTCAATCGCGGCGAAGTCATGCAGATCTATGCTGCGCGACCCGAATTGCAGGGCCGGCTGTCGACGACGGCAGCAGTGCGCGAAACTTTGCTGGCCGATATTCGCGAGTCGCATTGCGGTTTGCTACCCGAGACACAAATGCCAGCGATGCTGGCGGTGCAGCAACAGCGTGATCGACGCATGGCTGAGCGGCTGCAAGCGGCGCTAAGCCCGGCGTTGTTGTTGGCGGGCGGGTTCCATGTGAAGCGCGATCTTGGGGTGCCTTTGCACCTGGTCGATCAGGGCGTCGACACCGGCACTCTGGTGTTGCAACTGGCCGAGGTGGATAAGCCGGTGAGTGCCGCCAGCGCCGACTTTGTCTGGTACAGCGCCGCACTGCCTGAGCAAGATCACTGCGCCAGCTTGCGTCGCCCGGCGCCAGCTCAGTAAACCCCATGAGTCAGCGGGGCGAATGCCCGCTGCAGTCGCTCTTTATTCGTTGACTCGAGTCGCCGCTTTTGGAGCGGCTTTAGCCGCGATTGGGCGGCAGTCGTTGTTCAAATCCCAAGCCTTGGCCGCTGTCCACGCCGTTTCGCGGCCAAGGCGCTCCAAATATCCTGTGCTCGCTGAGCCTGCCGTTGTGCGTTGAACTGCGGGACTTGGCTTTATTGCAGGCAAAAAAAGACCCGGGTGTGAGCCGGGTCAAAACCGTGTTTAGCCTGATGAGGAGATAACCTGAAAAGTCCGACCTGGTCCTTCAGCTTACCGGCTGATCTCGCGATCAACTGGCGCAATAATAACAATTCTCATTCGCAAGTCAACGATTTTTCCTTGGCCTTTTATTTTTGTTGGGGGGCAAAGCAAACGACCCGGCGCTGGGCCGGGTCGTAGGTGTTTTAGCCTGACGCTGAAGGGGTTATTCGGCGGCCGGTAGCCGCAGCTGGGTAACTTCTTTGTTCAGCAGGTCGATGCGCCGCGCCATGCTCTCGATCAGGCTGTGGGCAATCCGCGGATTACTCTGCATCAGGCTGAGGAATTGCTCCTTGGGGATGATCATCACGGTGCAGGGCTCGCTGGCGATGACCGTGGCGCTACGCTTCTCGCGGGTAAATACCGCCATGGCGCCGAATATTTCATCCTTTTGCACATCGCCGACCTTGTGGCCGTCGACATAGGCTTCGGCGTGGCCTTCGATGATGACAAACACGTGTTCGGCTTCGTCGCCTTGATGGATCAACTCTTCGCCAGCCGCAAAGCTTTGAAAGCCGGTGGCGGGGCGCATTTCCGGTTGCTTGAGCCGCGACAGGGCATCCGACAGCAAGGCCGTGTGGCCAAGCAGGTATTGCACGAACATTTCCTGGCGCTGCTCATCGGCATAAATATGTTGGAACACCGCCGAGCGCGAGTAGGGAACCAGGCTGATGGGTTCTTCGCTGCTATAGATGCAGCTTGGCAGCTCAATGCCTTGACGCAGGCCGACCAAGTCGCCTTCTTGCAGGTAAAACAGCGGCCGACCATCAATCAGTGCATGCAGCAGGCCATTTTCAATCACAAACAGCTGGTTGGGTGGCAACAGCGGGCCAAGATCTTCGACCTTGTCAAAGCTCAACACCGGCCCTGTTGGCGCAAGGCCTTCCAGCAGCTGGGTGGGGAGGCTTTGCAGTCGGCTGATCAGCTGATCGGCATAAGCCGGTTGCTCACCGAGTAGATACATGCGAGAAATTCCTTGGGCGGTCTGGGCTGGCAAAATGCACGAGCGTTTTAACAACACTAGGCTTTGGCCACTATTACGACAAATATTGTGCGCGGAGGCTGTGAGCTAGCTCTTGTTGTGCGTCGCTACTGAGTCGAGTAAGCCATTTAACTCGGCTTTGTGGGCCGGCGGCAACTCATTCCAGTTTACATCCATCAAGGCGCCCTCAATGGCATACAGCAAAACTTTCGAGGCTCGAAAACCGCGCGCTTTCACCGCACGGTAAGCGTCGACCGCGCCGAGTCGGCGCAGGTCAGAGGCGTTGTGAATGCCGGAGGCGTGCAGCCACTGAGCGGATGTCTTGCCAAGGTTCTTCAGCTCTAGCAGTTCGTCGTTCATTGAGCCTCCGTGCGCTACGGGTATGCATCTGATTGTGAGGGATAGCCTGCAAGAAAGTGTAGCGGCCAACTGACATTATGCGACTGCTGCGGGTCGCCCCAGGCGCGACTCAGTGCAGGCAGTAACGTCTCGAGCGGATTCCCCCTCTGCTGCTTATACCGCTGGACTGCTGACCAGGTGTTCAGGTAGCCCAGTAGCTGGCTAAGGTTCAACTGTTGTTGCATGGCAAAGGCGGGTAATTGCAAGCGCGGGAAGGGCGCGGTGATGTCGCTATAACCGCAGTCGACACTGCTACGACCGGCGGGCCAGTAATCTTTTAGGCGGTGGTAATAGAGTTGCTCAATGATGCTGTCGACTGCCGGGCTTACGCTGAGCAAGCCGTAACACCAGGCACAAAACAGTCCGCCGGGTTTTAACAGGCGGCTGATTTGGGCAAAGAAAGCGGCATCGGCAAACCAGTGCAGGGCTTGGGCGACCGTTATCAGGTCGAGACAGTGGAGTGCTATGGGCAGTTGTTGCGCATCGGCGACCAGCAGCTGCAGGTTGGCGCGTGGCTCGGTGGCGGCCAGTTGCGCAAAGCTGCCGTCACAGGCCAGCACCTGGGCAAAGTGCTCGCACAGCGGCCGGCTGGCTTGGCCATTGCCGCAGCCGATATCGAGGGCCAGCCGGTTGGCTGGGCTGTGCTGCGTCAGCCAGGCGAATAACGGCGCTGGGTAGTGCGGGCGATAGTTGGCGTAGTCGCTAGCGCCAGCGCCAAACAGTTCGCTGATCGCACTCATGGTTTATTTGGTGCGGTAGCGCAGGCGCGTGCCGAAATTCATCGACATTAAAATTTCATCGGCGCTCAGCTCTTCCGGAAAATAGGCGCCGGATATCTGCGCGTGGGCAAGGCTGGCGCCTTGCAAGCAGGTGTTGCGCAAATCCAGGCCACGTAGATCGGCGCCGCGAAAGTAGGCGTCGGTAAAACGCACGCGGTCAGCGTTCAGGGTGCGCAGGTCGAGGCCGCGGAAGTCGCCGCTGGAAAGGTCGATTTCGCCTTCCTTGGGTTTTTGCGCATTGAAGCCTGCGACGTTTTCACTGCGAATGAGGCGGTACAGCGGGCTATCAAGCTGGTGTGGTTGGCTCATGGGGTACTTCCGTTGAGAGGTTCAACGCAAGTATAGAAGGCGCCGCCGCGCTTGCCTGCAGCGCCTTCAGATCTATCGTATTAGAGCCCTGGCAAGTAGTTGCGCAGACGCTCGATCAGGCTGTTGAGGCTGGCGGCCTCATGGGTGTCAACCCGCGTGCTGATGGCCTGCTCAGTGCTGTCGAGCGGCTCGCGGTTGGCCTGCTGGGCATCGATCACCGCCTGGGTGGCGTCGGAGGGGTCAAGCTTTGCGGCTTGGCGTTGCGCCAGCCACTGGCTAATGATCGCATCCGGGGCGTGGCAGTCGAGAATCAGCAAGGGCGCGCCGGTTTGCTCGGCCACTTGGCTGGCACCCGCGCGCTGGGCGTGCTTGAGGTAAGCGGCGTCGATGACCACCGGAAAACCCGCCTGCAGGGCGCTGGTGGCCAGCTGATGCAGGCGCTGGTAGGTGGCGTTGCTGGCTGCATCGGTATAGATGCCGGCGCTGAGTTGGCCTTGCAAGCCCGCAGTTTGCTCACCGAGTAGGCGTTTGCGCTCGACGTCTGAGCGCAGGCGAATGGCCCCCAAGGCCTCGACCAGGCGCATGGCCACGTGGCTTTTGCCAACGGCGGATACCCCGTGGGTAATCGCCAGGAAGCTCGACGGAATGGCGCTGTAGCTTTCGGCCAGATTGGCGTAACGACGGTACTGGGCAAGGATCAATTGGCACTGCTCGGGGTCTTGTTCCTGGCCCAGGCGGAACAGGCTGACCTTGGCACGTACCAAGGCGCGGTAGGCCTTGTAGAAGTTGATCAGGTCGAGGGCGGCGTAATCGCCGGTGTGCTCCAGCCAGGCGCTGATAAAACGCCGCGACAGTGGCTTGAGGTTGCGGTCTTCAAGGTCCATGGCCAGAAAGGCGGCGTCCAGAGCGATGTCGATCAGGCGAAACGGTTCGTTGAACTCGATGCAGTCAAACAGCACCACGCGACCTTCCAGTAAGGTCGCGTTGCCCAGGTGGATATCGCCGTGGCATTCGCGCACCGAGCCGTTGGCGGCGCGCTGGTTGAGCAGCGGTTCGAGGCGGACGAAGTTGCTTTCGGTCCAGGCTTCGAGTGCGTCAAGCTGCAGCAGGTCGG
>MHZN01000200.1:0-3344 GCA_001830395.1 Pseudomonadales bacterium RIFCSPLOWO2_12_59_9 | reverse complement strand
GAGCATAGGGCGGATTTGCTCAAAGTTCTGCCGCATCGGCGCGGCAATGGCCTGGGCATTGCACAGTGGGTGTTCGGCAGCCACGCGGGGAGTCTGTTGATGAAAACTGGCGATTTGCTCGGCCAGGGCATCGATATGCTCGACGCTTAACTCACCACGAGCCTGCACGGCATCCAGCAGTTGACTCTGGGGGAACTGGCGCATCTGCAGCGCGTACTCGATGACCGGGCCTTGGCCGTTGAGTTGTGGCGCCTCGCTGCTGCCGGTGATGGGCAGTACTTGCAGATACAGGTCGTCGGTCAGACGCTGATTCAGGCGCAGCTCTTCGGCGCAAAAATGTGCGCGGTCGGCCAGGGTGCTGAAATCGAGAAAGCCGAAATTGACCGGTTTTTTAATCTTGTAGGCAAAGGGGCCGGTGAGCAGCACCCAGGAGATGTGCGTCTCGATAACCTGGAATTGCTCCACCGGGTGTGGGAACAGGGCCGGGTTTTGCAGGGCGGCAATCAGTGCTTGGCTCACGGTCAATCCTTGCGCTTAAGAGGTTGGAAAGGCCGCCATTATGGCCTCTGTGCGCTGTCGTGCAAACCGCTGCGGTCGGTCTGTGGGCGGTGGGCAATATGGGTATAATGCCGGCCTATGACTCGTTCCCGCTCCCCTCGTGCTCGTCCCAAGCGCCGTTCTAACGGTTTTCATCCCTTTCTTGGTTGGGCGCTCAAGCTCGGCTTGGTTGGCCTGGTGGTGCTCGCCGGCTATGGGATTTACCTCGATGCGGTGGTGCAGGAGAAGTTCTCCGGTAAACGCTGGACGGTGCCGGCCAAGGTCTACGCGCGGCCATTAGAGTTATTTGTTGGGCAAAAACTGACCAAAAATGATTTTTTGACCGAGTTGGATGCCCTCGGTTATCGCCGGGAAACTTCGGTGGCCGGCCCAGGTGCGGCGGTTGTTGCCGGTAATAATGTCGAGCTGCACACCCGTGGTTTTCAGTTTTATGAAGGTCTGGAGCCGGCCCGGCGAGTGGGGGTGCATTTTTCGGGCGCCTATGTGGCAGGCCTGACCCAGGCCGGCGGCGCCAGCCTGGCGGTGGCGCGCTTGGAACCCTTGCTGGTGGGCGGTCTGTATCCAGCGCACCACGAAGACCGAATTCTGATCAAGCTTGAGCAGGCGCCGCCGTATTTGCTGGAAACCTTGGTGGCGATCGAAGACCGTGAGTTTTTCAATCACCACGGGGTTTCGCCAAAGTCGATTGCCCGCGCCTTCTGGATCAACGCAACCGCCGGACAGCTGCGCCAGGGCGGCAGCACCCTGACCCAGCAGTTGGTGAAGAACTTCTATCTGAGCAATGAGCGCAGTCTGAGTCGCAAACTGAACGAGGCGATGATGGCCTTGTTGCTGGAGCTGCATTACAGCAAAAACGAGATTCTCGAGGCCTACCTGAACGAGGTGTTTCTCGGTCAGGACGGCCAGCGGGCCGTGCATGGCTTCGGTCTGGCCAGTCAGTTTATGTTTAGTCAGCCGATGTCTGAACTCAAGTTGCATCAGGTGGCGTTGCTAGTCGGGATTGTCAAAGGGCCCTCCTACTACAACCCACGGCGCTTCCCGGAGCGGGCTCTGGAACGGCGTAATTTGGTCCTCGATGTGTTGGCCGAGCAAGGTGTGGTCACGCCAGAACAAGCCGGTATAGCCAAAAAACAACCCTTGGGCGTGACCCAGCGCGGCAGCTTGGCGGACAGCTCCTATCCGGGTTTCTTGGATCTGGTAAAGCGGCAACTACGTCAGGATTATCGCGACGAGGATTTGACCGAAGAAGGCCTGCGGATTTTCACCAGTTTCGATCCGATCCTGCAGTTGAAGGCGGAAGCGGCGTTGGCGGAAACCCTCAAGCGCTTGTCGGCGGGGCGCGGCAAAAGTGTTGATGAGGTCGAGGCGGCGATGCTGGTGACCAGTCCGGAAACCGGTGAGGTGCAGGCCCTGATTGGCAGCCGTCAGCCGCGGTTCGCCGGCTTTAATCGGGTGCTCGATGCGGTGCGGCCGATCGGTTCGCTGATCAAGCCGGCGGTGTACCTGACGGCGTTGGAGCGGCCGAGCCAATACAGCCTGACCAGCTGGCTGAGTGATGCGCCGTTCTCGGTCAAAGGCCAGGACGGGCAAGTCTGGAAGCCGCAGAACTATGACCATCAAGCCCATGGCAACGTGTTTCTGTATCAGGCCTTGGCCAACTCCTACAACCTGTCTACTGCCAAGTTGGGGCTCGAACTGGGCGTGCCGACGGTGTTGAAAACCCTCGAGCGCCTGGGGGTTTCCCGTGAATTTCCGGCTTATCCGTCGATGCTGCTGGGGGCCGGCTCGTTGACGCCGATGGAAGTGGCGGAGATGTATCAGACCCTCGCCAATGGGGGCTTTAATACCCCATTACGCGGTATCCGCAGCGTGCTGACCGCCGAAGGCGAGCCGCTCAAACGCTACCCCTTCCAGATTCAGCAGCGTTTCGATCCGGGCGCCATTTATTTGGTGCAAAACGCCATGCAGCGGGTGATGCGCGAAGGTACCGGGCGCTCGGTCTATAGCCAGCTGCCGGCGTCGTTGACCCTGGCCGGTAAAACCGGCACCAGTAACGATTCGCGTGACAGTTGGTTTGCCGGCTTTAGTCAGGATTTGCTCGCGGTGGTGTGGCTGGGGCGCGATGATAACGGTAAGACACCGCTCACCGGCGCCACCGGTGCCTTGCAGGTGTGGACCGGCTTTATGCGTAAAGCCGATCCGTTGCCGCTGGATATGCCGTTGCCCGACAACGTCATTCAGGCGTGGATTGACCCGCGCACGGGCCAGGGTTCTGATCCAAGTTGTTCGGGCGCGCAACAGATGCCGTATATTCGCGGCAGTGAGCCAACCCCCGGCAGCGCTTGTGGGATTCAAGCACCGGCCGGCGAGGTGATGGATTGGGTTAAGGGCTGGTTGAATTAATTGAGAGGTTTTGACGTGAGCAAATGGCTAATTACTGCTTTGGCGGCGACAGCGCTGTTGAGCGGTTGTGCATCGGTTCAGCGCGGCGCCATTCCGGTGGTCGAGGCGGGTGCGCCAGTGTCTGACGGCGAGCAAGTGGCGGGGGGCGGTAACTATCGCGCGCCTGCACCTAAGCCGCAGGCGGTCACGCAAGATTCTGGCGTGCTGGTGATGGTGCCCGGCGGTAGCGGCGCCAGCTCCGCGCCGATTCAGAGTTATCCGGCCAGCTCTGGGCCTATAGTCGGTAGCGTCAGTGGCTCGGCACCGACAGCGCTGCCGGGCCCTGTTACCGAGCAATCATCGCCGGGTTTTAAGGTGATTAAGTCCACTGTGCCCAGCGGTAT
>MHZN01000199.1:288-6625 GCA_001830395.1 Pseudomonadales bacterium RIFCSPLOWO2_12_59_9 | reverse complement strand
AGCGAGCCGATCCGCGAACATGCCTCGCCCCTGCGCCAAGCCATCGGCACCGGCTTTATCGCCCTGCCCCTGGGCCTCAGCGTGGCCGTCGGGCTCGGCTATTTTTACACCGCGCTAAAACTCAGCGACCGACTGATCGAAACCCTCTACCTGCTGGTGGTCTGGCTGATGATCGAAGCCACCTTCGTCCGTGGGCTGGGCGTCGCGGCGCGGCGCCTGGCCTACCAGCGGGCGCAGAGCAAACGTCAGGCGCAGGCCAAGGACGGCGCCGATGGCAGCGAGGTCGGCGAAGAGCCGGCCCTGCATATCGACCAAGTCAATGAGCAGTCCTTGCGCCTGATCAACCTGGCACTCTTTGCCCTGTTTCTCGGCGGCCTGTACTGGGTGTGGGCCGACCTGATCAGCGTGTTCGCCTACCTCGACAACGTCACCCTGTACGAATACAGCAGTGGTACCGGCGATACCGCCAGCATGGTGCCGATCAGCCTCAGCGACCTGCTCGGCGCCCTGGTGATCATCGTCATTTCCGCCGCCCTGGCGCGCAACCTGCCGGGCCTGCTCGAGGTCTTGGTGCTGTCGCGGCTGAACCTCGGCCAAGGCAGCGCCTACGCCACCACCACCCTGCTGTCCTATGCGATTGCCGCCCTGGGCTTTGTCGCCACCCTGTCGACCCTCGGGGTCAGCTGGGACAAGCTGCAATGGCTGGTCGCCGCGCTGTCGCTGGGCATAGGTTTCGGCATGCAGGAGATCTTCGCCAACTTTATCTCCGGCCTGATCATTCTGTTCGAGCGCCCAGTGCGCATCGGCGACACAGTCACCATCGGCGCGCTGTCAGGCACGGTCAGCCGGATTCAGATCCGCGCCACCACCATCACCGATTTCGACCGCAAAGAAATCATCGTGCCGAACAAGACCTTCGTCACCGATCAGCTGATCAACTGGTCACTCACCGACACCGTGACCCGGGTGGTGCTGAACCTCGGCCTGGCCTACGAGACCGACCTGCCGCTGGCGCGCAAGCTGATCATGCAGGCCGTGGATGGGAACGTTCGGGTGCTGCGCGAGCCTGAACCGCAGCTGTTCTTCGTCAACATCGGCGCCAGCGCCTTCAACTTTGACCTGCGCTTTCACGTACGCGAACTCGGCGACCGACTGCCGGCCAGCGACGAACTGCTCAGCGAGATTGTCGAGCGCTTTCGCGCCAACAAAGTGGAGATGGCCTTCAACCAGATGGATATCTTCGTCAAGAACCTGCAAGGCCAGGAGGCGCAGCTGGACAGCACCCAGCAACCCTCGGCCGCCCTGCCGAAGACCGCCGCCGAGCCTGGCGACGACGCCTGAGTCTGGACGCACCCCGGCAATTCCGAGTACTTTACTCGGAATTGCCGGAGACCCATCTTGAAGTCGCTCACCGACCTGACCTTCGATAACCGCTTCGCCCGCCTGGGCGATGCGTTTTCCACCGCCGTGCTGCCCGAGCCGATTGCCGACCCCCGCCTGGTGGTTGCCAGCCACGCGGCCATGGCCCTGCTTGACCTCGACCCGGCCCAGGCCGATCAGCCGGAGTTTGCTCAGCTGTTCGCCGGCCACAAGCTGTGGAGCGCCGCCGAGCCGCGGGCCATGGTCTACTCGGGTCACCAGTTCGGCAGCTACAACCCGCGCCTGGGCGATGGCCGTGGCCTGCTGCTCGGCGAGGTGCTCAATGCCGCAGGCGAGCACTGGGACCTGCACCTCAAGGGCGCCGGGCAAACCCCCTACTCGCGCATGGGCGATGGCCGCGCGGTGCTGCGCTCATCGATCCGCGAATTTCTCGCCAGTGAAGCCCTGCATGCCCTCGGCATTCCCAGCTCCCGGGCGCTGTGCGTCACCGCCTCCAGCACCCCGGTCTGGCGTGAAACCCAAGAGCGCGCCGCCATGTTGCTACGCCTGGCCCCCAGCCATGTGCGTTTTGGCCACTTCGAGTACTTCTATTACACCCAGCAACCCGAGCAGCTGAAAATCCTGGCCGAGCATATGCTGGCCTGTCACTTCTCCGACTGCAGCGAGCAGGCCGAGCCCTACGGGGCAATGTTTACCCAGATAGTCGAGCGCAACGCCGAGCTGATCGCCTATTGGCAGGCCTATGGCTTCTGTCACGGGGTGATGAACAGCGACAACATGTCGATTCTCGGCATCACCTTTGATTTTGGCCCCTACGCCTTTCTCGATGACTTCGACGCCCAGCACATCTGCAACCACTCCGATGACGCCGGCCGTTACAGCTTCAGCAACCAGGTGCCCATCGCCCACTGGAACCTCAGCGCCCTGGCCCAGGCCTTGACCCCGCTGGTGGAGGTTGAGGCGCTGCGGGCCAGCCTCGGACTGTTTTTGCCGCTGTACCAGGCCCACTACCTCAGCCTGATGCGCCAACGCCTCGGCCTGCTCGGCGCCGATGACACCGACCAAACCTTGATTGAACGCCTGTTGCAACTGATGCAAGGCAGCGCGGTGGATTACAGCCAGTTTTTTCGCCGCCTCGGTGAACAGCCGCCGGCCCAGGCCGTGGCCAACCTGCGTGACGACTTTGTCGACCTGGCCGGTTTCGACCAATGGGCCACCGACTACTGCGCCCGCGCCGCCTCAGAAGAGGACAACCAGGACGCTCGACGCCACCGCATGCACGCGGTCAACCCGCTGTACGTGCTGCGCAACTACCTGGCCCAGCAGGCCATCGAAGCCGCCGAACAGGGCGACTACGGCCCGGTGCGCGAACTGCACAAAGTGCTGAGCCAACCGTTCGAGGAGCAGCCCGGTATGCAGCGCTACGCCGAACGCCCGCCGCAGTGGGGCAAGCATCTGGAAATCAGCTGCTCGTCCTGACCCCGCGACTCAGCTCGCGCCCAGCAGCCACTCCAGCCCCATGCCGACATGCAGTTCGGCGCTGTCGAACAGCGGCAGCGGCGCTTGGCTGCCCGCCAGTAACAAGCCGATTTCGGTGCAACCCAAGATCGCCGCCTCGGCGCCCTGCGCCTGAAGGGTTTGCAGCTGTTGCAGGTAGAACGCCCGCGAGGCGTCGGTGAATTGCCCGCAGCACAGCTCGGCAAAGATGATCCGGTCGATCTCGGTCATGGCCGCCGGCTCCGGCACCAGCAGCTGAATGCCGAAGCGCTGGTGCAGGCGCTCGCGGTAGAAATTTTCCTGCATGGTGAAGCGGGTGCCAAGCAGGACCGCGCGGCGGACTCCCGCCTGCTGCAAGGCCTGGCCGACCGCATCGCCGATATGCAGCAAGGGAATGCCCAGGGCGTCCTCCAATGCCGGCGCCACTTTGTGCATGGTGTTGGTGGCCAGCAGCAACGCCGTGGCCCCGGCCCGCTCCAGCCCCTGCGCCGCAGCCGCAGCCGCCAGCTGGCGACCGGCCGCGTCCCAGTCGCCGGCCTGCTGCAGCGCCGCGATGCTGGCAAAATCCACCGAATGCAGCAGCAACGGCGCCGAATGCAGGCCGCCCAGGCGCTCACGCACGCCCTGATTGAGCAGCCGGTAGTAGCTGGCCGTGGACTCCCAGCTCATGCCGCCCAGTACGCCTAAATATCGCATCGCCCAGTCCTCCGAGAATGCTTCACGCTAAGCGGGTACGCCGCCCATCACCAGTGACAGTTGCGCTGCACTTCTGCATTACAGCCGCCTCAGCGGCGCACCTCAAGCCGCAGGGGGGCGGCCCTTCCCGGCGCGCAGCAGCAGCGAGTCGGCAGGCAACTGCGGGGGCGACAGCGGCAAGGTCGCCAGGCGCGCGGCCTCTTCTGCGGCGACGCCGAGCGCCTTGAGCACCAGAGCGGTCAGGTCCTCGGGATAACTGTGCGGCGGCGTGCCGACGCACAGCGTGTGGACGGCACTCATGGCCGGGCCCAGAACCAGATCCTGGGCCAGTTGCACGGAAGGCACGGCGATCAGCCCTTGTTCCTGCGCCAATTGCAGGTCGCGCACCAGTTGTTGCAGGGTCAAACCCTGGGTGGCGATCCGCGGCCAGGCGGCACGGTCGAGGAAGGCGGCGAACAGCGGGTAGCTGCGCGCGGTGTGCAAGTAAGCCCGCAGCGCCAGGGCGACCCGCGCGATGGGGTTGCTGGCCTCGCAAACCAGCGCATCTACCAGCTGGGCCAGCTCATCGCTGAGGGTCTCGGCGAGTGCCAGCAGCAGTTCCTCATTGGTACGGAAGTAGTTGTAGAAGGTGCCGCGCGACACCTCGGCAGCCAGGATCATGTCATCGATGACGGCCCCATCCGGCCCCTTCTCGGCGAACACCTGCAGCGCACTCTCCAGCAGGCGCTGGCGCATTTTCTGCCGCCGCTCGACGCCGACTCGAGTGCGGTGATTATCGGAATGCATCGATGTAGCTCCTGATCATAATGGGTGGTGAATACAACAAAATGACCTAATTGTCATGTTGACGTATTAGTCATTATTAAATAAAGTGAACCTCAGACCGACCTGCTCCGTCGATCCAACCTGGCGCCGTTGCCCAACTTACTCAAGGGCGACAGTACATCCGTTTGAGGAGGCATGAAATGCACTATCGAAATGCACTACGGCTCATGGCTTGCACAACCCTAAGCACCCTAGCTGTCGCCGTTCCCCTGGCCAATGCGGCCGTCAGTGTCGAAGAGGCGCAAGCACTCGGCAAGACGCTGACCCCGCTTGGCGCCGAGATAGCCGGCAATCTTGCTGGCAGCATCCCCGCCTATACCGGCAAAACGCCGCTGGCACCGGCTGGATTCATCCCGGGCAGCGGCATTCGCCCCGATCCGTTCGCCGCCGACCAAGTGAAGTTTTCCATCACTGCAGCCAACCTCGAGCAGTACGCCGGGCAGCTGACCGAGGCCACCAAGGAACTGCTGCGCCGCTATCCACAGAGCTATCGCGTGGATGTTTACCCGACCCGGCGCAGCATGACCTTCCCGCAAAGCGTGCTGGACACCACACGCAAGAACGCCACGACGATCAGCAGCAAGCAGGATGGGCTCGTCCTTGACGGCGGCTACGGTGGCTACCCCTTTCCGATCCCCAAGACTGCCTACGAAGTGATGTGGAACCACCTCACCCGTTATTCCGGTCAGGGCTTCGAGGTCAAGGCCAAGAACCTGATCGTCGATGCCAGTGGTCACCCGAGCCTGTCGACCACGGCCAAGTTGAACGTCGAGTATCCGTACTATCAGCCGTCGGCGGTCGACAGCGGCAATTACTACCGCATCCGCGTCAACTACACAGCACCAGCGCGGCGTGCCGGCGAGCAACTGCTGGTGGTCGAGGCCCTCAATACCCTCGAGACCGGGCGGCGTGCCTGGATCTACCTGCCCGGCCAACGGCGCACCAAACTCGCTCCCGATGTCGCCTATGACACCCCCGACCCGGCCAATGGCGGCTCTACGACCTACGACGACACCTTCGTCTTCAACGGTGCCATGGACCGCTACGACTTCAAGTTGCTCGGCAAGAAAGAGCTGTATATCCCGTACAACAACTACAAGCTCGTCTACCAAAGCAACAGCGCGCAGTTGCTGCAACCGGAGCACCTGAACCCCGACTTGGTCCGCTGGGAACTGCACCGCGTCTGGGTCGTCGAGGCGACCCTGAAGCCTGACCAGCGGCATGTCTACGAACGGCGCACCTTCTACATTGATGAGGACAGCTGGCTGGCGGTGGCCTCCGACTCCTACGACAAGCGCGGCCAGCTGTTTCGGACGGTATTTGCCCATGCCACCAGCAGTTACGACGTCAAGGCGATCTATGCCGATACCCAGAGCAGCTACGACTTCACCACTGGGATGTACACCCTAGGCATGTATTCGGCCGAAGACGGCGGGGTGAAGTACATCGACAAACTGCCGGAAACCCGCTGGTCCGCCGAGTCGCTCGCCAGCGCCGGCATCCGCTAGCACCGCGCGATCGATGACTGTGCTTAACCCTAAAGGGACGCCAGGTCGTCCGCAGATTCGGAGGTCACCCGAAATGTCACTACCCCGCCGCGTGGATGTACTGGTCGTCGGCCTCGGGCCAGTTGGCGCCACCATCGCCAACTTGCTCGGGCGCTATGGCGTGAACACCCTGGTCGTCGATCAGGCGCGCGAAATCTTTACCGCCCCACGTGCCATCGCGCTGGACAATGAAGCCTTGCGCATCCTGCAGTTAGCCGGAGTGGGCGACGTCGACTTCGCCCGCTGCGAGATTGCCAAGGTGCGGATGCATTCGCCAATGGTCGGCGATTTCGCCCAGGCCAATACGGCAGGGAAGATCGATGGTCATCCCAAACTGGTGACGTTCTATCAGCCTGAGCTGGAGCAGGCGCTGCGCAATAAACTCGCGAATT
>MHZN01000199.1:0-259 GCA_001830395.1 Pseudomonadales bacterium RIFCSPLOWO2_12_59_9 | reverse complement strand
GCGGTTACCGCGATCAGCGCCGAGACGGAGGCGGTCCAGATCGATCTGCAACTGGCCGACGGTAGCCCGGCACGGGTTACGGCCGGTTACCTGATCGGCAGCGACGGGGCCAATTCGTTTGTGCGGCGCATGCTCGGATTGGAGTTCGAGGGGCAGACCTATGCCAAGGATTGGCTGATCGTCGATGCCAAAGGCGTCGCCGAACCCATCGATCACATCGAATTCAACTGCGATCCGGCGCGGCCAGGCCCGCATATGC
>MHZN01000198.1 GCA_001830395.1 Pseudomonadales bacterium RIFCSPLOWO2_12_59_9 | reverse complement strand
GTCCGGTTTGGATATCTCCGAGAAGCGCCTGCCGCAAGACGGCCGCTTCAATATTCGGGTCAAGGGCCGCAACATCGATGTGCGGGTCTCGACCATGCCGGTGCAGTTTGGCGAGTCGGTGGTGATGCGTTTGCTCGACCAAAGTGGCGCGATGTTTCAGCTCGACGGCACCGGCATGCCGGCCGATTTGCTGGTGCGTTTTCGCCGCTTGTTGCACCGTCCCTTCGGCATGGTGCTGGTCACCGGGCCGACCGGCTCGGGCAAAACCACCACCCTGTATGCCGGCCTGAGTGAGCTTAATAGCCCAGAGAAGAAAATCATCACAGTCGAAGACCCGGTGGAGTACCGCTTGCCACGGGTCAATCAGGTGCAGGTCAATACCAAGATCGACCTGACCTTCGGCCGCGTGCTGCGCGCCGCGTTACGGCAAGACCCGGACATAGTACTGGTCGGCGAAATGCGCGACCAGGAGACCGCCGAAATTGGTCTGCGCGCCGCCCTGACCGGCCATTTGGTGCTATCGACCCTGCACACCAATGACGCCATGACCTCGGCCATGCGCCTGATCGACATGGGCGCCGAACCCTTTCTGGTGGCCACCGCCTTGAACGCGGTACTGGCCCAGCGCCTGGTGCGTAAAGTTTGCGAGAACTGCATGGGCGAACACGCGCCTGAGCCGCGCGAACTGGCCTGGCTGGAAAACCTGCATGGCGGCTCCTTGGCCGGCCGCAGCTTCAAGCGCGGCAGCGGTTGCCATCAGTGCCATAACAGCGGCTACTCCGGGCGAGTCGGCGTCTATGAACTGCTGGAGATGGACGAGCCGATGGTCGCTGCCCTGCGCCGCAGCGACCCGCAAGGCTTCGCCGAGGCGGCCAAGGCCAACCCGCATTATCGGCCGCTGGCCGCCTGCGCCCTGGACTACGCCCTGGCCGGGGTGACCAGCGTCGAGGAAGTGCTGAAAGTCTGCGCCACCCTGACCGATGAGGTGGTGGCGTGAATGAGCTGTCTTTCGTAGGGTGGGCTTCAGCCCACCAACACCCACTCGATGGTGGGCTGAAGCCCACCCTACGGTTGTCGGCCCTACGGTTCTCGGTTAGCCGGAGCTTTGGCTAATGGCCTCTTTTCGCTACAGCGGACGCAATGCCGAGGGCGGCAAGGTGGTCGGCCTGATCGACGCCAGCAGCGCCGATGCGGTGGCCGCCGAGTTGCTGGCCAAGAGCGTGACGCCGCTGACCATCGAGCAGCAAGACAGCGCCGATGCCGACGTGTTTGCCGCCATCAGCGAAATGCTGCGCAGCAAAACAGTCGATCTGGACGAGCTGATTATCTTCTGCCGGCAGATGTACAGCCTGGCCAAGGCCGGCGTACCGATCATTCGGGCGATTGCCGGCCTGGGCGAATCCCATCGCAACCGCTTTTTCCGCGAGGTGCTGCAGAAGGTCCGCAGCGATCTGGAAGGCGGCGTGAGCATGGCCGTGGCCTTGAACGCCCACCCCAAAGTGTTCGGCACTCTGTTTGTTAGCATGATCAGCGTCGGCGAAAACACCGGCCAGCTCGACCAGGCCTTCCGCCAGCTGGGCAGCTACCTGGACCTGGAGCGCGAGACCCGCAAGCGCATCAAGCAGGCCACCCGTTACCCCTTGTTCGTGCTCAGCGCCATGGTGGTGGCCATGACGGTGATCAACCTGTTTGTGATCCCGGCCTTTGCCAAGGTGTTTGCCCAGTTCCATGCGCAGCTGCCGTGGCCCACCCGGTTTCTGATTGGCACCTCGCAGTTCTTTCAAGACTTCTGGTGGCTCATGAGCTTGCTGCTGGGCGGCAGCATCTACGGCTTTTTCAAGTGGCTGGAAACCGAACCGGGGGCGCTGAAGTGGGATCAAATCAAACTGCGCTTGCCAATCGTCGGCGGCATCTTCGAGCGCATCGCCCTGGCCCGTTTCACCCGCACCTTCGCGATGATGTACAAGGCCGGCGTACCGCTGCTGCAGACCTTGTCGATCAACAGCGCCAGCGTCGGCAACAAGTACATCGGCCAGGCGATTCTCGGCATGCGTGAAGGGGTTGAGCGCGGTGAGGCGCTGACCCGCAGCGCCTCCGCCAGCGGTTTGTTTACCCCGCTGGTGCTGCAGATGATGGCCGTCGGCGAAGAGACCGGCGCCATCGATGACCTGTTTATCGAAGTGGCGGATTTTTACGAGCAGGAGGTCGATTACGACCTCGGCCAGCTGGCCAGTGCCATCGAGCCGATCCTGATCGTGGCCATGGGCATCATGGTGCTGATCCTTGCCCTCGGCGTGTTTCTGCCGATGTGGGAACTGGCCTCGGCGGCCAAGGGCCACGGGTGAAAGCCGACTACGACAGCGGCGGCACAGTGCGCCGCGCGCGGCTATTTGGCTGGGTGGTGTGCGGGCTGATTGCACTGGGTTTGGTCTGGGCCATGGGCAGTAAAATTTTACGGGTCAGCGAAGCGCGGGCGCTCGATGCCACCCGCGAAAACCTGCTGGCCAGCCTGACGGTCTTGGCCGCCGAACGCGTGGTCCAGGGCCAGGTGGCGGATACCAGTTGGCTGCGGCGCAACCCGTTTCAGTTGTTGCGCTGGGAGAGCAGTGATTATTGCGGCGAGCTGCAAGAGCTGCAGTTACCACAAGCGGGCTGCTGGCATTACCTGCCGGCCCGTGGCTGGCTGCTGCACCGCAGCCGCTTTACTGACTCAGAGCAAGGAATAGTCGCAGAACTGCGGGTATTCCAGCTGCAGGCGGTTCCCAAAGCACCGCCCGGCAGCACAGAATCACAGGACGCTGTAATCAGCTTGGAGCTAAACCAGGTGCCCGCTGCAGATGTCACTGCGTTGGCCGATACCTATCAGTAACCGGAGTGGCATTTATGCAACGCAGTAAAGGTTTTACCCTGATCGAATTGGTGGTGGTGATTGTCGTGCTCGGCATCCTGGCCGCGGTGGCGTTACCACGCTTTATTAACGTCACCAAGGATGCCCATGAGTCGGCGGTTCGGGGGGCTGGCGGTGGTTTAGCTTCGGCAGTGACGCTGGTGCGTTCACAGTGGGAGGTCAACCGTAGTAATGGCACGGCGACACCAAACCTCAATGTGTTGGGTTTTGGCTCTAATGTGGTTGACGTCAACGCAACTGGTTGGCCGGTCGGAATTGACGGCGGCGCTACCATAGCCTCAGCTCAGGATTGCGTTGATCTGTGGGCTAACTCGCTGCAAGGCTCCGCGCCGACAGTGGCGACAGCAGCCGGTAGCGATTATCGAGTAACTCAAGCTGGTCAAGTGTGCACCTATACCTATCAATCTGATCCTTCTGCCACAGGGGTGGCCAATGACACCATTGCGTACGACGCTACCAATGGCACGGTAACAACTGTATTCACGCCTTAATTCAAACGTAGTTCGAGGAAGTTCTGATGAAAAATCAACAAAGCGGTTTCACCCTGATCGAGTTGATTATGGTGATTGTAATTCTCGGGATTTTGGCGGCGTTTGCCTTGCCGAGATTTGCAGATCTTGGCGGTGAGGCTCGACAGGCTTCAATTAATGGTGCTTTGGGTTCTGTTCGCTCTGCCAGTGCGATTGTCCACTCAGCAGCGCTAGCTAGAAATCAGATCGCGGCGACAGGCTCTGTTAACTTGGAAGGCACCGCAATCGCAACGGCATTTGGATATGCAACTCAGGCCTCCATCATTACCGCTGCTCAGCTGGGTGCGGATTACAACACTGCTACAGCGGGTACTGTTACGTTGGGTACCTGTAGCTTCACTTATACGGCGGCGACAGCGGCCACAGCGCCAGCAGTTATTGGCGCTATCACTGACACGGATACCACAACACCTGGCTGCTAATGAAAAGCATGCGCGGCTTCACCCTGGTCGAGCTGATAATGGTGATTGTCATCACCGGTATCCTCGCTGCTGTGGTGGGGCCGCGTTTTTTTGATCGGCAGGTATTCGATGAGCGGATGTTCTTCGAGGAAAGCATCGGTGCCGTGCGCTATGCGCAGAAGCTGGCGCTGGCCAGTGGATGCTTGACTCAGGTCAGCCTCGACGGCAATGGTTATCTCTTGCGCCAGGCCGCCGATTGCACGACAGATGTTAATTATGACGTCGAGGTCATAGGTGCCGATGGCCAGACGCCCTATATCGGGGCGTTGCCTGCCAACGTTATTGTCGTGGCACCAACTTTCCCAATTGTATTCAATTCGCGCGGTTGCATTTACAGCGCGGCAGCCGCCTGCGCGGCTGGAACGCGGACGGCGCAGATCGGCGGCTTCACTCTCAACGTGGCTGCCGAAACCGGGTTGGTTCAATGGGTGCAATGAGTGATGGGTATCGCTGCGCTCAACCCATCCTACGGGCGGGCGCCGTGACACGTCAGCGCGGCATGACCCTGATTGAATTAGTCATCGCCATCGTCATTATCGGCATCGCCTCGGCGGCGCTGTATTCGGCTATGGCCTCGATCACCGGCCGTTCGGCCGATCCGATGTTGCGTCAGCAAAGTCTGTCGATTGCCGAGGCCTATCTGGAGGAGATCGAGCTGCAAGCCTTTCTCGATCCGAGCACGCAGCTTGCTTGTCAGGCGATTCCCGCTAACCGCGCGCAGTTTGATGATGTCTGCGATTACCGTGGGCTGGTCGATAACGGCGCCGTGGATGCCAGCGGTCTGGCCATAGCGGCGCTGGCCGGCTACGGCGTGAGTGTGACAGTGGAGTCACCGCCAGCGCCGACCTGGAACGGTTTGCCGGTTAATGACGTGCTCTATATCCAAGTCACGGTCACCGACCCCGCCGGCCAGGGCTTAGTCCTTGGCGGCTACCGGACGCGCTATTGATGCGCACATTAATCAAATGGGTAGGGTGGGCTTCAGCCCACCGGCGCAACCATGGTGGGCTGAAGCCCACCCTACATGTACTTCGGCTACAACGCGGCTTTACCCTGATCGAATTGGTGATGGTGATTGCCTTGGCCGGCGCGGTGGCGGTGATGATCTCCAGCGCCTTGTCGCGGCCACTGGAAGGTTTTATTGCCCAGAGCCGGCGCGCCGAGTTGGTCGATCTGGCCGCTGGCGCCTTGAATCGCATGGCCCGCGATATTCGCTTGGCGGTGCCGAATTCGGTGCACTTGAACGCCGGAGGTACCGCCATCGAGATGTTCAATGTGCTGGATGCCGGACGCTACCGGCCCAATCGCCTCGGTGGCGATGGGCTGAGATTTACTAGCGACGCTGCCGGGACGTGTAACAGCAGCACAGTGGACAGTAGTTGCAACAGCTTTCAGGTGCTCGACCCTGGCCTGCTGGTGGCCGGCGCGCGCTGGTTGGTGGTGTACAACATCGGTGCCGAGGACGGCGGCGGGCCGTTGGCGGGATCAAATGTTTGGGCGCCGGCCAATCCCGGCGTTATCACTCCAGGTGGTACTGGCTTCGCTATATCCGGCGGCGCTCCAGCGGGGGAAACGTTGCTGACGCTAACGCCGCCGGCGGGCAGTTTCAGCTTCGCCTATGCCTCACCGCAGCGGCGGTTTTATCTGGCTGATCAGATTGTTGGCTATCGCTGCGGCGGTGGGCAGTTGCTTCGTTTTACCCGCACCGACTCGGGCGCCCCGTGGTTTTCTGGCGCTGGGGCGGTACAGGCCAGCAACGTGACGGCCTGCAGCATGAGCTACCAGCCCGGCAGCAGCCAACGTGCCGGGCTGGTAACCCTGGGCCTGACACTGACCTTGGAGGGCGAAAGCATTGAGCTGTTCCAGCAAGTGCACGTCGACAATGCACCTTAAAAGCATGCAGCTTAAAAACGTGCGGCCTAAATCACGGCTCCAGCGTGCGCCCCGGCAAACCGGCTTTGCCCTGGTGGCGGCGATGTTTGTGATGATCATCATCGCCCTGGTGGTGTTGGCGATGATGCGCCTGGCTGGCAATCAGCACGGCACCAACAGCCTGGCGATTCAGCAGGCGCGGGCCTATCAAGCCGCCCGTGCCGGGCTGGATTGGGGTATTGCCCAGGCGGCGCCACCGGTCGGAGCGCCCAGTTGCGCCGCCAACGTGGCAGTCGATCTGGCGGGTTCCAACCTGTCTGAGTTTGTCGTGGCGGTGACCTGCAATGTGAGTAACTACAGCGAAAACGGCACGGCGGTAAATATCTATCGGCTGACCGCCACCGCGCAAAACGGCCTGCCGGGAAGTCGGCCGGACTACGCTTTTCGGGCATTGAATGCGGTGGTGGAATGAGTAATTGCACGGGCTTATTCAGTCGCTTGGCCCTACCGGGGCGGCTAGCGTCCTC
>MHZN01000197.1 GCA_001830395.1 Pseudomonadales bacterium RIFCSPLOWO2_12_59_9 | reverse complement strand
TTGTTCATGGATCAGCGGCAAAGAACTGGTCGCCCGGCTGATCCATGAACAAGGGCCGCGACTGGAAAAACCCTTTGTGCCGGTCAACTGCGGCGCCATCCCCTCCGAGCTAATGGAGAGCGAGTTTTTCGGCCATAAAAAAGGCAGCTTCACCGGCGCCATTGAAGACAAACAGGGCTTATTTCAAGCGGCTAATGGCGGCACCCTATTCCTCGACGAAGTCGCCGACCTGCCGCTGCCCATGCAGGTCAAACTGCTGCGCGCCATTCAGGAGAAGGCGGTGCGCGCCGTCGGCGGCCAGCAAGAATTGATAGTCGATGTGCGCGTGCTCTGCGCTACCCATAAAGACCTGGCCGCCGAAGTCGCCGCAGGGCGCTTCCGCCAAGACCTTTACTACCGCCTTAACGTTATCGAACTGTGCGTCCCCTCGCTGCGCGAGCGCCGTGAAGACATTCCGCTGCTGGCGGCTCGCATGCTCACCCGCCTCGCCCAGGGCAGCGGTTTGAACAGCGCCACACTGAGCGATGATGCGCTCGCCAAACTGAAGAGCTATCGCTTCCCCGGCAACGTCCGCGAGCTGGAAAATATGCTCGAACGCGCCTACACCCTCTGCGAAAATGAGCAAATCCAAGCCAGCGACTTGCGCCTTGCCGAAACCCAGACCAGCAGCGAATCCGGCGAAATCAGTCTGGCCGGTATCGACAACCTCGAAGATTACCTCGAAAGCATCGAACGCAAGCTGATCGAACAAGCCCTGGAAGAAACCCGCTGGAACCGCACCGCCGCCGCTGAACGCCTAGGCATGACCTTCCGCTCCCTACGCTACCGACTGAAAAAGCTCGGCATCGACTGAGCCGCTTACCGACCTAGCCCCAAGCTGCGACGATCTTCGCGCCGGCAGGCCGTCGACTGGGCGGCGCGACCGCCAGCTTGAACCAGACGCCTGCCTCGGCCGCCGCGTAACCCAATAGGCCGCAGCAACGCAACCAAGCGGACCTAAGCAGCCCCCAACCGCGCACTCGGCGCATAAGGCGCCGGATCGACTATCGGCTCACGCCCAAGCATTAGATCAACCAGCAACTGACAGCTGGCCGGAGCCATCACCAAGCCATTGCGATAATGCCCGCAGTTGAGCCACAAGCCCTCATGCCCAGGCACAGGCCCAATAAACGGAATGCCCTCCGGCGACCCCGGCCGCAAACCGGCCCAATGACCGACCACCTCAGCATCGGCCAAAGCCGGCAGCAACTCCTCAGCCGAAGCCTTGAGGCTCGCCAGGGCAGAGTCGGTCGGGGTTTTATCGAAGCCTTCAAACTCCAAGGTACTACCCACCAAGATATGTCCATCGCGCCGCGGAATCGCATAACGCCTCTTGGCCAACAGCATGCTCGGCAGAAAATCTTCGGCGCACTTATAAAGGATCATCTGCCCTTTAACCGGCTCAACCGGCAGCTCAATCCCAAGACTGCCCAGCAACTGCGCACTCCAAGCACCAGCCGCCACCACCACCTGATCGGCAAGCAGCTCGCCCTGCGCAGTCTGCACGCCGCAAACCCGCTGACCGTCGCGAACGAAACCAGTAACCGGACAATGTTCATGCAGCGTGACGTTCGGCATCTGCAACAACACTTGACGCAAGGCACGCACCAACCGTGGATTGCGCACATTGGCCACCCCTGGCATCTGCAAGGCCCGCTTAAATCCCGGCGCCAACATCGGCAAGGCCTTATACACCTCGACAATATCCACCTCAGCCAACGGCCGTCCCTCACGCGCCGCCCAAGCCAAGGCCTCGGCCTGATCCTCCAGATCGAACCAGTACAAACCGGTCACATGCACCTCGGGATCAATCCCGGTATCCACCAACAACTGCTGCGCCAACCCTGGATAAAAATCCTGCGACCAATGCGCCAGCGCGGTAACCGCCGGACTGTACCGCCAGGGATATAGCGGCGAAACAATCCCGCCGCCGGCCCAGGAGGCTTCCTCCCCAGCTTGCTGACGCTCCAACAAGGTCACCGACAATCCCTGAAGCGCCAGACTGAAAGCACTCAACATACCGATGGCGCCGCCACCCACAACCAAACACTCAGCTTTCATTCATACCCCTTACACGCTTGAAAGAGCCCAAAACCTACATTCAGACAAACGCACTAACCGCACAATCTATACAGCTGGCAGTTTGACAACCTCTCAACCTCAACTAAACCCAGAGGGCCAGGACGGCCACCCACAAGCCATGGAAGCTTAACCAATGAGAAACCAATGCTATAAGGCATTCAGCCTGATCGAGCTACTTTGCTGCATCACCCTTCTGAGCATCTTTGCACTGGTCGCCATGCCCGCCTTCGGCCAATGGATCCAGCGTAACCACATCGAAAGTCAGCGCGACCTTCTACACACCCAGCTTAACCAAGCGCGAGCCACTAGCGTGCTACACAATCGCGACGTAGATGCCTGTGGTTCAAGCAACGGACTAACTTGCGACAATCAATGGAACCATGGTTGGTTACTGCACTACCCCGACACTAATCAACTCATCAGCCAACAGCAACTGACGTCTGAAGATCACTTGCGCTGGGCCGGCGCCCGCCCCGTGATACGTTTTCACAGCAACGGCACCAGCCCACTAGGTAATGGCCGATTCTACCTCTGTGATGCAAGCGGCAAGGTCGTAGCGCAAATCGTTATCAGCCGCCAGGGACGACTAAGACAGGTAGCAGGCCTTGAGCCCAACCAGAATCCAACCACTCGATGCCATTAATCCACACGGCAATATATTGGTGCCTACCGACTATCACTCATTAAGTTCCAGTTATCCTGCCAAACAAGACAACTGACAACTGCCTCGGCATCATCCACTGCGTAATCATTCGAGGAGTTTTTGATGGGACGTTCAGAGCAGGCGCATGGCTTTACCCTGATAGAGCTAATGGTTGTTGTAGCCCTGCTGGGTATTTTTGCAGCTATCGCGGTACCTAGCTTTGCGACTCTAATAAATAACAATCGAATTCAATCTGCCAGCAACGAACTGCTAAGTTTTTTCCAGTACGCCCGTAGCACTTCTGTGCAAAATCAGTCAAGCATGACTGCCTGCCTCAACAACGGTATCTGGCGACTGAAAAAAGCCTGCGCCGACCATGACACCACTGCAGTCCGCAACCTTGAAAATCCGGCGACTCTGACCACAGCATCCAACTTCAACTCTATTCGTTTTAACTCTAACGGCACTGCCTCGCAAACGACCAAAATTATCATCTGCCATAACGCCGAGTTTGCCGACGGCATTACTTTGACCATTCAAAACACTGGAAATATCCGCTCATGGCCTCGTGGAAGATCTGAAGTAAATGGCCAAATGGGGAGCTGCAATCCATGAATAAAACACCGTACAGCAACCTAGGCTTCAGCATGATCGAAGTCCTAATCACCCTGCTTTTGGTCTGTATTGGCGTACTTGGCATGGTCGCCATGCAGGGGCGCACACAGCAGTACACCCAAGACTCCGTGCAACGCAATAATGCAGCCATGCTCGCGAACGACCTGATTGAACTCATACGCGCCAACCCTCTCGGCCCGTCTGAGTTCTACAAGGCAAAAGGTACTGCCTTCGCCGACACACCAGGGACAGGTTGCAGCAGCACAACCCAAGTACCAACAGAGCAATTGGCATGCTGGGCGCAAAAAGCAACAAACATACTTCCCGGAGTAACAACAACACTGCTGACCAGTGACTTCTACATTTGCCGCTCCTTGACTCCCGGCGACGGCGACGCAACCGCCTGCCCAGCCACAGGCTCAGCCGTGGAAATCAAACTGGTCTGGACCGTCAAGGCTGGTGAGTGCATGGACAGTACCGATGCCAACAATGCAGCCAGCACCCTCTGTTCTTACCGCCTACGCACCCAAATCTAGGACGCCCCCAATGCATGCAAGCAAATACCAAGCAGGGCTCTCGTTGATTGAATTAATGGTTGCTATGGTGATCAGTAGCGTTTTGATTATTGGCGTCACCCAGATTTTCGTCGACAACAAGCGCGGCTATATCTTTCAGCAAAACCAGTCCGAGAATCAGGAAAATAGCCGTTTTACCCTGCTCTTACTGCAGAATGAACTGGCTAAGGCAGGCTATCGCCGTCAGCCAGACATACAGGCAGAACAGTCCTTCCCTGCGAGCGGGAATATCTCCGGTTGTGGCGCTTTAGCAGCAGGACAGACCGTAAAATATATCAGTAGCAGTTCACTGTGCATCCGCTACCAACCACGCGATGCTCAAGATCGCGACTGCACTGGCAATGCAGTGCAAGCCGACACGGCGGCAGCCATCGCTAACCCTTACACACAAACGCCCGAAATTTTTACCGAGAGATTTTGGCTCAACAATAACGAGCTGACTTGCACGCGCGAGGTGGCAGGCACAACACACAGTGGCGCGCTCGTCAGCGGGATCGTCGACTTGCGTTTCGAACTTGGCGTAGGTGCCAACAGCGCCGCCCGCGACATATCAAGCTACACAATCGAAGATCCTGGTACGCAGCCAATTCTCGCGGTGCGCTTCAGCGGCTTGCTACGCAGCAGCGGCCAACAGCTGCGCGAAAATGCCGATGCCGCTGCAGCCCTGCTGAACTGGAAAAATCTCACCAACCCAAGTGATGATCTTTACGCCTCGGTAAGAGACGGGGATACCGGCCAGATATATCAAGTTACGCAAGGCACAGTAACCCTGAGGAACCGTACGCCATGAAAACGTTCCGCACCCGCACCCGCACACCCCTACCCAAGCAGCAGCAAGGTGCCTCCTTGTTTATTGCCTTAATTATCTTGCTCGTTGTCACCGTGCTTGCGATGTCGAGCGCCCGCGAAGCCGCCTTGGAGTCACGTATATCCGGCAACTACATTGAGCAACAACGCCTCGCCAACTCTGCCGAAGCAGGCTTACGCGACGCTGAAAACACCATGCGCGCCACGAGCAAGCCTCGAGAGCCACAAACCGTACCGAATTGTGAAAGCACCCAGCCGTGCTTTCTCAGCACAGCTGTTGCCTATGCGCAGGATTTCACTCAGGCGCAAGACTACGCGCCTACTGATGCCTCCACGCTGGAAAGAACCACCAAATGGTACTCACAGGTAGCGCCCTCAGGCGAAGCCGAAGGTCAAGCCGAAAATCCCGAGTACGGTAATCCGATGTTAGGCATCGGCACCTTCCGTTACGAAGTAAATAGCCAAGCGGCTAACACCGCAGGCGCGCAAGTAAGTCTTCGTTCCGTAACTGCTAAAGTGTTCAACTGAGCGAAATACAATGATGATCACGCCTATTTCGCCTTTAAAAAAATCAACCCATTTAATGCTTGGCGCTGACCATTATGGCTCGCGCATCAGCAACTGGCTCCCGGCTTTATCGGAGAACATGATGAATAAAATTTTCTCGGCAGTTGCAGCCGCAGGCTTACTTACCTACCTGCCCCCAGCGCAAGCAGATATTGATATTGCTCAAACCCCCATTTTCGTCAGTGCTGCCGTACCGCCACTGAATATGCTGGTTATGGGTCGCGACCATAAGCTTTATTACGAAGCCTATAACGACGCATCAGACCTTAACGGCGACGGGAAGCTGGATATTGGTTACAAAGGTTACTTACTACCAGCACAAGGCGGCATTGATTACTACGGTTATTTTAACTCTAAAGTTTGCTACACCCATGACGGAAGCAAATTCGTTCCCGCAGTTCTAGGTACTGGTAGCAATGGTAAAGAGTGTAGCGGCAAATGGAGCGGAGACTTTCTCAACTACGTTGCCACTGCCCGAATAGATGCCTTGCGCAAGGTACTGTATGGCGGCTACCGCTCGACCGATAGCACGACCGAAACAGTGCTACAAGCTTCCTATATTCCGCAGGATGCCCACAGCTGGGGCAAGGAATACACCAGCGTTGCGATCAACGGCTATAACATCAACCTGTATACGCCGCTGAGCCTGCCGGCCACAGGGCTCAATCATTTGTTTGCAGTGACTTCCACGACTGAAAATACCGCCCCCAATCTACGAGTACTTAATGACAGTGCGTTTCGCATCTGGAACTGGGTTTCAAAAGAACGAACAGTTGCTGACTCAACTTGTGTGAACAGCTCTGGTTCGACGGTGGCCTGTTCTACTGCTGGCAGCGCCTCGGGAGCTTGGGCGGAAGTGCCAGCCTCCGCGTTGTCTGGACTAACAGTGAGCACATGGAAGGACAGTATCGCAAATCCCGCAAATAATGCGGACATGAACACCTTATTCAGCGCCACCAATAATACCAGCAGTAAATTTTGCGGCACAGCAAGCACCACCCTTGTTAGATCCAGCGGAACATCCAACAGCAACCCCTTTGTACCCGGCGCCAAGAGCTGTACTCAGGATAACTACCACAGCCTGATCGAAGGGACTCTCACGGTACCAACCACCGGCACCTACAGCTTTGCCGTAGACGGCGACGATGCTGTGGATGTCACGATCAATGGCGCGCTTGTAGCCTCTTGGTACGGCGGCCATGGTGCCAGCAATTCCGCAGCATCACTCGACTCGCACTCAGGTACGGTTTATCTGACTGCCGGGCAATCCCACACAATAAAATTCCGGCACGAAGAAGGCGCCGGCGGCGATGGTTGGAATCTTTATTTCAAGTCACCTAGCAGTGTCACATCAAACATGACCGATTACAGCATTCGGGTAGCAACATGTACCGCAGGGCCAAGCGGAGCAACCGATACCACACTGCAAGAAACCAGTTGCAAGGGCTATCCAAGTGGCAGTTATAAGCCGACGGGTATTCTCCATGACTACGGCCAAACCAATAGAATGTACTTCGGTCTGCTGTCAGGTTCTTATGCCAAGAATATGAGCGGTGGCATTTTACGCAGCAACATTCAAAGCTTTACCAATGAACTGAATCTAACTACCGGTCAGTTCAGCGGCACATCGGGCATAGTCGATACCATCAATAAATTACGCACTTACGATTTTGGCTATAGCAGCCATGTGTATGGTTGCGGCTTTATCACCAGCAGGCGCATGACACAAACCGATACCTGCTATATGTGGGGCAATCCCATTGGCGAAATGATGTACGAGGCAACCCGCTACTTTGCCGGCGCCACAACACCCACGCTACTGTATGACTACAGCACCACCTCTGGACCAGACGTTACCCTTGCATTGCCAAAACCAGACTGGACCCCCCCCTATTCTGCTGTCAGCAACGGACGAGAGGCCTATCCCGGCTGCTCCGTGCCTGCAATGACAGTGATCAGCGACATCAACCCTTCCTATGACTTCAAGCTACCAGGGGGTACAGCAAGCTGGCAGACTGAAAACGGCGGCACTGCATTCTCCAACTCAGACGACCCCACGGCCATTCGAGGCTTGAATGTTTCCACTGAGGTGGATGCCATCTGGACAGCCGAAGGCACCGCATCGCGGAACATCTTTATTGGCGAGTCCAATGGTGTAAGCGACGATGCGCCTACGGCTAAAACGGTCACTAATCTATCAACCGTCAGAGGACTGGCACCAGAAGAGCCAACCAAAAGTGGCACTTACTACTCTGCAGGGGTTTCCCGCTTCGCGGCACAACACAACATTGGCGGCGATAAAAAACTTCTAACGTACTCGGTTGCCCTCGCCTCCCCATTACCGAAAATCGAATTCCCGGTAGGAAACAATAGAACCGTCACCGTAGTTCCATTCGCCAAATCGGTACAAAACAGCAGCTATAAACCCACCAACCAGATCGTTGACTTCTATGTTGCCGAAATTGCCAACACGGACAGCAACAACACCAATATTACCGTTAACGGCGGCCGTCCCTACGCAAAATTTCGCATTAACTATGAGGATGTGGAACAAGGTGCTGACCACGACATGGATGCGATTGCGCTATATACCTTGTCGCTAAACACTGCTGGCACACTGGATATCCGCCTCGACTCCGAATACGCCGCCGGTGGCGCAGTACAAAACATGGGCTACATCATTTCGGGCACCACTAATGACGGTATTTTCCTTGAAATTTGCGATCTAGCAGGCAACAGCACCACAGCCTGCGACAGCCCAGGAGTCTATTTTTACGGCCTCAATACGCCGCCTGGACGCAATCCAGGCTACTGTGCAAGCAGAGCGTCTGATACCGAGTGCAAGACCCTGCCGATTACTACCACTCGCACCTTTACGGGCTCCAATACATCAAGCGCCAGCTTGCTGAACGACCCACTCTGGTACGCAGCCAAATACGGCAATACGTCCCCGACTTGGGATGCCGACCTAAATGGTGTACCAGACAACTATTTCTTGGTCACCAATGCGCTCACACTCAAAGCCCAGCTGGACAAGGCTTTCGGTGATCTCTCGCAAAAAAATAACTCGGTGTCGCGCCCAGCAGCAGCGAGGGCGCCAGTACCCCACAGCACCGATACGCTGCAAGCCATCTACCGCACCGAATTCGAGGTTGAGAGCTGGAGCGGTGACCTAATCAAGGAAACCTACTCCGCAACAGGCGAGGTAACTGAAATATGGAAAGCCAGCGACAACGTCCCAGCCAGCCGCAATATTAAAATGAGCAACACCGCAGGCACGGCACTTGTCGACTTCAACTGGAGTAACCTGGCCGGTCGTAGCTTCAATGGCGTAGGACTGCAAACGGCGCTGAACCTCAACCCAGCCACCACCTTGAACGACTCATCGGGTCAAGCCCGGGTAGCCTTCGTCAGGGGCGAGAGTTGCGCATCGCTCACTGGGTGCAGCACTTTTCGCACCAAGAACAAAAAAATAGGCGACATTATTGGCTCCAGCCCCGTCGTGGTTAAGGGCGCCCAATACCTAAGCTACATGGCGGATCGTGTTGACGGCGCAGCAGGTGACTACAGCACCTTTAAAACCACCCAGGCTGCGCGTCGCGGACAGATCTATGTAGGTGCTAACGACGGCATGCTGCATGCGTTCAATGAGACCAACGGTGCAGAAACGCTAGCCTTTATCCCCACCGCAGTCATTCGGGATTTAAATCGACTTCCCGCCGCTGACTACACCAGCCAGAGCAGCGACAATCATCACTACTACGTTGATGGCGCTATCTCCGCTACTGATGTGTATTTCGGCGGTGCCTGGCATACAGTACTGGTTGGGGCTTTAGGCGCTGGCGGTAAAGAGGTCTTCGCGCTGGACGTTACCGACCCAGACAACGTAAGCCTGCTCTGGGAGTTCACCAGCGACAGCATCAGCAGCGGCATCTGCGACACGAACAGCGGCTGCGTCACTACCGCCCTTTGCACAGCCAGCAATAATTGCACTAGCGATCTAGGCTTTAGCCTGGCAGCACCAGTTACCGCTCGCTTGCATAACGGCAAATGGAGTGTAGTAATCGCTAACGGCTATAACAGTGCAAACAATGGCACGGGCAAAGCCGTACTATTTGTTCTTAACATCCAAGACGGTACCTTGGTCAAAAGGCTGGATGCGCAAGGCGAAACTGCCGCCAACGGCCTTTCAAGCCCAAAACTTGCAGACAACAACAGCGATGGTGTTGCCGACTATGCCTATGCCGGCGACCTGCAAGGAAACATGTGGCGTTTTGATCTGATTGGCACATCTGCAACCACCACCCCATTCGCTCGCACCAATGATGGCGACTCGTTAGCCGATGAGTTCCGAGTTGGCTTTAGCGGCACAGCACTTTATCAAGCAAGAACAGGCGATGGCGCGCCAACAAAGCAATCGATCACCTCGGCGCCATCTCTTATTCGCCACCCGACTAGGCTCGGCTACATAGTGGCCTTCGGTACCGGCCGTTACTTGGGCGTCACCGATAAAGTGAGCCCTTACCAAATGCAAACTCTATATGGCATCTGGGATCGCCAGACACTTGGCCAAGCAGCAAGCACAACTCCAACACTCAATCGAACCAACCTGCAACAACAAACCATCACCTCAGCACTCAGCATCACGTTTGGCACAGGCAGCACGGCAATAACCCGAAACGTCCGCACGCTGAGCAATACTGCTGTTGCCTGGTTTAGTGATACAAACAGCGCCGGCAAATATGGCTGGTACTTGGATCTGTCGACCACTACCACTTCAGCCGGCGAGCGCATCGTCGATGACATGAGTAAACGCGGCGATGTGCTGATCATTAACACTCGCACACCCAACTCAGACCCCTGCGAGTCTGGCGTAGACGGGCGTTACTATGGCATTGACCCAGCGACTGGCGGACGCACCAGTTTCAAGGTTTTCGATTTAAATGGCGATGGCAAGATAGATACTCTTGACTCCCTAGTTTCCGCAGTGGACTCCTCAGCGGGTGGAACCATCATTACCGATGGCGCTGGAGGCCCTCTCGATAAACCATGCCTGCGAGGGTCAGATGGCAAGTGCACAACCATTGATCAGGGCCCGAACTCTTCAGGCCGACAAAACTGGCGTGTAGTCCCCCAGGATGAGGAATGACTCAATGAATCAGCAGCGAATCGACGGCTTCACCCTGATAGAGCTAATGATAGTGGTGGCTATCATCGGCATATTGGCCGCCATTGCCTACCCTAGTTATCAGGAGTACATACTTCGGAGCAATCGTACCGAAGCACAAACCTTACTCAGTGATGCAGCGGCGCGCCAGGAGCGTTTTTACGCACAAAACAACTTCTACATCACCACTCAGGCCACGATAAACGGGCTAGGGCTGCGCAATACCAGCGGAGTTGCACCTGACTTTATTGTGAGATCAGACAGGGACAGATATCGGCTGACTGTAGCCGCCGTCGCAAATGACGGCGGCTATACATTGACAGCCACTCCTACCCCTGGAGGACCTCAGGTTGGAGACACCAAATGTTTAAATCTAACGCTGAGTGCTCTTGGCACTAGGGATGTCAGCGCCGTAGGCGGCGTTGCTAACGACTGCTGGCGCTAAAAGTTTCAGGAGAACGTCGTGCGCATAAACGCTTACGACGTTACTTCCAAGCGCTAGTGACGAAAAAAATCAGTTGAGATACAGCTCTAGGCTGACACCATCAAGGGCGGCGCCAGCCGCCTGACTCAGCTCAGCATCTTTACTCGCAGCTCTTTTGGCATCGAAAACGTTACATTCTCTGCCCGCCCCAGCAACTCTTCAGCACCACTCGCCCCCCACTCATGCAGCTGCTCAATCACACCGCGCACCAACACTTCCGGCGCCGATGCGCCGGCGGTGATGCCTATATGCGCAGTATCGAAAAACCATTCTCGCTGCAAGTCTTCAGCGCCATCGATCAGATACGCAGGCGTTCCTAAACGCTCAGAGAGCTCACGCAGGCGGTTGGAGTTGGAGCTGTTAGGGCTGCCGACCACCAAGACCACATCGCACTCACTGGCCAGTTGTTTGACCGCATCTTGGCGATTTTGGGTGGCATAGCAGATGTCGTCTTTGCGCGGGCCGCCGATGCAGGGGAATTTGGCGCGCAGGGCGTCGATGACGCGGCTGGTGTCGTCCATCGACAAGGTGGTCTGGGTGACGAAAGCCAGCGCTTCGGGGTTACGCACTTCGAGCTTAGCGACGTCGGCTTCGTCTTCGACCAGATAGATTTCACCGCCATTGCTGCGGTCGTACTGACCCATGGTGCCTTCGACTTCTGGATGGCCGGCATGACCGATAAGGATGCACTCACGGCCATCAAGGCTGTAGCGCGTCACTTCGATATGCACCTTAGTCACCAGCGGGCAGGTCGCATCAAAAACCTTCAAGCCGCGGCTGGCGGCTTCTTGGCGCACCGCCTGGGATACGCCATGGGCGCTAAAGATAACGATGACATCGTCCGGCACCTGATCGAGTTCTTCGACGAAGATCGCGCCGCGAGAACGTAAGTCTTCGACCACGAATTTGTTATGCACCACTTCATGGCGCACATAGATAGGTGCTCCGAAGACTTCCAGGGCGCGGTTGACGATCTCGATGGCGCGATCGACGCCAGCGCAAAAACCACGGGGGTTGGCGAGTTTGATTTGCATGGCGTGCGCCTCTGAATGTGATGGCGATTTTGGGTAAAACCCAGGACTAAAGACAGACGCAAAACCAAGGGCGGACGTAGGACGGACTCAGAAGCGCAGCGAACAGTCCGCCATTCAGATCGCTAACACCACACACTGCTGCCGCCGATGGGTTACGCCGCTGCGCAGTTAACCTACCCTACGAAAACCAACAGCAGCGTTAGAGCGCCTGCACCGCAATAATTTCCACCTCAAAGCCCAGCGTCTTGCCGGCCAGCGGGTGATTGAAATCAACGCTTACCTGGCTGTCGTCAAAGCTCTGCACCATGCCTGGCAACTCGGCATTGGCGGCGTCATTGAAGATCACCAGCAAGCCTTCGGCCAGCTCCATGTCTTTGAACTGACTGCGCGGCATCACCTGTACGTTCTGCGGGTTTGGCTGACCGAAACCCTGCTCCGGTAAGATCGGCAAGTTGCGCTTATCGCCGGCTTTGAGGCCGTAAAGCGCCTGCTCAAAGCCTGGCAGCAGGTTGCCGTCGCCGACCTTGAAGGTGGCCGGTTGCTTGCCGAAGGTGCTGTCGACCACATCGCCATTGTCCAGCTTGATGGCGAAATGCAGGGTCACCTGGGTAGCCGCGCCTATACGTTGTTCAGTCATGACTAAGCTCTGCGCTCTTTTGCGTCTTAAACATATCCAGCGCCAACAAGATTGCGCCGAGGGTAATGGCGCTATCGGCCAAATTAAACGCCGGAAAGTACCAGCGATTCTGCCAATGCACCAAGATAAAATCGATCACATGGCCATAGGCGACCCGATCAAACAGATTGCCAATGGCGCCGCCCAACACCAGCGCTAGCGCTACGGCCAGCCAGGTTTCATGAGCCTTCAGGCGCTTGAGCCAAACCACCAGCACCATGCTGACCACCAGAGCGATGGCGGCAAAGAACCAGCGCTGCCAACCCGCGGCATCGGCCAAAAAGCTAAAAGCCGCGCCGGTGTTGTAGGCCAAGGTCCAGCTGAAGTAATCCGGGATTACGGTGATCTGCTGATGCAGGGTTAAGGCACCTTCGAAATAGACCTTGCTGAGCTGATCGAGCAACAACACCGCTACGCTCAGCCACAGCCAGGCCAACCGGCCAAAGCGCTTTTGATTAAGCATAATGACGCACCTCACCCGCGCCTTCGATGTTCTCGATACAGCGACCGCACAGTTCTGGATGGGCGGCGTGTTGGCCGACGTCCTCACGGTGATGCCAGCAACGACCGCACTTGCTGTGGGCCGATTTCAGCACCCGCAACTTCAAGCCCGGCACTTCGGTAGCCACAGCATCCTCTGGCGCACTGGCCAGCGGTGCCACAGTGGCAGTTGAGGTAATCAGCACAAAGCGCAGCTCATTGCTGAGCTTGGCTAGATCGGCCGCCAAGGCGTCTTCGGCATACAGGGTGACTTCCGCCTGCAAGTTACCACCGATGGCTTTGGCCGCCCGCAGGTTTTCCAACTCTTTGTTAACCGCCGTTTTGACCGCCATGGCCCGCTCCCAGAAGGCGCGATCCAGCTCCAAGTCTGCCGGCATTTCGCTCAGGCCGGCGTACCAGCCGTTGAGCATCACCGACTCGTTACGCGCGCCCGGCAGGTACTGCCAAAGCTCGTCGGCGGTGAAGGCCAGAATCGGTGCAATCCAGCGCACCAGCGCCTCGCTGATATGAAACAGCGCAGTCTGGCAGGAGCGCCGTGCCGTGCTGTCGGCGGCGGTGGTGTACTGGCGGTCCTTGATGATGTCGAGGTAGAAACCACCCAACTCCTGGACGCAGAAGTTGTGCACTTTCTGATAAACGTTCCAGAAGCGATATTCGCCGTAGGCTTCTTCCAGCTCGCGCTGCAGCAACAAGGCCCGATCCACCGCCCAACGATCCAGCGCCAGCATGTCGCCGGGTGCCAGCAGATGCTCGGCCGGATTAAAGCCGCTGAGGTTGGACAGCAAGAAGCGCGCGGTATTGCGGATGCGCCGATAGGCATCGGCGCTGCGCTGCAGGATAACCTTGGACACCGCCATCTCGCCGGAGTAGTCGGTGGACGACACCCACAGGCGCAGGATATCGGCACCCAGGCTGTCATTGACCTCTTGCGGGGCGACCACGTTACCCAACGATTTGGACATCTTGCGGCCGTTCTCATCGACCACGAAACCGTGGGTGAGCAGCTCGCGGTACGGCGCCTGGTTGTCGATGGCACAGCCGGTTAACAGTGACGAATGAAACCAGCCACGGTGCTGATCCGAGCCTTCCAGATACAGGTCGGCACGCGGGCCGCTGTCGTGGCCGAGCGGGTGCGAGCCACGCAGCACGTGCCAGTGGGTGGTGCCGGAATCGAACCAGACATCCAGGGTGTCGCTGATCTTGTCGTAGTGCGCGGCTTCGTCACCGAGCAGTTCGGCGGCGTCGAGCTTGAACCAGGCTTCGATGCCTTGCTGTTCAACCCGTAACGCGACCTGTTCGATCAGCTCAACGGTACGTGGGTGCAGCTCGCCGCTTTCTTTGTGCAAGAAGAATGGAATCGGCACGCCCCAGGTGCGCTGACGTGAGATACACCAGTCGGGCCGGCCGGCAATCATGCTGTGCAGGCGTGCCTGACCCCAAGTCGGCACAAAGGCGGTTTGCTCAATGGCGGCAATTGCTCGCTCGCGCAGGGTCGCGCCAGTGACTGGCTGACGGTCCATGCCAACGAACCACTGCGCGGTGGCGCGATAGATCAGCGGGGTCTTGTGCCGCCAGCAGTGCATGTAGCTGTGCATGATCTTATCGCTGGCCAGCAGGCAACCGACTTCGGCGAGCTTCTCGACGATCAGCGGATTGGCCTTCCAGACGAACTGACCGCCGAAGAATGGCAGCGACTCGACATACACGCCGTTGCTCTGCACCGGACTGATGATCTCGTCGTT
>MHZN01000196.1:13873-14832 GCA_001830395.1 Pseudomonadales bacterium RIFCSPLOWO2_12_59_9 | reverse complement strand
CAGGACGTGTGCGACGCCTATGGTGGCGCGCCCCTGTCGTTCGGTCGCGAGTACATCATTCCGAAGCCGATGGACAAGCGCCTGATCACGGTGGTCTGCGATGCTGTGGCCAAGGCGGCGATTGAGAGCGGCGTGGCGACTCTGCCTTATCCGAAACACTACCCGCTGCAGTCGGTTGATGATGTGTTCAACGGTTAATGGCAGCAGCTGGATGCGCTAACTAATCCTTGGCGCAATTAAAAAAACCGCTCACTTTTATCGGTGAGCGGTTTTTTTGTGTGCGGCGATTAATCCATCTGCGGGCGGCGGCGCGGCCTTTTTGGGGCTTAGAACAAATCGATCGGCGTTGCCTCGTCTTCCGGCAGCGGGCTGCCCGGCGCGCTTTGGTTTGGATCCAGTTCGCTCATTGCGGGCGGCGAATCCTCGCTCTTGAATAGCTCGAAATAAACATTCTCGGCGCCCGGTGCGGCGGTGCGCCCGGTCAGCGGATCAATCCGTAGGCTGAGTATGCCGGGCGGTTCGGGAAGCATGTGGGCGGGTTTGTCTTTGAGTGCCGCGCTCATGTAGTTCATCCAGATCGGCAGTGCGACAGTACCGCCAAATTCGTTGCGACCGAGGCTTTCGGGTTGGTCAAAGCCGGTCCAGACGGTGGTCATATAGTCGGCGTTAAAGCCGGAGAACCAGCTGTCTTTGGATTCGTTGGTGGTGCCGGTTTTGCCGGCCAGGTCGCTGCGGCCCATGGCCAGTGCGCGGCGGGCGGTGCCGCGCTTGATAACATCCTGCAGCATGCTGGTGAGGATGAATGCGGTACGGGCATCAACGATGCGCTCGGCTGCCGCAGGCTCGTAGCCGGGCGTTGCGCTGCTGGTGTCGATGTCCTCATCGTTACTTTCTGCGGGTGGCGTATTTTGCGGCACGCTGGGCGGGTTGGCGACGAATAGGGGCTTGCCTTCGCGGCT
>MHZN01000196.1:0-13838 GCA_001830395.1 Pseudomonadales bacterium RIFCSPLOWO2_12_59_9 | reverse complement strand
AGCCGCCGTTAGCGAAGGTGCACCAGCCGGTCGCGATTTCCAGCGGGGTTAGGTTGGCGGTACCCAGTGCCAGCGAGAAATTGCGCGGCAAATCTTGCTTGTTGAAACCAAAGCGGGCGACGTATTTCAGGGCGTAATCGATGCCTATGGCTTGTAGCACTCGAATCGACACCAGGTTGCGCGACTTGTACAGCGCCTCACGCAGCCGGATGGGGCCGAGGAAGGTGTTGTTGTCATTTTTCGGCCGCCACGCCTCTTCCATGCCGGCTTCCTGGAACACAATCGGCGCGTCATTGACCAGACTGGCGGCGGTGAAGCCGTTATCCAGGGCCGCGCTGTAGATAAAGGGCTTAAAGCTTGAGCCGGGCTGGCGCTTGGCTTGGGTGGCGCGGTTGTAATTGCTTTGCTCGAAGGAGAAGCCACCGACCAAGGCCTGGATCGCCCCATTTTGCGGGTCGAGTGAGCTGAGGGCTGCTTGCGCTGTGGGTATTTGGCTGAACAGCAGATTGCCGTCGGCTTGGCGCTGTACGCGAATAAGGTCGCCAATCTGTGCGATGTCGGCCGGCTGTTGTGGGCGTGCGCCCATGCTGTCCGGGCCCAGAAATGGCCGTGCCCACTTCATGCTGTCCCAGCTGACGGCTTCCTCGACACCGGTACGATTGATGATCAGTAAGCCGCTTTTTTCGACCTGAGTCACGATAACCGGTTCCAGCCCGCCCACTGAGCGGTGCTTGCTCAGCTCGGCTCGCCAGGATTCGCGGGTCATGCCAGCCAGGCGAGTTTCCGGGCCTCGGTAGCCGTGACGCTGGTCATAGCTCAGTAAACCTGTGCGCACCGCGCTGCTGGCCGCTTGCTGGAGCTCGCTGGAAACCGTGGTGGTTACCCGAAAGCCTTCGGTGTAGGCATCGCTGCCATAGCGGCCGACCATTTCGGCGCGGGCCATTTCGGCGATATAAGGCGCGTCGAGCTCGGGTGTCGGCCCGTGGTATGAGGCGTTGCTTGGCTCGGCGATGGCGGCCTGGTAGCGGGCCTGGTCAATCTTGCCCAGTTTGAGCATGCGGCCGAGAATCCAATCGCGCCGCTCTTTGCTGCGGGTCGGATTAATCAGTGGATTAAACCGCGATGGCGCCTTGGGCAAGCCGGCGATGGCGGCCATTTGCGCAAGACTGATGTCGCGGATCGATTTGCCGTAATAGACCTGGGCTGCGGCTTCTATGCCGTAGGCGCGATTGCCCAAATATATTTTATTGACGTAGAGCTCGAGGATTTCAGCTTTGCTGAGTTCGCGCTCGATCTGCAGTGCCAGCAGGATTTCGTTAATTTTGCGTGAGAAACTACGCTCGCTGCTCAGGAAGAAATTCTTCGCCACCTGCATGGTGATGGTGCTGCCGCCCGACTGAATATGACCACTTTTCAATAATTGCGAGGCGGCCCGCATCAGGCTGCTGGGGTCGACGCCATAATGGTTGGCGAAGTTGTCATCCTCGGCAGAAAGCAGGGCGGAGATGAAATCGGGCGGGACATCATTGATGCGGATCGGGCTGCGGCGCATTTCGCCAAATTCGGCGATCAGCTTGCCGTCACTGCTGAAGACCCGTAGCGGGATCTGCAATTGAATGCGTCGCAGCGATTCGACGGATGGCAGACCGGGGCTAAGATAGAGGTACGCGCCGCTGATGCTGAGTAGCAACCCGCAAAAAATGGCAAATCCAGACCAACAAATAAACTTAAGCAAGCGCATCAAGATTCTTGGATTTCCAGATAAAAGAATGAGTTAAGCGGAAGCTGAAGCTGAAAAACGAAACTGATCACATTATAAGCGGGTTTTTTGCTGGGTAGCCATTTGCGCTTCTGTCAAGACTGTTATTTAATGTAAAAAAACATAAATCCTCCGTAAGTCGCGGATGCAGATAGGAAATCAGTCGTGCTAGGGCTCTTCAATAAGAAAGCGAACACGCTGCTGGGGATCGACATTAGTTCGACCTCGGTCAAGCTCCTTGAACTAAGTCGCTCAGGCAGCCGCTACAAGGTAGAGGCCTACGCTGTGGAGCCGCTGCCACCAAACGCAGTGGTCGAGAAAAACATTGCAGAGCTTGAGGGGGTGGGGCAGGCACTCGCTCGCGTGTTAGCTAAAGCCAAAACAGGCGTCAAGTTTGTCGCCGTTGCGGTCGCGGGCTCTGCTGTGATCACCAAAACTATCGAGATGGAAGCTGGTCTTTCTGACGATGAGTTGGAAAACCAACTCAAAGTTGAGGCTGATCAGTACATTCCTTATCCGCTTGAAGAAGTTGCGATTGATTTCGAAGCGCAAGGCCCATCTGCACGTAACCCTGAGCGGATAGAAGTTCTGTTGGCCGCCTGCCGCAAAGAAAACGTCGAAGTGCGCGAGGCTGCTTTAGCCTTGGCTGGCCTTACTGCAAAAGTCGTTGATGTTGAAGCCTATGCGCTTGAGCGGGCCTATGGTTTGTTGGTTTCGCAGCTAGGTAATGGTCAGGATGATTTGACCGTTGCCGTCGTCGATATCGGCGCGACCATGACCACGCTTAGCGTCTTGCATAACGGCAAAACCATCTATACCCGCGAACAGCTTTTTGGTGGCAAACAGCTTACCGAAGAAGTTCAGCGTCGCTACGGCTTGTCGGTTGAAGAAGCCGGTCTGGCCAAGAAGCAAGGTGGCCTGCCGGACGATTACGACAGCGAAGTGTTGCAGCCATTTAAAGAGGCTGTAGTGCAGCAAGTTTCGCGCTCGTTGCAGTTCTTTTTTGCTGCGGGTCAGTTTAATGATGTTGATTACATTCTTTTGGCTGGCGGCACCGCGTCTATTCCTGATTTGGATCGATTGATTCAGCAAAAAATAGGTACGCCGACACTGGTGGCCAATCCGTTTGCTGAAATGGCCTTGAGCAGCAAAGTTAATGCTGGTGCCTTGGCTAGCGATGCGCCAGCCTTGATGATCGCGTGCGGTTTGGCGATGAGGAGTTTCGACTAATGGCGCGGATTAACTTACTCCCATGGCGCGAGCAATTACGCGAGGAGCGCAAGCAGCGATTTCTTGTAACGCTCGCGGGCGTGTTGATTGTTGCTGCTGGTGTGGTGTTCCTCGGCGATCAGTATCTGAGCGGTGCAATTGAACAGCAAAGTGCACGCAATGACTTTGTGCGCAAAGAAATTGCTGTGCTGGATGCGCGAATCAAGGAAATTAGCGAGTTAAAAACCCGCCGCCAGCAGTTGCTGGAGCGGATGAAAATTATTCAGGATCTGCAAGGCAATCGACCAATCATTGGACGGGTTTTTGACCAGTTGGTGCGCACTCTGCCTGATGGTGTGTATTTCACTGGGTTAAAAATGACCGGAAAAAATATTGCCATTGTTGGTGCGTCTGAATCGAATAATCGGGTTTCAAGCTTGATGCGTAATCTCGAGAGCTCTGATTGGTTGACTGCGCCAAATTTGACTGAGGTCAAAGCGGATACTCCGGGAGAGATGGGGCAGTCGAATATTTTCCAGTTGAGCGTGCAGCAAACGCTACCGGCTGTTGAAGTGCAGGGGGCTAAAAAATGAGTTTTGCCGACGCTCTCAATGATTTGAAGAAATTAGACGTATCAGAGCTCGATGTGAATAACATTGGTTCTTGGCCTGTGGCGGTAAAGGTCATTGCGTGCTTTTTACTGTTGGTTGCAGTGCTTGGGCTAGGTTATCAGTTTCAGCTCAAGGATCGGCAGGCGGACCTCGAGCAGCGGGCTGCGGAGGAGGTGACTCTCAAGGAGCAGTTTTCAAGCAAGGCATTTCAAGCGGCTAATTTAGATGCTTATAAAGACCAGATGGTTGAAATGGAGTCTTCGTTCGCAGGATTGTTACGTCAATTGCCGAGTGATACTGAGGTTCCCGGCCTGCTTGAGGATGTAACACGTACCGGTCTCAATAGTGGTTTAGAGTTCGAAGAGATTAAGTTGCTGCCGGAAGTTACCCAGCAATTTTACATCGAACTGCCAATTCAAATAAGCGTATTAGGGCGTTATGAAGACTTAGCCACTTTTGCCAGCGCTGTAGCGAGTCTGCCGCGGATTGTGACGTTGCATGATTTCGAATTGAAGCCCGATGGTGGCGACAGTGCATCACGGTTGCGCATGAATATTTTGGCTAAAACTTATAGATATAATGATAAAGGTTTGCCTGGCGCTGATAAGGGGCTGAAAAAATGAATTATGCCCAGTGCGTTTTGTGTGTGTGTGTATTGATTGGTTTGGGCGGTTGTGATTCGAGTCGCGAATTTAACGATCTGCAGGCTTATATGGATGAGGTTCGTGCGCGCCCTAAAGGCTCAATTGAGCCCTTGCCGCAGTTTCAGCCCTATGAGCCTTTTACTTATCATGCGGGGGGGATGCGCAGTCCTTTCCAGAAGCCCGTTAAAGTCGATGTCGCAAGTCAGCAGAAGGGCTCGAAAGATATAAAGCCTGATGAGACTCGGGTTAAGCAATTTCTTGAGGGTTTCAATATTGAAGCCTTTCAGATGGTTGGAACGCTGTCCGGTACGACTGGTGTCTTTGCGTTGGTGAAAGGGGCAGGTGGTGTGTATCGGGTGAAGGTGGGCGACTATCTTGGGACTAATCATGGACGAATTCTGGCCATCAATGAATCGAAAATTGATGTGGTTGAAATTGTTCCCGATGGTGAAGGTGGTTGGCTAGAGCGCCCACGTAGCCTTGCGCTCAGTGAAGCTACGAAAGGGTGAGGTCTAATATGAACAACAATTACCGGTCAGCACAACGGAATCACACAATGAAAAGCACCCTGTCGCGCCTGAGTATCTCGCTGTTGTTAGCCTCAATGTCGCCGTCATTATTTGCTGCGGACCTTCAGGCGCTTGATGTTGCTGCGTTACCTGGCGATAAAGTTGAACTGAAATTAACTTTTGATGAGCCGGTTACAGTCCCCAAGGGCTATACCATCGAGCAGCCTGCGAGAATTGCTCTTGATTTGCCTGGAGTGGTCAACAAACTGGGCGCTAAAAATCGCGAACTCGGTGTTGGTAACGCGCGAAGCGTCACAATCGTAGAGGCGGGGGATCGAACGCGTTTAATTGTTAATTTGACGAGTTTGGCTGCATATAGCTCGCGAGTTGAAGGTAATAATTTATTTGTAGTAATTGGCGAGGGCGCTACCAGTGCTTCGTCGGTACGCTCGTCAGCGGTCGCGGCTCCTGTTAAATCGGCCCCAAAAACCTATGTGTCCACTGTCAAGGCAATTAAAAGTGTTGACTTCCAGCGTGGTGAGCAGGGTGCTGGCAATATTGTAATTGACCTTTCGGACCCTACGGTGAGTCCAGATATTCAGGATCAGGGCGGAAAAATAACCCTGAGTTTTGCTAAGACTCAATTGCCAGATGCTTTGCGTGTGCGCTTGGATGTGAAAGATTTTGCCACTCCGGTGCAGTTTGTGAATGCGCAAAGTCAGGGTGATAAGACAATTATTAGCATTGAGCCGACAGGGTTGTATGATTATTTGGCTTATCAAACTGACAGTAAATTGATTGTTAGTGTGAAGCCGCTTAGTAAGGAGGAAAAAGATAAGCGCAAGGCAGAGTCTTTTGCTTACTCTGGCGAAAAGCTTTCTCTAAATTTCCAGGATATTGATGTTCGTTCGGTTTTGCAGTTGATTGCGGATTTTACCGATTTGAATTTAGTGGCCAGCGACACGGTGCAGGGCAACATTACTTTACGTTTGCAAAATGTACCTTGGGATCAGGCCCTGGATTTGGTATTGAAAACTAAAGGGTTGGATAAGCGTAAAGTTGGCAATGTATTGCTGGTGGCTCCTGCCGATGAAATCGCCGCTCGTGAACGGCAAGAGCTTGAATCGCAAAAGCAGATTGCTGATTTGGAGCCGTTGCGCCGCGAGTTGATTCAGGTTAACTACGCTAAGGCTTCTGATATCGCCAAACTGTTCCAGTCGGTTACAAGTGCTGCTGATGGTGCTGTGCCTGCAGCGGTGCGCGGTTCGGTAACTGTGGATGATCGAACAAATAGTATTATCGCGCTTCAGACCCAGACAAATTTGGATGAGCTGCGTCGGGTGGTCGCCCAGTTAGATATACCTGTTCGGCAGGTGATGATTGAGGCTCGAATTGTTGAGGCTGGGGTTAACTACGATAAAAGTTTGGGTGTGCGCTGGGGTGGAGCGTTCAGTAGTGGTGATTTTTTGGGGTTTGGTAAGAATGGTAATATAGGTGTCAAAGATAAGGAAAATGTCAGTTGTGGCCCGTTTGCCGGTAATTGTACTCTGCCAACAACTAGTAATGGGAATAGTCCGCAGCCATATGTGGATTTGGGTGTGGTTGGCAGTACTTCGGGCATTGGTATTGGGTATATCACGGATAATTTGATTTTAGATCTTCAGCTTTCGGCGATGGAAAAAACGGGTAATGGTGAGGTTATTTCGCAGCCAAAAGTTGTTACCTCTGATAAAGAGACAGCGAAAATTCTAAAAGGTACGGAAATTCCGTACCAAGAGGCAAGCTCGAGTGGTGCGACAACTACCAGCTTTAAAGAGGCCGCCTTGTCGCTAGAGGTGACCCCGCAGATTACTCCAGATAATCGAGTGATTATGGAGGTTAAAATAACCAAAGATGAGCCTGATTTCTCTCAGGCAGTGAATGGTGTGCCGCCGATCAAGAAAAATGAGGTTGATGCAAAGGTTTTGGTTGCAGATGGTGAAACTATAGTAATCGGTGGGGTGTTCTCCAATACTCAAATTAAATCGGTTGAGAAAGTCCCGTTCCTCGGTGATCTGCCTTACTTGGGGCGCTTGTTTCGCAGGGATATCGTTCAAGATCAGAAGAACGAGCTGTTGGTGTTTCTGACTCCGCGCATTATGAACAGTCAGGCCGCTTCGGTGAGTCGTTGATTCTGTGCGAAATTTGATCTTGGTTGGGCCGATGGGGGCAGGTAAAAGCACCATCGGTCGCTTGCTGGGTAAAGAGCTTCGTTGGCCTTTTAAGGACTCGGACAAGGAAATTGAGCAGCGTACTGGTGCTGATATTCCTTGGATTTTCGATGTCGAAGGTGAAGCTGGCTTTCGTGAGCGTGAGCAAGCGATGCTGGCGGAGCTTTGCGAGCTTGAGGGGCTGGTAATTGCTACTGGCGGCGGCGCTGTGTTGCGGGCGGAAAATCGTTTGGCGTTACGCGCAGGCGGTCGAGTGGTGTACTTGCATACCACTGTTGAGCAGCAGCTTGATCGGACCTCGCGTGATCGCAATCGCCCGTTATTGCGTACCAGTGATCCTGGGCGAGTGTTGGCCGATTTAATGGCGGTGCGCGATCCCCTGTACCGCGAAATTGCAGACATAGTCATCGAAACCGATGAGCGACCTCCGCGCTTGGTGGTGCAAGAAATAATTGAGCGTCTCGAAACGCTTGCTTCTCGTTAAAGCGCAGGCAAATCTGCGCTATCCTAGCGCCCTTTCTAGTGGGGGCCGCATGCAGACTCTTCAGGTTGAACTCGCCGAGCGCAGCTATCCGATTTATATCGGCGATGGCCTTCTTGCTCGCTCGGATATACTCCTTTCGCATATAGCTGGCCGGCAAGTGGCGGTGGTTACTAATGAAACGGTAGCGCCGCTTTATCTTGAGCGCTTGTTGGCGGTGTTAGCTGATTTTTCGGTTACGCCGATAATTCTTCCTGACGGCGAAGCCTTTAAGCATTGGGCGACCCTGCAACTGATTTTTGATGGTCTGTTGGCTGCGCGACATGATCGCGGTACGACGATCATTGCCCTTGGCGGTGGCGTAATAGGCGATATGGCGGGCTTTGCCGCTGCGTGCTATCAGCGCGGTGTTGATTTTATTCAGATACCGACCACTTTGTTGTCGCAAGTCGACTCCTCGGTGGGCGGTAAAACGGGCATAAATCACCCGCTGGGTAAGAACATGATCGGTGCTTTCTATCAGCCCAAAGCGGTGCTGATCGATACCTCAACCCTGGTCACTCTACCGCCGCGTGAGCTATCTGCCGGTTTGGCTGAGGTCATAAAATACGGCTTGATTTGCGATATGCCTTTTCTCGCCTGGCTGGAGCTGCACGTTGAGGCGTTGCTTGCGCTTGATCAGGCCCTGTTGGGTGAGGCAATTACTCGCTCCTGCGCCGCTAAGGCTGCTGTGGTAGGCGTTGATGAGCGCGAGTCAGGCTTGCGTGCCACGCTTAATCTTGGCCACACCTTTGGTCATGCGATCGAAACCCATATGGGTTACGGCGTGTGGTTGCACGGGGAGGCGGTTGCCGTGGGAACTGTTATGGCGCTTGAGATGTCACAGCGGCTGGGTTGGCTAACGCCGGCTGAGCGCGATCGTAGCATCCGTTTGTTGTTGCGTGCCGGGCTGCCGGTGGTGCCTCCGGCTGAAATGACGCCAGACAACTTTCTTGAACACATGGCCGTTGATAAAAAAGTGCTCGATGGCCACTTGCGCTTGGTGTTGCTGAAAGGCCTTGGTGCGGCAGTGGTAACGAGCGATTTTCCCCGTGAAGTTTTGGACGTTACCTTGCGCGCAGACTACCGCGCCATGGTCGATCAGCTTAGAGATGAATGAGAGATCTATGACCAGTTTACATGCCGATGAAGCCTTTCTTGGTCACTACCAGTTAAGCCACGACCCTTTTGCTGCGCGGGTCCCAGGCTTTAAGTTTTTCCCGGCGCAGCGTAAGCCGGTCTTGGGGCAGTTGCATCATCTGGCACGTTACAGTCAGTTGCTGCTGGTGGTCACGGGGCCTAAAGGCAGCGGGAAAACCCTTTTGCGTCAGGCGTTGGTGGCCAGTACCAATAAACAGTCGGTCCACAGTGTTGTGGTTTCGGCGCGCGGTGCGGTTGAGGCGGGCGGTGTGCTGCGCTTGATCAGTCAGGGTCTGAATGTGCCGCAGGCTGATGTGGGCGATGTGCTACAGCGTGTCGCGCAGTTAGTGGCAACCGGGCAAGAGGTGTATCTGCTGGTAGATGATGCGGATCAGCTGGATGACGCTTCGCTGGATGCCATGATGGCGCTGGCTGCGGGTAATGCCGATGGCCGCGCCCATGTGTTTTTGTTTGCTGATTCGAATCTGGTGCCGCGGCTTGAGTTGTATGCCGATGGTGCAGAGTGTTTTCACGTAATCGAGTTGCAGCCTTACAGCGAAGAAGAGACCCGCGAGTATCTGGCTCAGCGCCTTGAAGGTGCCGGCCAGGGCATTGAGTTGCTCTCTGATCGGCAGATTGCTGATATTCATTTGGCATCGGCTGGCTGGCCGGGTGCCATTAATCAAATTGCCCGCGAAGGGCTGATTGACGCCATGCTGGTGCAGCGTGGCGCCGCTCAGCGCGCGGGCTCTGGTGCGGGTTTTAAGTTACCGATTAAGCATCTATTGGCGTTGGTGGTGGTGGCCGCAGGTGTAGGCGGTGCCTGGATGATGCAAGGCCGCAGCGAAAGCAGCCAGCCGGCGCCAACTGTTACGCAGCTGCCATTGGATCAGGCCGTAGTGCCGGCAAGTCCGGCTGACCCGGTTGTGGCAGATGATGGGCTGGCACAGGCTGGGCCTAAGATAGATTTTGCCGGTTCTAGTCAGCCATTACCTTTGCCATTGGCGGGTGAGGCGCAGCCGGTTATTCGCCAGCCGCTCGCGCAGGCTGCTGGTGACGTCGAGTCTGAAGAGCCGGGCGCCGCTGAGTCGAGCGCAGCGTTACCCGCTGCGGTGGCAAGCGTTCCGGTAGCGGCTGCCGCCCCGGTGGAGCCTGTTCGGGGTGCGCCTACTACTGCTCCAGTACCGCCAATTGCCAAGGCCGAGCTTCCAGTTGTGGCTAAGCCGGTGGCTGCTTCGGTGGTCGCTGCTGCACCCAGGCCGCCAGTTGTACCAGTTGTTGCGCCAAAGGCAGCGGTTAAGCCGCCTGAAAAGCCGCCTGTAGCTGCGGCTAAGGTGGCTACGGCGGCGAAAGTCGCTGCTGTGCCTAAATCTGCTGCTGCAAGTGCGGGTTGGTACGGTGCGCAGGCGCCTGGACACTACGTTGTGCAGGTACTAGGCACTGGCGTTGAGGCGAATGCGCAGGCATTTGTGCGTCAGCAAGGTGCGGACTACCACTATTTTAGGAAGCAACTGCAGGGCAAGCCGATCTATGTGGTGACCTATGGCAGCTTCGCCTCGCGCGCCGCGGCGCAGTCGGCCATTAATAATCTGCCGGCCAAGGTCAAAGCCAGCAAGCCTTGGCCGCGCACCGTTGCCAGTGTTCAGCAGGAAATAAAGTAGTCGTCGTAGCTGCTGGCTCGTCGCTTGCTTTAGGTTGATGGCCCGCTAGTCGATAACACGGCTAGCGGGCCATTGCCTTTACTTGGGCGGCATAAGTTTACACGGCACCGCCGCACCGATTTGTGACCCTCGAGATGGATGTGTACAATAACCTCCCTTTTGCCTGCGCAAAAGCTGGCGATTAGTCCTGCGCGCACGGTAAGTGCTTGATTTAGTAAAAGTTTGTCTGGTGAGAGTGTCTATGAAAGCAGGTCTGTACCATCCTGATGAGTTCAAGGATAACTGCGGCTTCGGCCTAATTGCCCATATGCAGGGCGAGGCTAGCCATCACCTGCTGCAGACAGCTATTGAAGCGCTGACCTGCATGACGCACCGCGGCGGTATTAACGCCGACGGTAAGACCGGTGATGGTTGCGGGCTGTTGATGCAGAAGCCCGATGTGTTTCTGCGCGCCATTGCCGTGCAAGAATTTTCTGTCGAGCTACCGGCGCAATATGCTGTCGGCATGGTCTTCCTGAATCAGGATGCGGCCAAGGCCGATGCTGCCCGCGACAACATGAATCGCGAGATTATGGCCGCCGGCCTGCAGCTCATTGGCTGGCGCAAAGTGCCCATCGATACTTCGGTACTCGGCCGCCTGGCCTTAGAGCGCCTGCCACAGATTGAGCAGGTGTTCGTCGGCGGTGCCGGTCTTAGCGATCAAGAATTCGCGATCAAGTTGTTCTGCGCCCGTCGGCGTTCGTCGGTCAGCAATGCTGCCGATACCGACCACTACATTTGCAGCTTCTCGGCCAAAACCATCATCTATAAAGGCTTGATGATGCCGGTCGACCTCGCCCAGTTCTTCCCTGATCTGAGTGATGCGCGCCTACAAACCGGCATCTGCGTATTCCACCAGCGCTTCTCCACCAACACCTTGCCGAAGTGGCCGCTGGCTCAGCCGTTCCGCTTCCTGGCGCACAACGGTGAAATCAACACCATCACCGGCAACCGTAACTGGGCGCAGGCGCGGCGTACCAAGTTTGCCAACGATCTGCTGCCGGATCTGGATGAGTTGGGCCCGCTGGTTAACCGCGTGGGGTCGGACTCCTCGAGCATGGACAACATGCTGGAGTTGATGGTTTCCGGTGGCATGGATCTGTTCCGTGGCATTCGGATGATCATTCCGCCAGCCTGGCAGAACGTCGAAACCATGGACGCCGACCTGCGCGCCTTCTACGAATACAACTCCATGCACATGGAGCCTTGGGATGGTCCGGCCGGCGTAGTGCTGACCGACGGTCGTTATGCCGTATGTTTGCTCGACCGTAACGGTCTGCGGCCGGCGCGCTGGGTCACCACCAGCAACGGCTACATCACCATTGCCTCCGAAATTGGCGTGTGGAACTACCAGCCCGAAGACGTGATAGCCAAAGGCCGCGTCGGGCCGGGTCAAGTGCTGGCGGTGGATACCGAAACCGGCCAAGTGCTGCACACCGACGACATCGACAACCGTCTCAAATCACGCCACCCGTACAAGCAGTGGCTGCGCGGCAACGCCGTGCGCATTCAGGCCAGCCTGGATGACGAGCAGGGCGCGGCCAGCTATGACGCCGACCAGCTCAAGCAATATATGAAGATGTTCCAGGTCACCTTCGAAGAGCGTGATCAGGTGCTGCGGCCACTCGCCGAGCAAGGCCAAGAGGCCGTCGGCTCGATGGGCGACGACACGCCGATGGCAGTATTGTCGCAGCGCGTGCGCTCGACCTATGACTACTTCCGTCAGCAGTTTGCCCAGGTGACTAACCCGCCGATCGACCCGTTGCGCGAAGCCATAGTGATGTCGTTGGAGATTTGCCTCGGTGCCGAGCGCAATATTTTCGAAGAGTCGCCGGCTCACGGCAGCCGCGTGATCCTCAGCTCGCCGGTGATTTCGCCGGCCAAGTGGCAGGCGCTGATGAACCTCAGCGCGCCGGGCTTTGAGCGGCAGATTATCGACCTGAACTACGACGAAAGCCTCGGCCTGGAAGCCGCCGTGCGCAGCATCGCCGATCAGGCCGAAGAAGCTGTGCGGGCTGGTAAAACCCTGCTGGTGCTGACCGATCGGCATATCGCCCCGGGCAAGCTGCCGGTGCATGCCTCGCTCGCCGTTGGCGCCGCGCACCACCGCTTGGTCGAGAAAGGCCTGCGTTGCGATTGCAATATTCTGGTGGAAACCGCCACGGCCCGCGACCCGCACCACTTTGCCGTGCTGGTGGGTTTTGGCGCCTCGGCGGTCTATCCATTCCTGGCCTATGAAGTGCTGGCTGACCTGATCCGTACCGGCGAAGTGCTGGGCGATCTGGATGAGGTGTTCAAGCACTACCGCAAAGGCATCTCCAAGGGGTTGCTGAAAATCCTGTCGAAGATGGGCATCTCGACCATCGCCTCCTACCGTGGCGCCCAGCTGTTTGAAGCCGTGGGTCTGGCCGAGGATGTGGTTGAGTTGAGCTTCCGTGGCGTTGCCAGCCGCCTCAAGGGCGCGCGCTTCGTCGATATCGAAGCCGAGCAAAAGCTGTTGGCCAAGGAAGCCTGGAACAACCGCAAGCCGATTCAGCAAGGCGGTCTGCTCAAGTTTGTTTACGGCGGCGAGTACCACGCCTACAACCCTGATGTGGTCAACACATTGCAGGCGGCTGTGCAGCAAGGTAATTACGAGATATTCAAGCAGTACACCACGCTGGTGGATACCCGCCCTGTGTCGATGCTGCGCGACCTGTTGCAAGTCAAACTGGCCGAACAGCCGTTGACGCTCGATCAGGTGGAGCCGGTGACGGCGATCCTCAAGCGTTTCGACTCGGCCGGGATCTCCCTCGGTGCCTTGGCGCCAGAAGCCCACGAAGCCATTGCCGAAGCCATGAACCGCCTCGGTGCGCGCTCCAACTCCGGTGAGGGCGGCGAAGACCCGGTGCGTTACGGCACGGTGCGCAGCTCGAAGATCAAGCAGGTGGCCACTGGCCGTTTCGGCGTGACTCCGGAATATCTGGTTAACGCCGAAGTGCTGCAGATCAAAGTCGCCCAGGGCGCTAAGCCCGGCGAAGGCGGCCAGTTGCCTGGCGGTAAGGTCAACGGTCTGATTGCACGGCTGCGTTATGCAGTGCCGGGCGTGACCCTGATTTCGCCGCCGCCGCACCACGACATCTACTCGATTGAAGACTTGTCGCAGCTGATTTTCGACCTCAAGCAGGTCAATCCGCAGGCGTTGGTATCGGTCAAGTTGGTCGCGGAAGCGGGCGTCGGCACCATCGCCGCCGGCGTGGCCAAGGCCTATGCAGATTTGATCACCATCTCCGGTTACGACGGTGGCACCGGCGCTTCGCCGCTGAGTTCGATCAAGTATGCCGGCGCGCCTTGGGAGCTCGGCCTGGCCGAAACCCACCAAACCCTGCGCGGCAATGACCTGCGTGGCAAGGTGCGGGTGCAGACGGACGGTGGCCTGAAAACTGGCCTCGACGTGATCAAGGCAGCGATTCTCGGCGCCGAAAGCTTCGGCTTCGGCACCGCGCCAATGATTGCCCTGGGCTGCAAATACCTGCGTATTTGTCACCTGAACAACT
>MHZN01000195.1 GCA_001830395.1 Pseudomonadales bacterium RIFCSPLOWO2_12_59_9 | reverse complement strand
GCCAGCGCGCGATCAGTTGCAGGGCGCGCAGTTTCGGGTTCTTTTGCAGGGCGCCGAGCAGGGCCACCAGCAATTGTGCGTAGGTGTCGTCTTCAGCGGCGAAGTGGCTGACGTCTTCGACATTCTGGGCCAGTTCGGGGTGATGCAGCAGCGTGCGTAACGCACTCAGGTGCGGCGATTCGACGCTGACGGCGGTGCGTGGCGCGCGTGGAGTGAAGTCGTCGCGGCCCTTTTTACTCCATTTGCCGCCTTCTTTCTTCCAGTTGCTCTTGCCCTTGCTGCGCTCGAAGCCCGCTGTTGGGGCGGGATTTTCATATTCATTGTGGCTGGGGGCGACATCATAGTAGGCGCTATCGGGAATTTCGCCATGATCCGGGTAGTAATCGCCGGGGGCTGGGCCGGTGCTGGAATGGGCGCTGTTCTTGGCGGCGGGCGCCATCTGGCTCAGGGCTTCGCCGCTGAGGCCGGTGATTTCGGTGAGGCGCTGGCGCATCAGGGTGCGCAGGTTGTGGCCGGGGATCTTGTCGATCAGTGGGGCGGCCAGGGTGGCGAGGTGCGCCTTGCCTTCCATGGAGCGCGGGTCGGCCTCTTGGCAGAGCTGCTGGAAAAAATAATCGGCCAGCGGCTGAGCTTGCTGGTTGATGCGCGCGCGAAACGCCTCAGTGCCTTCGCTGCGCACCAGGGTGTCGGGGTCTTCGCCTTCAGGCAGAAACAAAAAGCGCGCGCGGCGGCCGTCTTGCAGGCTCGGCAGGGTGGCTTCCAGTGCTCGCCAGGCGGCTTTGCGGCCGGCTTGGTCGCCATCGAAGCAGAACAATACGCTGGGCACTATGCGAAACAGGCGCTTGAGGTGTTCTTCGCTGGTGGCGGTGCCGAGCGTGGCCACGGCGTTGCGCAGGCCGAGTTGGGCCAGGGCGATGACGTCCATGTAGCCTTCGACCACCATGATTTCGTCGAGATGGCGGTTGCTTTGGCGCGCTTCATAAAGGCCGTAAAGCTCTTGGCCTTTATGAAAGACCGGGGTTTCCGGTGAGTTCAGGTACTTGGGTTTGTCGTCGCCCAGTACCCTGCCGCCAAAGGCGATGACGCGGCCACGGCTGTCGCGAATCGGGAAGATCACCCGGTCGCGGAAGCGGTCGTAGCGCTTAACTTTCTCGGGGTTGTCGGCGTTTTCCACCAGCAGGCCGGCGTCGATCAGGTTCTTTTGCGCCAGGCTGTCGCCGCCCAGGTGTTTGGCCAGGTTGTCCCAGCCGGGCGGGGCGAAGCCTAAGCTGAAGTCGCGGGCGATCTCGCCCGACAGGCCGCGGCCCTTGAGGTAGTCAACGGCGGCTTTGCGGCTCGGGTGGCTTTTCAGGGCTTGACGATAAAACTCGCTGGCGGCGGTCAGTAGTGCGTAGATCGGCGAGTCGCTGGGTTGGCGTGGCGCTTGTGGGCGGCCGCCTTCCTCGCGGGGCACTTCCATGCCGGCGCGTTTGGCCAGCTCTTCCACGGCCTGGATGAAGTCCAGGTGGTCGTGGTCCATGATAAAGCCCAGGGCATTGCCGCCGGCGCCACAGCCGAAGCAGTAGTAGAACTGCTTGTCTGGGCTGACGCTAAAGGATGGGGTCTTCTCTTTATGGAAGGGGCAGCAGGCGCTGTGGTTTTTGCCGGATTTTTTTAAACTTATACGCGAACTCACCACGTCGACAATGTCGGTGCGGTTGAGGAGGTCGTCGATAAAGGATTGTGGGATCAGGCCGGCCATAAGGTTCAGGTTACTGCGTGAGGCGGTTGCTGGGCAGGCAAAAACAAAAAAACTCCGGCCATTCGCTGAATCGCGAAGCGGAGTGTGGTGTAACACTGCGGTAGTGCTCAGCCGGGGCTGGACATTACCGCAGTAGCGTTAGCGGCGTAGCAGTGAACTCAGTACAGACGTTCGTGACGGCGCTGTTCGCGCTGCACTTTCTTCGCGTGACGCTTAACTGCCGCGGCAGCTTTACGCTTGCGCTCGGAAGTTGGTTTTTCGTAGAACTCACGGCTACGAACTTCGGCCATAACGCCGGCTTTTTCGCAGGTACGCTTGAAACGACGCAGAGCTACGTCGAAGGGTTCATTCTCTTTAACTTTGACGGCTGGCATCGAGGGCTTACCTTCACTATTTACCGGTGGTGAACGCTCTCCTGGCAGTAAGCGCTGGAGAACGCGGTTTTTAAGGGCTGCGGATGGTAACCCCTCGGCGTTAGGAATGCAAAGCCTCTGATCGAAAAGCGCTGGTCGGTGCGCTGGGTGGCGCTTATCATGCGCGCCTGCAAATTGGCCCATCTGATAAGGCGCAAACCCATGCTAGTGCTGGGCTTAGAGACTTCCTGCGATGAAACCGGCGTAGCCCTGTACGACAGCGAGCGCGGCTTGCTGGCGGATGCGTTGTTTAGCCAGATCGATTTGCACCGTGCTTACGGTGGCGTGGTGCCCGAACTGGCCTCGCGTGATCATGTTAAGCGTATGTTGCCGCTGATTCGCGAGGTATTGAGCGAGGCGCAGTGCACGGCCAAGCAGATTGATGCCATTGCCTATACCGCCGGGCCTGGGCTGGTCGGTGCCTTGCTGGTCGGCGCCTCCTGCGCCCAGGCGCTGGCCTTCGCCTGGGATATCCCGGCGCTTGGGGTGCACCACATGGAAGGTCATCTGTTGGCGCCGATGCTCGAGGAGCAGCCGCCGCAGTTTCCGTTCGTGGCCTTGCTGGTTTCCGGTGGCCATACCCAGTTGGTGCGTGTGGATGGCATTGGGCGCTACCAGTTGCTCGGTGAGTCGCTTGACGATGCTGCTGGTGAGGCCTTCGACAAAACCGCGAAAATGCTCGGCTTGGTCTATCCTGGCGGCCCCGAGATTGCCCGCTTGGCCGAGCAGGGTCAGCCGAATCGCTTTGTCTTCCCGCGGCCGATGACTACCCGGCCGGGCTTGGAATTTAGCTTTAGTGGGCTGAAAACCTTCGCCTTGAATACCTGGCAGCAGGAACAGAAAGGCGATGCCAGTGATGAGCAGACTCGCCGCGATATTTGCCTGGCCTTCCAGTTGTCGGTGGTGGATACCCTGACCATCAAGTGTCGACGGGCGCTGAAATTAACCGGTTTAAAGAATTTGGTGATTGCCGGCGGAGTGAGTGCCAACACGGCGTTGCGCCAGGGCTTGGAGAAAATGCTCGGCGAATTTAATGGCCAGGTGTTTTATGCGCGGCCACGCTTTTGCACCGATAACGGCGCCATGATCGCCTATGCCGGCTGCCAGCGCTTATTAGCCGGGCAGCACGATGGTCCGGCGATCAGCGTGCAGGCGCGCTGGCCGATGGAGCAATTATTGCCGTTGTGAGGCGGATTCAATCTGAACGGTTAAAATTGCCGTTCGCGCCCGGCGAACAGGTCGCGTAAATTGCTCCGGTGGCGCCATACCACCAGACCGCACAGGGCGCTCATGGGTAGTAAGGCGCCGGGTTGTTGCCAGGCCAGCAGGGGCAGTGTCAGTGGTGTGGCGATCAGGGCGGCGAGCGAACTGATACGGGTCAGCTTGAAACTGAGCAACCAGGCGACGACAGCCAGCAAGGCGGCGGGCGGATAGAGCCCCAGCAACATGCCGGCAGCAGTGGCTACGCCTTTACCGCCGCGAAAACGAAAGTACAGCGGGTACATATGACCGACCACGGCGGCTAAACCTATCCAGGCTTGTTGCTGGATGTTGAACTGCCAGGCAGCCGCTAGCAGTACCGGCAGCAGCCCTTTGAGCAGGTCGCCGAGCAGGGTGAGGATGGCGAGTTTTTTGCCGGCGACGCGCAGCATGTTAGTCGCGCCAGGGTTGCCGGAGCCGCTGGCGCGCGGGTCTGGGCCGCCGGCCAAGCGGCTGAGCAGGATGGCGAAGGACCGTGAGCCGAGCAGGTAGGCGAGGATCGCCAGTAGCCAAAACATGGTTTCCATTCCGGGGCGGTTGAGCCTCGATTCTAACGGCGCATTGCGCCCTTGTCCTGCGCAGTGGCGCAGGTGCACAGGCAAACTGTTGCGCTGACTGTGGGTCGCGCTGGAGAAGCGAGTTTGGACAGAGTGTTTATTGAAGGCTTAGAGGTCGATACGGTGATCGGTGCCTACGACTGGGAGCGGGAAATCCGCCAGTGCCTGCGGCTCGACCTGAGCTTTGGTTGGGATAATCGGCCGGCCGCTGCCACCGATGATTTGACCAAGGCGCTGGATTACGCACAGGTGTCGGCGCGGATTCAGGCCTTTGCTTCTGAGTCGACGTTTATCCTGGTTGAGACCTTTGCCGAGCGTCTGGCCGCGCTGTTGATGAGTGAGTTTCAAATCCCCTGGCTGCGACTCAAACTGACCAAGCCCGGCGCGGTGCCTGCGGCCACCGGTGTGGGTGTGGAGATTGAGCGCGGATGTCTCTGACCCAGGTATTTCTAGGTCTCGGTAGCAATATCGAGCGCGAGGCGCACCTGTGCGCGGGTCTGGAGGCGCTGACCACGTTGCTCGGGCCGCTGGAGTGCTCGCCAGTGTTTGAAAGCTTGCCGGTGGGGATCAACAGCGGGCGGTTTTTCAATCTGGTGGTGTCGGCCCATACCGACTTGCCTTTGGCCGAGCTGGACCGGCGTTTGAAGTGTATCGAGGCCGACAATGGTCGCTATGCGCCTGGGCGCAAGGGCCTGCCGCTGGATATTGATGTGCTGCTGTATGGTCAGCAAGTCGGCAATTTTGATGGACTGATTTTGCCGCGTGGCGAGATTCTTAAAAACGCCTTCGTACTCTGGCCACTGGCGCTGCACGCGCCGCAACTGCTGCACCCCGGCGCGCAGCGTAGCTTCGCCGAGCTCTGGCAGACGGCGCAGATTGACCAACAGTTGTGGCCGGTTGCGTTTGTCTGGCGGGGTCAGCAACTGACCCCAGCATCGCTGCTGGACGCCTTTAAGCCGGTCGGTTAAACCGCGCGACGGTTGCTCGCGCGGTTTAGGTTCAGGCTGTGTGTTTGCTGCGCAACTCGCCCGCGAAATGCCGTACCTGCTCGCCAATGCTTTCAATCGTCAGGCGCGCGCGGACAATCAATAGCCCCACGTGCAAATCAAACAACACCCACGGCACCAGGTTGAAGGGCACGCCCTCAGTGGCCTTGGCTTCGATCAGCTGCATCATGACTTTGTGTGTCTGGCTGTCGTAGCGTGGAT
>MHZN01000194.1 GCA_001830395.1 Pseudomonadales bacterium RIFCSPLOWO2_12_59_9 | reverse complement strand
CATTCTGGCCAGTAACCCGGCCTATAGCGCCATCACCGGGCAATCCAGCGAGGCCTCGGTGGGCGGCCGCCTGCCACTTTTACTCAGCACCTCGACCGAGCGCAGTCGTTATCGCAATATCTGGCGCGGCCTGAAAGCCCAAGGCGACTGGGAGGGTGAACTCACCGCGCGGCGCGCCGACGGTTCGCTCTGCCCGCTGTGGTTGAATGCCAGCCGGGTGCGCGACTGTGACCCAGCCCAACCGCGCTATGTGCTGGCCTTCACCGACCTGAGCCTGTTCAAAGACAGCCAAGAACGGCTCGCCCACTTGGCCCACTACGATCCACTCACCGACCTGCCCAATCGTCTGTTTGCCCACGAGCGCCTCAGCCATGCCCTGGAGCGCGCCCAACGGCATGGCGAGCGGGTGGCGGTGCTGTTTATCGACCTCGATCACTTCAAAACCATCAATGACGGCCTTGGCCATGCAGTCGGTGATGAGCTGCTGATCACCGTCGCCCGGCGCCTGCAGCAACGCCTGCGCAACGAAGACACCCTGGCGCGTTTGGGCGGTGATGAGTTTTTAGTGGTACTGGAAAACCTCGAAGGCCCCGAAGAGGCGGCGCAGACGGCCCAAGCCTTGATTCAGCTGTTTGAGCGACCATTGCCGCTGGGCCACGAGCGTGATGCCTATCTGGGCGCCAGTATCGGCATCAGTTATTACCCCGACGACGGCCAAAGCGCTGACGAACTGATCCGCAATGCCGACGCGGCGCTCTATCAAGCCAAAGCCGAAGGGCGCAACACCTACCGCTTCTACACCCAAGAACTGACCACCCGCGCCCACAGTCGGCTGACCATGGAGAGCAAGCTGCGCCAAGCGATCAAACGCGGCGAATTTATCCTGCACTACCAACCCTTGGTCGACACCGACAGCGGCAAACCTCTGGGCGTCGAAGCCTTGGTGCGCTGGAACAGCCCGGAGGGGATGATTTCGCCGGTGGATTTTATTCCGCTGGCCGAAGACACCGGATTGATTGTGCCGATTGGCACTTGGGTGCTGCGCGAAGCCTGTCGCCAGGCGCAAGCGCTACGCAGTCAAGGACTGACGCTGGACACCGTGGCGGTCAACCTGTCGCCTCGGCAGTTTCGCCAAGCCGACCTGCTCAAGCAGGTGCGCGACGCCCTGAATGACAGCGGTCTGCCCGCCAGCTGCCTGGAGCTGGAAATCACCGAAGGCGCATTGATGGACGATGTGGCACAAACCCAGGCCAGCTTACTCGCCCTAAAAAGTCTAGGTTTACGTTTGGCGGTCGATGATTTCGGCACCGGCTATTCGTCGTTGGCCTACCTGCGGCGCTTCCCACTGGACAAGCTGAAAATCGACCAAAGTTTTATGCATGGGGTACCTGAAGATCACGGTAACCTCGAGATAGTCGCTACCATCATTACCCTCGCCCGCAGCCTCAACCTGACCGTGATCGCCGAAGGCGTGGAGACCAGCGGCCAGCTGGCGGCCTTGCGCCGGCTGGGTTGCGAGCAATCCCAGGGCTATCTGTTTAGCCGCCCCTTGAGCCTGGAAAACTTGTGCGAGTGGTTAATTAATCACCGTCAGTCGGTCGCTTGATCCAAATCATAGAAGTGCCATCACCGAGGCCTACACTGCACATTCTTCTTCGCGAGGTGGTCTTTATGAATATTCTCATTCGCCCGCTGCCCCTGGCCAAGGGCACTTGCTGGCAGGTGCGCATGGACCAGCATGCCGTAAGCTTTCGCACCGAAGGTGAAGCGCGCAGTTTCGTCGCCACCCTGGAGGCGCGCTTGCACGCACCGCATTTTCTACCTCGTTTAGAACAACGCGCCGCCGGCTAACAGGTTAAGCCACCCGCGCAGCCACCAGCGGCGAACGAGCAGTCACCAGCGCACTAATGACCGCCAGCGCGGCGCACAGGCTCACCACCAAGGCCAAAGGCTGGGCGGTGCCGTTGTGCAGCACGCCGACCAGCGCCGAGGCTCCGGCCGCCAAGCCAAACTGCATAAAGCCGAGTAACGCCGAAGCACTGCCCGCATGGGCGGCTTGCCCGGCCATGGCGCAAGCTGAGGCATTGGGCAGTATGCAGCCCAGGCTGGCCACCACCACAAACAGCGGCAAGAGCAGCGGCCACAACTGCGCGGGTTGCGCCAGGCTGATCGCCAGCAAACTCAAGGCGCCGGTCAAATACACCCAGACGCTACGGCGCAGCAGGTAGGCCGGGCCATGCCGGCGCAGCAGCCGAGAGTTAATCTGGGCAAACAAAATAAAACCGGCGGCATTGCTGCCAAACAACCAGCCATAGCTCTGGGCTGGCACCTTGTAGAGTTCGATAAAGACAAAGGGCGAGCCGGCGATATAGGCGAACATCCCCGCCATCACCAAACCGCCGGTCAGCGCATGGCCAACAAACTGTCGGTCCGCCAGCAAGCGCAAATACTGCCGGGGCGCATGGCGCAAGGCTGCCGGGGCAGAATGCAGCGCCAGGGTTTCCGGCAACCAGCAGGCCACGGCCAAGGCACAGAGGCCGCTGAACAGCGTCAGGCAGGCAAAAATCGACTGCCAGCCAAAGTGCGTCAACAGCACACCGCCGGCCAAGGGCGCCAAGATCGGCGCCAAGCCCATCACCAGCATCAACTGGGAAAACACCTTGGCCGAGGCCAGCGGATCACACAGGTCGCGCACCACCGCCCGCGATATGACCATCCCGGCGCAGCCGCCGAGGGCTTGCAAAAAGCGCGCGGCGATCAGCCACTCCAGGCTGGTGGCCAGCGCACAGACCACCGAGGCCAGGCTGAACAGCAGCACGCCAAAAATCAGTGGCCGGCGCCGACCGAAGCGATCGGCCAGCGGGCCATAAATCAGCTGGCCACCGGCCAAACCAATGAAGTACACCGCCAGGGTCAGTTGCACCCGCTCAACATCGGTGGCGAAGGCCTGCGCCAGCGCCGGGAAACTGGGTAGATAAAAATCAATCGCCAGGGGCCCGAAGGCGCTCAACGCACCCAGCAGCAATAAAATTCGCAGATTCATCGTCACACTCACAACCAAGGTTTAAAGATTACCCAGCAGAAACGACAACGCCGCCAACCTCGCGGCTGGCGGCGCTGTTGCTGACGGCGACCTACTCGCCGGGCACAGTTTCAGCGACAACCGGTGGCTGAGGTTTTTTGCGACTCAGCAACCCAGAAAACTTCTCCACCAAGACGTAAAACATCGGAATAAAGAAGATCGCCAGCACCGTGGCGGCCAGCATACCGCCAATCACCCCGGTACCAATCGAATGCCGACTGTTACTGCCGGCGCCCGTGCTGAGCACCAAAGGCACGCAACCGAGGATAAAGGCCAGGGAGGTCATGATGATCGGCCGGAAACGCATCTTCGCCGCATGCAAGGCCGCATCCATCAGGGCCATGCCTTCGCCGCGCGACTGCACGGCAAACTCGATGATCAAAATCGCGTTCTTCGCCGCCAGCCCGATAAGCACCAGCAGGCCAACCTGGAAGTACACGTCATTGCTCAGACCAAACAGCCAGACCGCCAGCACCGCACCGAACACGCCAAAGGGCACCGCGGTAACCACCGCCAATGGCAGGCTCCAGCGTTCGTACTGCGCCGCCAGAATCAGGAACACCATGACCAGGCCGAAGATAAAGGCGATGCTGCTCGAACCCGATGCCGCCTGCTCCTGATAGGCAGAACCTACCCAGGCCAAATGATAATCGCTGCCCAGCACCTCTTTAGCCACCTCCTCCATTGCCTTGAGCGACTGCCCTGAGCTGAAGCCCGGCGCCGGCCCGCCAATCACCTTGGCCGAGGCATAGATATTGAAGTGGGTAAAAATGTTTGCCCCCAGCACTCGGGTTTGCGTCACCAGAGCCGACAAGGGCACTAGGTTGCCGGACGTCGAACGCACGAAGACCTTGCCCAGGTCGTCGGGCTTGCCACGGAACTCCGACTCCGACTGCAAGGTGACTTGCCAGGTGCGACCAAACTTATTGAAGTCGTTGACGTAGTAATTGCCGAAGGTCGACTGCATGGCGGTAAACACATCGGCAATCGGCACGCCTTGCGCCTGCGCCTTGGTGCGGTCGAGCTCGACGCGGTATTGCGGCACGCCGACATCGAAGGTGCTGCGCAAGCCGACCAGCTCTGGGCGCAACTTGGCCGCGGCAATAAACTCCGCCGTTTTAGCCGCGAGCTTATCGGCACCGCCGCCGACACGGTCCTGAATGTAGCCCTCAAAACCACCGGTGGTGCTCATCCCAGTAATCGCCGGCGGGTTGAACGACAACACCAAGCCGTCTTTTTCCGACTGGCCCATGCCCATAAAGGTGCGGGTCAGGTTCATCGCATTCAACTCAGGGGTGGTGCGCTCTTTCCAGTCTTTAAAGGTAATAAAGGAAACCCCGACGTCGCTGCGATTGCCCGAGGTCAGTACGTCATAGCCGGCCAAGGTCACCACGTTCTTAACGGCTGGGTGCTCACTGAGCTTTTTATCGAAGTTGTCGGTCAGCGCACTGGTGCGCGACAGTGAAGCGGCCGGCGGCAAGATGTAAGCATTCAACACGTAGCCCTGATCTTCATCGGGCACCAGGGAGCTGGGCACATGGCCGAACAGCAGGACAATCAGCCCCAGCATGCCGGCAAATAACGTCACACCCAGCAGCGAGCGTTTGAGAAAGAAGCTCACGCCCTTGCCATAGCCTTCGGTCACCGCATCGAAGAACCGGTTAAACCAGCGAAACGGGGCAATAGGTGTGTGCTCGGCATGATCGGCCTTGAGCAAAATCGCGCAGAGCGCCGGCGACAGGGTCAAGGCTACCAAGCCGGAGATCGCCACCGAAATGGCGATGGTGATCGCGAACTGTTTGTACATCTGCCCAGCCAGGCCGCCCAGGAAGGCAACCGGAATAAACACCGCACAGAGCACCAAGACCACAGCAATAATCGGCCCGGTCACCTCTTCCATGGCCTTGATCGTGGCTTCCCGGGGCGGCAGTTTGTCGTCACGCATCACCCGCTCGACGTTTTCGATCACCACAATGGCATCGTCCACCACAATGCCGATGGCCAGCACCAAGCCAAACAGGGTCAGCAGGTTGATCGAGAAACCCAAGGCATACATGCCGGCAAAGGTGCCGACCAACGCCACCGGAATCGCCAACACCGGAATCAGCGTGGCGCGCCAGTTTTGCAGGAACACGAAGACCACCAGGATCACCAACAACAGCGCTTCAACGAAGGTGTGCAGCACCTCTTCGATGGAGACATCAACAAAGATCGTGGTGTCGTAAGGGATGGTGTAAGCAATGCCGTCCGGGAAACGCTTGGACACCTGCTCCATGGTTTGCCGCACCAGCTTGGCCGTCTCCAAGGCGTTGGCGCCGGGCGATAAGTACACCCCGAACACCGCACTTTGCTGACCATTCAAGACGGTGGACATACCATAGTCTTGCGCGCCCAACTCAACCCGTGCGACGTCTTTGAGCAGCAAGCTGGCGCCGGTGGCATCGGTACGCAGGATGATGTTTTCAAACTGCTCGGGTTCGGAGAAACGCCCCTCGGTGGTCACCGTGTAGGTGAAGTCTTGCCGAGTGGCCATCGGTTCCTGGCCAAAAGTACCGGCGGCAAATTGCGAGTTCTGCTTTTGAATCGCGTCGGAGACTTCGCTCGGGGTCATGTTGAACTGCGCCAACTTGTCCGGCTTGAGCCAAATCCGCATGGAGTAGTTTTTCGCACCGAACTGACTGACGTCGCCCACCCCCGGCAAGCGCGCCAGCTCGTCAACCACGTTGATGACCCCGTAGTTACTGATATAGGTCGGGGTCAGGCTGTTATCCGGCGAGTACAACACCACCATCTGCAAGATGTCGGAGGATTTCTTCTTGGCCACCACGCCCTGGCGGCGAACCTGCTCGGGCAATTGCGCCAAGGCTTGCTGGACGCGGTTATTCACATCGGTAGTGGCCTGATCGGGGTCAGTGCCGACATCGAAATACACTTGCAGGGTCATGTTGCCGGTGCTGAACGAGTTGGACAGCTGGTAAATCATGCCCTGCACGCCGTTGATCTTTTGCTCCAAGGGCGCGGCGACGGTTTCGGCAATTACCTGGGCACTGGCACCTGGATAACTGGTAGTTACCGCCACCTGGGGCGGCAAAATGGGCGGAAACTGGGCGACCGGCAGCTCTTTGATCGAGACCAGGCCAGCCAGGGTAATCACAATCGAGATGACCGCGGCGAAGATCGGCCGGTCAATAAAGAAGCGCGAAATCACAGGCAGCGCTCCTTAAGGCTTGGATGCGGACTGAGCGACCGGCGCAGCGCTAACGCTCACCGGCAGGTCAGGGCGCACCTTGGGTAAACCCTAGACAATCACCCGCTCACCGGCCTTGAGACCGGAGTTGATAATCCAGCGTTCGCCGATCGTCGAGCCGAGTGTCACGGGCCGTACATGGGCGATGTTCTGCTCATCCACCACAAATACCGCCGTACCGCCGGCGGTTTGCGAAATCGCCCGTTGCGGCACCGAGATCGCATTGGGGATGCTCAGGCCTTCAATCAGCACCCGCACAAACTGGCCGGGGAACAGTTTGAAGTCCGGATTGGGAATCACCACCCGGGCACTGACGCTGCCGGTGCCGGTGTTGATCAGGCTGTCGACAAAGTCCACCGTGCCCTTGATCGGGTACAGCGAGCCATCGCCCATTTTCAGCTCGGCGCTGAGTTTTTTGCCGCTGGGCAAGGTCACGTTACCCGACTGCAGCTCGCGGCGAAAACGCTCGGCATCGGAGTCGGGGTAAGAGAAGTTCACGTACAGCGGGTCCAGCTGAGTGATGCTGGTCAGCAGGCTGGCATTCGGATCGCCGGCCACCATCAGGCTGCCCTCGGAGACAGTCTCCTGGCTGCTGGCGCCGCTAATCGGCGCTTCCACCGTGGTGTAATCCAGGTCGATCTGCCGCGACTGCACATCGGCCTTGGCCGATTCGAGATTAGCCTTGCTTTGCTCGAAGTTGGAGGTGGCATCATCCAGCTCTTTCTCACTGGCAAAGCCGCGCTTTTGCAACTCACGAATGCGCTTTAGCTCCCGTTCAGTTTGCCAAGTGCGCGCCTGTGCTTGTGCCTGCGCGCCCTTGGCCCGAGCCAGGGCCGCCTCGTAGGGTTTCTGGTCGATGACAAACAACACCTGGCCTTGCTTGACCTTGCTGCCTTCGACGTAACTGCGCTCGCGCAAAATCCCATTGACCTGCGCTCGCACCTGCACCTGCCGATAGCCGGCGGTCAGTGCCGGGTATTCCAGCACCAGCGGCTGAGTCGCGACCTGCACCACCTCAACGCTCACTGCCGGCGGGGGTGGGGACTGCGCAGGTGTAGCGGCCAACGCCAACGGACTGAGCAACAGGCTAAGAGAAAGCCCGTAAAAGGCAGTGTGGCAATGGCGACTCAGGTGCATAAGGTCATCTCCGTGACAGCTGAATTCAAACACTAAAAGCAAGAATGGCCTGAATGCTACTGGGCTATCGACCGCTTTGAAACCTTCTTTGCTGCAGCTGATATTAGCCGTTGCGCCCAAGCGTGCAGCGGCGTGCGCTTTAGCCCGCCAACCACCGCTGCCAAATCCTCCGAGCCACACTTGCCGGCAAGCCTGCCAACCGCCAAGCTGAACAACCATGGTGGATGCCAATACCGACTACGAGGTGACTATGCCCAGGTTTGCACTGTTATTACTGGCGCTGCTGGCCGCGCCCTTTAATGCCAACAGCGAGCCGCTGATGGACTATGGCGTGCTGATTATTTCCCGCGAGCGGCTTGAGGTCGCCACCCCCTGCGACATCGGTATTTACCTGCAAAACCAACTGGTAACCCTGCTGTATCAGGGCCAATCGGCCTCATTCAACCTGCCCCCCGGCCAGCTGTCGATCCGCATGGGCATGCTGGGTGGCACCGGCTGCATTCCGGCCTTCGAACAAATCCGTGGTGAACACATCGAGCTGAAAGCCGGCGAAATCCGCAAATACCGCATCGCCCTCGGCGGTAACGGTCTGTATTTAGTCCACATTCCCAGTGCGCCATAGGGGCTTGACCTTACTAGGGGGTCAAGGTTGATGCTTTGCATGGCCTGCAAACTGCCCTCTAGGAATTAATCATGACCAGCGCCGAGCAGATCGACCTCCCCATCAGCGGCATGAGCTGCGCCAGTTGCGCCGGCCGCATCGAGCGGGCCCTGGCGCAAGTTCCCGGAGTGCTCAGCGCCAGCGTCAACCTGCTGGCCGAGCGCGTGCAGGTGCAAGGCCGCAGCCTCGAAGCCAGCGCCTTGATCAGCGCCATCACCAACGCGGGCTACCAAGTGCCCAACCACAGCCTGGAGCTGCGCATCGACGGCATGACCTGCGCCAGCTGCGCCGGTCGAGTCGAACGCGCACTGGCCAAGGTAGCCGGCGTCGCGAGCGTGGCGGTCAACCTGGCCAGCGAACGGGCGCATCTGCAACTGTTTGGCGAAGTGGACAGCCTCAGACTAATCGCCGCAGTCGCAGCCGCCGGTTATCAGGCCGCGCTGATTGCAGCAGACGCGCCGCCAGTTGCCGCCGACCCGCACGCCTTGCGCCGCGAGCGCTGGCGCCTGTTGCTGGCCATCGCCCTGGCCCTGCCCTTGCTGCTGCCGATGTTACTGGAACCTTTGGGCGTGCACTGGATGCTGCCGGCCTGGCTGCAGTTTGCCCTGGCCAGCCCGGTGCAACTGGTCCTCGGCGCGCGTTTTTACCGGGCCAGCTACCGCGCCCTGCGCGCCGGCTCCGCCAATATGGATGTGCTGGTCGCCCTAGGCACCAGCGCCGGTTATGGCCTGAGCCTGTACCTGTGGTGGATCACGCCGGCGAGCGACATGCCCCATCTGTATTTTGAAGCCTCGGCGGTGGTGATTGCCCTGGTGCTGCTCGGCAAATACCTCGAAAGCCGCGCCAAACGCCAGACCAGCAGCGCCCTGCGCGCCCTGGAGGCGCTGCGCCCGGAGTTCGCCACCCGCCAACGCGACGGTCATGAGGAGCAAGTGGCGATCAGCGCCCTGCAGCTCAATGAACTGATAGTGGTCAAGCCCGGCGAGCGCTTTGCGGTCGATGGCATAGTGTTGGAAGGCTCGAGCCATGCCGATGAGGCCTTGCTCAGCGGCGAAAGCC
>MHZN01000193.1 GCA_001830395.1 Pseudomonadales bacterium RIFCSPLOWO2_12_59_9 | reverse complement strand
GAGAAGTTTCTCGACCTCTAAGCAGCACAGCGGGCGCCCTGCGCCCGCTACCCTCCTCCTCACCGGCAATTGACTCATGCTGACCTGGTTACAGCGCGACTCTTTGGCATTCCCCCCGCTGGACAAGGCCCTGCGCGAGCCCAATGGTTTACTGGCTGCCGGCGGCGACCTCAGCCCCGAGCGCCTGGTGCAAGCCTATCGGCATGGCTGCTTCCCTTGGTTCCAAGATGGTCAGCCGATTCTCTGGTGGTCACCCGACCCGCGCACCGTACTGCTGCCTAGCCAACTGCATGTCTCTCGCAGCCTGCGTAAGTGCCTGCGGCAGCAGCGCTTTAGTGTCACCTTTGATCACGCGTTTGACCGCGTAATTCAAGCCTGCGCGGCACCGCGCGACTACGCCGACGGCACTTGGATTACCCCCCCCATGCAGGCGGCCTATATCGAACTGCATCGACAAGGCATAGCCCACTCGGTTGAGGTATGGCTGAACGATGAACTGGTCGGCGGCCTCTATGGCTTGGCCATGGGCCGACTGTTCTTTGGCGAGTCGATGTTTAGCTGCACCGACAACGCCTCTAAAGTCGGTTTTGTCACTCTCGTCAGGCATCTCGAACGCTGGGGTTTTGTGCTGATCGACTGTCAAATGCCCACCGAGCACCTGCATAGCTTCGGTGCGCACGCAATCTCCCGCCGAGCCTTTGCCAACTATCTGCAAAACAATCTGGATCAGCCCAACAGCGCCGACTGGCGCAACTAGGCGAGCTGGCAAGGCTGGCATACACTTATTTGACGACACCCCGAGAGCTGATCATGACCGATATTCGCCGCCGCACTGAGGGCTGAGTATGACCGAGTTGGCGCACCTTAAATTTTATGCCACTCAAGAGCATCCATGTAGCTACCTGCCCACCGAACAGGCCACCACCCTGTTTCTTGACCCCAGTCAGCCAATGGATGTGGCGGTGTATGCCAAGCTTTCCGAGGTAGGTTTTCGTCGCAGCGGCGACCACCTGTATCGACCCCACTGCCAGAACTGCTCAGCCTGTATTCCTGCACGCCTGCCAGCCGCACTCTTTAATCCCGACCGGCAACAGCGACGCATCATCAAACGTAACGCCGATTTAGCCGTAACAGCCGCACGTCCAGCCTTCAGCGAGGAGTACTACGCGCTCTACTCGCGCTACATCGAGCAACGTCATGCCGACGGCGATATGTACCCACCGAACCGCGAACAGTTTTCGACCTTTTTAGTTCGCGACTTGGAGTTTTCATACTTTTATGAATTTCGCCTAAATGGCCAATTGCTCGCCGTCGCGGTGACCGACCTGCTGCCAAGCGGACTTTCTGCGGTCTACACCTTTTACGATCCAGACCATGAGCGACGCAGCCTGGGTCGTTACGCAATTCTTTGGCAAATAGCCGAAACAGCCCGACTAGGCCTGCACTGCGTGTATCTGGGCTACTGGATCAAGAACTGCAGAAAGATGAATTACAAGACGCAATACCGCCCAATAGAGCTATTTGTCAATCAATGCTGGACGATACTGACCTGAAGTCCTTGGCGTATAGAGCATTTTTCGGGCACAATGCACGCCGCTTTTGCCTGGAGCCAGTTGCACCGGGCCAATCATTGGTTACCGAGGATTTTACTGCATGGCGAAAGAAGACAGCTTCGAAATGGAAGGCACTGTCGTCGACACCCTACCCAACACCATGTTCCGTGTGGAGTTGGAAAATGGGCACGTCGTTACCGCGCACATTTCCGGCAAGATGCGTAAGAACTACATCCGCATTCTGACCGGCGACAAGGTACGTGTTGAGTTGACACCGTACGACTTGAGCAAAGGGCGCATCACTTACCGCGCTCGTTAATCTCGTCGAATAAAAAACGCCCGGCTAGCCGGGCGTTTTTTATTGCTTGCGATTTACCCCTTAAGCCATCTCCGCCGAAGTTTCAAAATCGAAGGTCAGCTCGCCGGCCTCGACATCAACGTGCACCACACCACCATGCTCGGCTAATTCACCAAACAAAATCTCTTCAGCCAGCGGCCGCTTGATTTTATCTTGAATTAAACGAGTCATCGGCCGCGCGCCCATTTGCGCGTCATACCCGCGCTCAGCCAGCCAGTCACGCGCGGCATGACTAACCTCCAGCAGCACATGTTTATCTTCCAGTTGCGCCTGTAGTTCGGTAAGAAACTTATCGACGATACTTTTGATCACGTCATGGCTCAAACGGCCAAACTGGATAATGGTATCGAGACGATTACGGAACTCTGGCGTGAAGCTCTTCTTAATGATCTCCATGGTGTCGGAGGCATGGTCTTGACGGGTAAAGCCCATGGACGCACGGGCAGCAGTCTCGGCGCCGGCATTGGTGGTCATGATCAGAATGACATTACGGAAATCTGCCTTGCGGCCGTTGTTGTCAGTCAAGGTGCCGTGATCCATAACCTGCAACAGCAGATTGAAGACTTCTGGATGCGCCTTCTCGATCTCATCGAGCAGCAACACGCAATGCGGCGTTTTGGTGATGGCCTCGGTGAGCAAACCACCCTGATCGAAGCCGACATAACCTGGTGGCGCGCCGATCAAGCGCGAAACGGTATGCCGCTCCATGTACTCCGACATATCAAAGCGCACCAGCTCAATGCCCATGGCGCGCGACAACTGCCGCGCAGCCTCGGTTTTGCCAACCCCGGTGGGCCCCGCAAACAAAAACGAGCCCACTGGCTTGCCTGGGGACTTCAAGCCTGCACGCGACAACTTGATCGCAGTCGCCAAGGAATCGATGGCTGCATCCTGACCGAATACGGTCAATTTCAAGTCGCGCTCAAGGTTGCGCAGCAGTTCTTTGTCGGAGCTACTCACATGCTTAGGTGGAATCCGCGCAATCTTGGCGACTATATCTTCAACCTGCGCCACATCAATCAGCTTAAGCCGACTCGCCTCCGGCTGCAGACGCTGATAAGCCCCCGCCTCGTCAATGACGTCAATGGCCTTGTCGGGCATATGCCGATCATTGATATAACGCGCTGCAAGCTCAGCAGCGGCGCGCAAAGCCCCATCACTGTACTCAATGTGATGGTGCAGCTCGTAGCGCGCTTTGAGCCCGCGCAGGATGCCAACAGTGTCTTCCACCGAGGGCTCGACCACGTCAACCTTCTGAAAGCGCCGCGCCAACGCGCGGTCTTTCTCGAAAATGCCGCGAAACTCTTGGAAGGTAGTCGAACCTATGCAGCGAATCTCACCCGACGAGAGCATCGGCTTGAGCAAGTTCGACGCATCCATTACACCGCCAGATGCCGCACCAGCGCCGATAATGGTGTGAATTTCATCAATAAACAAAATCGCGTGAGGGCGTTTGCGCAGTTCATTGAGCAGCGCCTTAAAGCGCTTCTCAAAGTCACCACGGTACTTGGTACCGGCCAGTAGAGCACCCAAGTCGAGCGAATAAACCACGCTATCAGCCAGCAGGTCAGGCACCTGATTGTCGACGATACGCTTGGCCAAGCCTTCGGCAATGGCAGTTTTACCAACCCCGGCCTCACCCACCAACAATGGATTGTTTTTACGCCGCCGCGCAAGAATCTGCGCAACCCGCTCAACTTCTAGCTCGCGCCCCACCAACGGATCAATCCGCCCCTGACGGGCTAATTCATTAAGATTGCTGGTGTAGCTATCCAGTGGATTGCTCGCCGAACTCGACTCGCCACCTTCATCCTCTTGGGACTCTTGCTCGTTCTCGGAGTGATCACCGTGACCCGGCACTTTTGAAATGCCATGGGCGATGAAATTGACCACATCAATACGCGCAACACTTTGCTGCTTAAGCAAGAACACCGCCTGGCTCTCTTGCTCGCTAAAAATCGCTACCAGTACGTTCGCGCCGCTTACCTCACGCTTGCCGGAGCTTTGCACATGAAAGACCGCGCGCTGCAAAACCCGCTGAAAACCCAAGGTCGGCTGGGTTTCGCGCGCATCATCATGGACTGGAATTAGGGGCGTGGTGGAGTCGATAAACTCCTGTAAATCATGCCGCAGCTTGTCTAGATTTGCGCCGCACGCACGCAGTACCGACGCCGCCGCTTCGTTATCCAGCAGTGCCAGCAGCAAATGCTCCACCGTCATAAACTCATGACGTTTGGCGCGGGCCTCCTTGAAGGCGAGGTTGAGGGTAACTTCGAGCTCTCGATTTAACATGGCTTTACCTCATACCCAAAACGACTAAAACTAACCGTCTTTCTCTATTTCACAGAGCAGCGGATGCTGGCTCTCTCGTGCGTACTGATTAACCTGCATCGCTTTGGTTTCTGCGATGTCACGGGTAAACAGTCCACAGACTGCACGTCCTTCAGTATGAACGGTCAGCATAACCTTGGTCGCCTGCTCACGATTAAGACTGAAAAACACTTCAAGCACCTCGACTACAAAATCCATTGGCGTGTAGTCATCGTTAAACAGAATCACCTTGTACATCGGTGGTGCTTGCAAAGCAGGCTTTGACTCCTGCACGGCCACACCGGAAGAATCGTCCTCATCAAAGCCTGGATGATCCTGATTTAATGTTAGTCGAATCTGGCTAATTGCACGCATACGGGAGAGAAAGCTTCGTAATGGAGTGACTGGATGCAGACGGAGTTTGAACGACTTCTCAGCCGCCCGCTGCATGACCTTGACTATCGGCAAAACAGTGTTACAAACAATTGATACCCGAGCGGGTATGAGGGGTTTCGCAGCACCAGCCAAATGCTTGTTTGGCGCGCGCGACCGGAGTGGATGATACTCCAGAGATGGGGTCCTTTGCAGAGGGATGTCAGCATGCTTAGCGGTAAGGTCAAGTGGTTCAACAACGCCAAAGGCTATGGATTTATCCTGGCAGACGGCCAAGATGAAGACCTGTTCGCCCACTTCTCAGCCATTCAAATGAATGGCTACAAGACCCTTAAAGCGGGCCAGGCGGTCAGTTTCGATATAGTGCAAGGGCCAAAAGGCTTGCATGCCATTAATATTTGCGACCCGGCGGCATCGTGCGTAGCACCTGCACTTACCCCACAACTTGAGGCCAGCAAGGCAGAAGCCTAGCTTGCGAAAAGCCACAAAAAAGGCCGCTCAATTGAGCGGCCTTTTTTTTTGCTAGGGAACTAGCAAACTAGCAACTGGATATAAGCGTTAAAAACGCTCTATCTTAGCGGCTGCCTCTTGCTGGCGACTGTAAGCAGCAAAGTCCTGCTGACCACTACGTGAAGTCAGAAAGCGCCGATACATAGCCTTCTCTTCATCATTTAAGGCTTCTACTGGCGTATTGACGCCATTTAACCGCACCAACACAAAATCGCCACTGGCAAGGCTTACCCCAACAAAACTAGGTTTGTCAGCAGTCGCAGGCTTAGGCATGCGAAAGACCTGCTGCAATATCAAAGGGTCAACCCCCTCCTGATTACGCGTAGCGGCTTCCACCAACTTCCAGGTTTGACCATTCTGAGCCTGAACAACCGGAGTTTTACCTTCACGCAGACTCGTCAACAATGCCTCGCCTTTGGCTTTTACCGCCTCACTGGCAAGATCGACAGTCAGTTGCTCACGGATACCCGCAGAAACCTCGGCAAACGGCAACAACGCAGGTTTGCGATGCTCTTTAACGCGCAGAACCACCACTGTCTCTGGATCAAGCTCAATCGCGCCGCTATTGGCCGAATCCTCCAGCACTTCCTGACTAAATGCAGCTTGAATGACCTGCCGATTAGCGGTCACGCCAACACCACCTTCGCGCCCAAAAGCGGCACTGGTTTTCACCTGCAAGCCGTGTTCCTGAGCAGGCTGCGACAAGTCAGAAGCCTCAAAGGCCGCATCCTCAAGTTCTTTGCTGACTTCAACAAAACGCGCCTCAACCTGCTGCGCTTTCAGGTCGTTCACCAGCTTATCTTTCAGACTGGCAAAACTCGGTATCTGCGGCGCTTGCACACCCAACAACTTGATGAGGTGCCAACCGAACTGGCTGCGCACTGGAGCCGAAACTTCATCTTGCTTAAGGGCATAGAGTGCCTCTTCAAACGCAGGGTCGTAGACACCAGGCGCGGCATAGCCCAAGTCACCACCTTTGGCTGCTGAACCTGGATCTTTAGAAAACTCTTTGGCCAACTTGGCAAAGTCTTCACCTTGATCAAGGCGCTGCTTGAGCGCCTCTATCTGCGCCCTAGCCTGAGCATCGCTAAGCTTATCGTTCACATCCAAAAGGATATGCGCCGCCTGACGCTGCTCAGCCAAGCCGGCGATTTCCTTCTGATAGGCACTCTGCAGATCTTCGTCGTTAACATCAACCTGATCGAAGAAAGCCGCTTTTTTCAGTTCGATATACTCAAGAACTACCTGTTCTTGGCTCATGAACTGACTGTTGTGCTCGTTGTAGTAAGCCTGCAACTGCTCATCGCTGAGCTTGACGGCCTTAGGATCAGCCTTCAGCTCCAGCGTGGCGAAATCACGGGTTTGTTTTTCCAAGCGGGCGAATGCCTGAATCTCTTCATCAGTGACAAAACCACTGCCGGCAACCCCAGCTTGCAGTTGGCTGGCGAGAATGTCCTTTTCCAGCGCCTGACGAAATTGCATACGAGTGAAGCCTTGCTGACGAATCCGCTGATCGAAAAGGTCGGCATTAAACTTGCCACCTTCTTGAAACGCCGGAATTTGCAGAATCACTTGATCAAGTGCGGCTGGCGAAAGTGAAAAACCTGCATCGGCAGCGCTTTGCAGCAAAATCTTGCGCTCAATCAGACCTTTAAGTGCCGCATCTTTAAGCATTTTGTCATCGAGTAACGAGGCATCAAAATCTTTGCCCAGCCGCTGCATCATCTGCCGGCGCTGCAAGTCGGCAGCTTGTGCCAACTCGTTCTGACTGATCGCCTCGCCATTTACCTCAGCGGCGTCCTGACTGTTGCTTGTGGCCTGAAAAATAGCCTCAACGCCAGTAAACGCCATCAACACAACAATTACGCCAATGATTGTTTTAGCAATCCAGCCCTGTGATTTGTCCCTGATGTCTTGCAGCATGCGTCCCCCAGAATCGGCTGTACTGATTTACCAGCCGTGCAGCG
>MHZN01000192.1 GCA_001830395.1 Pseudomonadales bacterium RIFCSPLOWO2_12_59_9 | reverse complement strand
GTCGAAAGCCTGGCCGTTGACGCCCACGCTGTCCGGGCCCATCAGATACAGATAGACCGGCATGATGTCTTCAGGCGTTGGGTTGCCCGCCGGATTTTCTCCGGGGTAGGCCTGGGCGCGCATGTCGGTGCGGGTGGCGCCGGGGTTGACGCTGTTGGCGCGGCCCGGGCAGATGCCGTCCATCTCGTCGGCCAGCACTTGCATCAAGCCTTCGTTGGCGAACTTTGACACCGCGTAAGCGCCCCAATAGGCGCGCCCTTTGCGACCGACACTGCTGGAAGTGAAGATCACCGAGGCGTCCGCTGACAGCTTCAGCAATGGCAGCATGGTACTGGTCAGCATAAAGGTGGCGTTGACGTTGACCTGCATGACGCGCATGAAGTTGTCGCCCGACAACTGCTCAATCGGTGTGCGCGGCCCGAGGATGGCGGCGTTGTGCAGCAGGCCATCGAGGCGGCCAAATTCGCGCTCGACCATGGCGGCCAATTCGTCGTATTGGTGGGCCAGGGCGGTTTCCAGATTGAATGGAATCACCGCCGCCTGCGGGTGGCCGGCTTCGGCGATGGCGTCATAGACCTGATTTAAGTTGGCTTCGGTCTTGCCCAACAGCAACACGGTGGCGCCGTGGGCGGCAAAGGTCTTGGCCGCGGTCGCGCCTATGCCGCGGCCGGCACCTGTGACCAGGATAACGCGGCCTTTCAACAGGTCGGGGCGGGCGGTGTAATCAAACATGGCAAGGTCTCTCTTGTGTCTTGGGCGTAGGGCGGCCTCGCCGCGAAGCGGCAGCCGGCCAATCATTGGGTCGGCGCCTCAGCAGCTGCACAGCGCCCGATCAAGCAACGCGCGCAGCTCTGCCGGGTGATTGACCACGGCATCGGCGCCCCAGTGATCGGGATTGTCGTCGCGGTGAATATAGCCGTAGCGAACCGCTGCGGTACGGGTGCCGGCCGCGCGGCCAGACTCGATATCGCGCAGATCGTCGCCGACAAACAGCACGCTGGCCGGTTCCAGGCCCAGGCGGGTGCAGGCCAGAATCATCGGCTCGGGGTCGGGCTTGGTGTTTTTCACATGCTCAGGGCAAATCAGAATCGCCGAGCGCTGGGCCAGGCCCAGCTGCTGCATGATCGGTTCGGCATAGCGCAGCGGCTTGTTGGTGACCACGCCCCAGATCAGCTTGGCCTGCTCGATGTCGGCCAGCAGTTCTTCGATGCCGTCAAAGGGGCGGGTCAGTACGGCGCAGTGTTCTTGGTAGCGGTCCAAGAACTCCTGACGCAGCGCCTCGAAGCCGGCGGCTTCAGGGTTCAGCGCAAAGGCGCTGGCGACCATGGCGCGGGCGCCGCCGGAGATCTGCTCGCGAATCAGCTGTTCGGCAATCGGCGGCAGGTCGCGGGCGGCGCGCATGGCCTGGGCCACGGCGATAAAGTCGGGGGCACTGTCGAGCAGGGTGCCGTCCATGTCAAAAAGCACAGCACGCAGGCGCATCAGGCTTCCTTTAAGGTTTGCAGCATGTAGTTAACGTCGACATCGGCCGCCAGCTTGTAGTGTTTGAGCAGCGGGTTGTAGGTCAGGCCAATGATGTCTTTGACTTGCAGGCCGGTGGCACGGCTCCAGGCGCCCAGTTCGGAGGGGCGGATAAATTTTTTAAAGTCGTGGGTGCCGCGCGGCAACATACGCATCAGGTATTCGGCGCCAATAATGGCAAACAAATAGGCCTTGGGATTGCGGTTGATGGTGGAGAAAAACACCTGGCCGCCGGGTTTGACCAGTGCGTGGCAGGCGCGAATGACCGAGGCGGGGTCGGGCACGTGCTCGAGCATCTCCAGGCAAGTGACCACATCAAACTGCTCGGGCATTTCCAGTGCCAGGTCTTCGGCGGTGATTTGCCGATAGTCGACCGATACACCGGATTCCAGCTGGTGCAGGCGGGCCACGGCCAGTGGGGCTTCGCCCATGTCGATGGCGGTGACTGTGGCGCCGCGCAGGGCCATGGCCTCGCTCAAAATGCCGCCGCCGCAACCGATGTCGAGCACGGTTTTGCCGGCCAACTTGACTCGCTCGTCGATCCAGTTAACCCGCAGCGGGTTGATGTCGTGCAGTGGCTTGAACTCGCTTTCGCGGTCCCACCAGCGGTGTGCCAGAGCTTCGAATTTAGCGATTTCGGCGTGGTCGACGTTGCTCATAGAAGAACCTGTGGGTAAAGAATCTGGTGGGTTAACTCAGCGGGCCGCGATGCGGGCGCCCCAGCTGCGGGCGGTGGCAATCAAGCGGTCTTCGTCGAGGCGGGTTAGCTGCTGGTTGTCGAGTAACTGCTTGCCGCCAACCCAGACATGTTTAACCGCGTTGCGATTGCCGGCGTAAATCAGTTGTGAGACCGGATCATAGACCGGTTGTTGCGCCAGGCCACTGAGGTCAAAGGCTAACAGGTCGGCGGCTTTGCCGATTTCCAGTGAGCCGGTGTGCTCCTCAATCCCCAGGGCGCGGGCGCCGTTAAGGGTGGCCATGCGCAGCGCCCGATGGGCATCCAGCGCGGTTGCCGAATTGGCCACAGCTTTGGCCAGCAAGGCGGCGGTGCGGGTTTCGCCGAGTAAATCCAGGCTGTTATTGCTGGCCGCGCCGTCGGTACCAATCGCCACATTGACCCCGGCTTGCCAGAGCTTTTCTACCGGACACAGGCCGCTGGCGAGCTTGAGGTTGGAATGCGGGCAATGGATAACGCTGCTGTTGCTTTCTACCAGCAGCGCGAGGTCGTCGTCACTGATCTGGGTCATGTGCACCGCCTGAAACCGTGGCCCCAGCAGTCCGAGGCGGGCCAGTCGGGCCAGTGGGCGTTCGCCGCGCTGTTCGAGGCTTTGCTGCACCTCGAAGGCGGTCTCCTGTACATGCATATGAATGCCGGCATCCAGCTCCTCGCTGAGCACGCGAATGGTTTCCAGTTTGTCATCGCTGACGCTGTAGGGGGCATGGGGGCCGAAGGCGACATTCAGCCGCGGATGTTGCTTGAGGTCGCCGAACAGGTGCAGGCCTTTATGCAAAGACTCGGCGCTGTCGCGGGCGCCGGGAATCGGGAAGTCCAGGATCGGAATAGTGATCTGGGCGCGCATGCCGCTGGTGTGAATCACCTCGCTGGCCACTTCCGGGAAAAAGTACATGTCGGAGAAGCAGGTGATACCGCCCTTGAGCTGTTCGGCAATCGCGAGCTCCGTGCCGTCGCGCACAAAGGCCTCATCCACCCAGCGTGCTTCGGCGGGCCAAATATGTTGCTCAAGCCAATGCATCAGCGGCACGTCGTCGGCCATGCCGCGAAACAGCGTCATGGCCGCATGGCCGTGGGCATTGATCAGGCCGGGACAGAGCAGCATGTCGGGCAGCTCACGGACTTCTTTGGCTGGGTGTAGCAGGGCGCTGGCGCGCGGCGCGATCAGTACGATGCGGCCGTCACGAATGCCCAGGCCGTGTTCTTTTAACACCACGCCGGCGGGCTCAACCGGCACCAGCCAGGTCGGCAAGAGGAGGAGGTCGAGCGGGGCGCTGTGGTCGGGCATGATCGGCAGTCTTGAGCATCTATACAGGGGCCGGCAAGTATACCCGAGCACCTTGTCAGGCGGCTCGCTATAATCGGCGGCTTTTGGTTGTGGGTAGGAGCTGAGTCATGCGTGATCGATTGCTAGCGGCAGAGAAAGTTAAGGCGATTGAATGGCGCGATGGCACGCTGTATTTACTCGATCAGCGGCTGCTGCCGTTCGAGGAAACCTGGCTGGCCTATGAGTCGGCGGCCGCAGTGGCTGAGGCCATTCGGCAGATGGTGGTGCGCGGCGCGCCGGCCATCGGTATTGCGGCAGCCTACGGGCTGGTGCTGGGCGTCAAAGCGCGCCTCGCCGCCGGGGGCGATTGGCAGGCGGCGTTGGAGGCGGATTTCCAGGTGCTGGCCGAGTCGCGGCCGACTGCAGTCAATTTGTTTTGGGCGCTGAACTGCATGCGTGAGCGGCTGCAGCGGCTTAAGCCTGCAGATGAGCCGTTGCGCGTCATGGAGCAGGAGGCGATTGGCATCCATGCCAGCGATCGCGAGGCCAATCTGACCATGGCGCAGTTTGGTGTCGAGGTGATTCGTCAGCATCAAGGCAGTGCCCAGCCGATTTTGACCCACTGCAACACCGGCGCATTGGCCACTGGTGGCTTTGGTACGGCGCTGGGGGTGATTCGCGCCGCCTATCTGGAGGGCTTGGTGGAGCGGGTGTATGCCGATGAAACCCGGCCCTGGTTGCAGGGTTCGCGTCTGACCGCGTGGGAGCTGGCCAGCGATGGTGTACCGGTCACCTTGAATGCGGATTCTGCCGCCGCGCACCTGATGAAAACCAAGGGCATCACCTGGGTGATAGTCGGCGCCGACCGCATCACCGCCAATGGCGACGTGGCCAACAAGATTGGCACCTATCAACTGGCGGTGAATGCCATGCACCACGGCGTGCGCTTTATGGTGGTGGCGCCCAGTTCGACCATTGATATGGCGCTGGCCACCGGCGATGAAATCCCCATCGAGGAGCGTGACGGCAGTGAGCTGCTGGAGATCGCCGGGCGGCGGGTGGCTGCCGAGGTGGAGGCAATCAATCCGGTATTTGATGTGACGCCCGCCGACCTGATTGACTACCTGGTCACCGAGAAGGGGGTGATCGAGCGGCCGAACGCGGCGAAAATGGCCCAGCTGATGTGTCGCAAGCGTCTGCACTGAATGTTGCGCGGCCCGGGCTGCCGGGTTGGGTGCCGTGGGGTGATTGTGGTATGCTCCGGCGGTTTTCAGGCTGGCCTTAACGGGCCACTGAAGTGCACAGATTTTTAGCTTAACCCGTTGATTTTTCGTGAGTCGTTGCAGCTAAATTATCCGCAACGGCGAACTTCGCCATATTCCACGCGGATTGCGCGGAGTTTCACCAGAATAAGGAACCAGGCTTCTCATGGGCGAACTGGCCAAAGAAATTGTACCGGTCAATATCGAAGACGAGCTGAAACAGTCGTATCTCGACTACGCGATGAGCGTGATCGTTGGTCGTGCGTTACCGGACGCGCGCGATGGCTTAAAGCCCGTGCACCGGCGCGTGCTGTTCGCGATGAGTGAGCTGGGTAACGACTGGAACAAGGCGTATAAAAAATCCGCCCGTGTGGTCGGTGACGTCATCGGTAAGTATCACCCTCACGGTGATACCGCGGTGTACGACACCATAGTTCGGATGGCGCAGCCGTTCTCGCTGCGCTACCTGCTGGTAGACGGTCAGGGCAACTTCGGTTCGGTCGACGGCGATAACGCCGCGGCCATGCGTTACACCGAAGTGCGGATGACCAAACTGGCCCATGAGCTGCTGGCCGATCTGGACAAAGAAACTGTCGATTGGGTGCCCAACTACGACGGCACCGAACAGATTCCGGCGGTTATGCCGACCAAGATCCCCAACCTGCTGGTCAATGGCTCTTCCGGTATTGCCGTGGGCATGGCGACCAATATTCCGCCGCACAACCTTGGGGAGGTGATCGACGGCTGTCTGGCGCTGATCGAAAACCCGGAACTGACCATCGATGAGTTGATGCAGTACATTCCGGGCCCGGATTTTCCGACTGCGGCGATCATCAACGGTCGCGCCGGCATCATCGAAGCCTATCGCACCGGTCGTGGGCGGATTCAGATCCGTGCCCGCGCCACCATCGAAGACATCGATAAGGTCGGCGGCCGTCAGCAGATAGTAATTACCGAGCTGCCGTACCAGCTGAACAAGGCGCGCCTGATCGAGAAGATCGCCGAGCTGGTTAAAGAGAAGAAGCTCGAAGGCATCACCGAGCTGCGTGACGAGTCCGACAAGGACGGCATGCGCATCGTCATCGAGTTGCGCCGCGGCGAAGTGCCGGAAGTGGTGCTCAACAACCTCTACGCCCAGACCCAGATGCAGAGCGTGTTCGGCATCAACGTCGTGGCACTGATCGACGGCCAGCCGAAAGTCCTCAATCTCAAGGACATGCTCGAAGCCTTCGTCCTCCATCGGCGTGAAGTGGTCACCCGGCGCACCGTGTTCGAACTGCGCAAGGCGCGTGAACGTGGGCACATCCTCGAGGGTCAGGCGGTTGCGCTGTCCAACATCGATCCGGTGATCGCCCTGATCAAGGCTTCGCCGACCCCGGCCGAAGCCAAGGAAGCGCTGATTTCCACCGCCTGGGAGTCGACTGCGGTGGAAGCCATGGTTGAGCGTGCCGGCGCCGATTCCTGCCGTCCGGAAACCCTCGAACCGCAGTACGGGCTGCGCGACGGCAAGTATTACCTGTCGCCGGAACAGGCCCAGGCCATCCTGGAATTGCGCCTGCACCGCCTGACCGGTCTGGAACACGAGAAGCTGCTGGCCGAATACCAGGAGATTCTCACCCAGATCGGCGAGCTGATCCGCATCCTCACCAGCGCCGTGCGCCTGATGGAAGTGATTCGCGAAGAGCTGGAAGCGGTCAAGGCCGAGTTCGGCGATGCCCGGCGCACCGAGATTCTCGATGCCCGCCTGGATCTGACCCTGGGTGACTTGATCACCGAAGAAGAGCGGGTGGTGACCATCTCCCACACCGGTTACGCCAAATCGCAGCCGTTGAGTGCTTATCAGGCCCAGCGTCGCGGCGGTAAAGGCAAGTCGGCCACCGGCATCAAGGATGAGGACTACATCGCTCACCTGCTGGTCGCCAACAGCCACACCACGCTGTTGCTGTTCTCCAGCAAGGGCAAGGTGTACTGGCTGAAAACCTATGAAATTCCGGAAGCTTCGCGCGCGGCCCGTGGTCGTCCGCTGGTCAACCTGTTGCCGTTGAGTGAGGGTGAATACATCACCACCATGTTGCCGGTTGAAATTGCCGCCAAAGGCAAGCAGGACGATGCAGACGATAGCGAAGGCGCGCTCGATGACGTCGAAGGTGCAGCGGAAGCCAAGGGGCCGTTCATTTTCATGGCCACCGCCAACGGTACCGTGAAAAAAACCCCGCTGACCCAGTTCAGCCGCCCGCGCAGTGTCGGCTTGATCGCCCTGGGCCTCGACGAAGGCGACACCCTGATTTCCGCTGCCATCACCGATGGCAGCCGTGAAGTCATGTTGTTCTCCGACGGCGGCAAGGTCACCCGCTTCAAGGAAACCGACGTGCGTGCCATGGGCCGTACCGCCCGCGGTGTGCGCGGCATGCGTCTGCCGGAAGGGCAGAAGCTGATTTCCATGCTGATTCCGGAAGAGGGCAGTGAGATTCTGACTGCCTCCGAGCGTGGCTTCGGCAAGCGCACTGCAATCGATGAGTTTCCCGAGTACAAGCGTGGCGGCCAGGGCGTGATCGCCATGGTCAGCAACGAGCGTAACGGCAAGCTGGTTGGCGCTGTGCAGGTGCTCGACGGCGAGGAAATCATGCTGATTTCCGACCAGGGCACCCTGGTGCGTACCCGCGTTGGCGAAGTCTCCAGTCTCGGCCGCAACACCCAGGGCGTGACCCTGATCAAGTTGGCCAAGGATGAGAAACTGGTCGGTCTCGAGCGTGTGCAGGAGCCATCCGAAGAGGAGGGCGACGAACTGATTGAAGGCGACGAACTGCTTGAAGGTGACGAAGTGCTGGGTGACGATGCTGTCGAAGCTTCGGATGCTGCCGCTGACGAGAGTCCAGCCAGCGAAGAGTGATCTGTGTGAGCGAGGCTGAACCTCGCTCATTGCAGCGTTGGATTCGACGGCTGACCGGCAGTGGTCAGTCGTCCAACATTTGAGCGAGAGTGGATGTGAGCAAGCGAGCCTTTAACTTCTGCGCCGGCCCGGCCGCGCTTCCTGAAGCTGTTCTGCAACGCGCCCAGGCGGAGCTCCTCGATTGGCAGGGTAAAGGCCTGTCGGTGATGGAGATGAGCCACCGCAGCGACGAATACACCGCCATTGCCGAGAAGGCCGAGCAGGATCTGCGCGATCTGCTGGTCATTCCCAATGACTACAAGGTGCTGTTCCTGCAGGGCGGTGCCAGCCAGCAGTTCGCCGAGATTCCGCTCAACCTGCTGCCGGAAGACGGCGTCGCCGACTATATCGACACCGGCATCTGGTCGAAGAAAAGCATCGAAGAAGCCAGCCGCTACGGCCACATCAATGTC
>MHZN01000191.1:949-15050 GCA_001830395.1 Pseudomonadales bacterium RIFCSPLOWO2_12_59_9 | reverse complement strand
GCAGGGCAAAGTTGCTTTCCAGGCTGGCCCGCGGCGAGCCGATGCCGATTACGCGGCGGTCTTTGAGCAAGGCTGCGGCGTTATCCAGCGCCACATCGAGGCTCAGGCTGTTGCCATTGGCGATGCGTGGTTGGCGCGGACGGTCGGTGCGATTGACGTAGCCATAGCCGAAGCGACCACGGTCACAGAGAAAATACTGGTTCACCGAGCCATTGAAGCGGTTCTCGATGCGGCGGATTTCACCGTAACGCTCGCCCGGGCTGATATTGCAGCCGGAGGCGCAGCCATGGCAGATGCTCGGCGAGAATTGCATGTCCCATTTACGGGTGTAGCGCTCGGAGTGGGTTTTGTCGGTAAACACACCGGTCGGGCAAACTTCGGTGAGGTTGCCGGAAAACTCGCTTTCCAAGACGCCATCTTCGACTCGGCCAAAATAGACGTTGTCGTGAGCGCCGAACACGCCCAGATCGGTGCCGCCGGCGTAGTCTTTGTAGTAACGCACGCAGCGGTAGCAGGCGATGCAGCGGTTCATCTCGTGGGCGATAAATGGCCCGAGTTCTTGGTTCTGGTGGGTGCGTTTGCTGAAGCGGTAACGCCGCTGGTTGTGGCCGGTCATTACCGTCATGTCTTGCAAGTGGCAGTGACCGCCTTCCTCACACACCGGGCAATCGTGTGGGTGGTTGGTCATCAGCCATTCGACGACGCTGGCGCGAAACTGCTTGGCCTCTTCGTCGTCGATGGAAATCCAGCTTTTATCGGTGGCCGGGGTCATGCAGGACATCACCAGACGACCACGTTTGTCGTTTTCGTCGGTGTACTGTTTGACCGCGCACTGGCGACAAGCGCCAACGCTGCCCAAAGCTGGGTGCCAGCAGAAATAGGGGATGTCGAGGCCGAGTGACAGACAGGCCTGTAACAGGTTGTCTGCACCGTCAACTTCGAACGCTTTGCCGTCTACGTGGATAGTGGCCATGGTTCAGGTATCTTCGTTTAACCGCCCGAAGGCGGACTTGGCTAATGGAATCACGGTAATCAGTCGGGGCCTCTATGGGGCCGCCAATCTGTAATCTCTTATGCGTCGGCGGGTAATGCCGACTTTAGTGTCAGGCTCGGACGGGCAATGCCGGCTTCGAACTCATGGCGGAAATACTTGATCGCACTGCCCAATGGTTCGATAGCACCAGGCGCATGGGCGCAAAAGGTCTTGCCGGGACCGAGGTGATTGCACAGCTGCTCAAGGGTTTCGATGTCGCCACTTTGCCCTTGGCCCTGTTCGAGGGAGCGCAATATTTTCACGCTCCAAGGCAAACCATCGCGGCAAGGGGTGCAAAAACCACAAGATTCGCGGGCAAAAAACTCTTCCATATTGCGCAGCAAGCCGACCATGTTGACGCTTTCGTCGATGGCCATGGCCAAGCCCGTGCCCATCCGCGTACCGACCTTGGCGATGCCAGCGGCGTACATGGACGCATCTAAATGCTCGGGCAGCAGGAAACCAGTGCCGGCGCCGCCGGGTTGCCAGCACTTGAGCTTGAAGCCATCGCGCATGCCGCCGGCGTAGTCTTCAAACAGCTCGCGAGCTGGCACACCGAATGGGAGTTCCCATAAACCTGGGTTCTTCACCTTGCCGGAGAAGCCCATCAGCTTGGTGCCCATGTCTTCACTGCCGGGCCGCGCCAAGGACTTGTACCAATCGACACCGCTACCGACGATGGCCGGCACGTTGCACAGGGTCTCGACGTTGTTGACGCAGGTCGGCTTGCCCCACACGCCAACGGCGGCCGGGAAGGGTGGCTTGGAACGCGGGTTGGCGCGGCGGCCTTCGAGAGAGTTGATCAGCGCGGTTTCTTCACCGCAGATATAACGACCGGCGCCGGTGTGCACGAACAGCTCAAAATCAAAACCGCTGCCGAGGATGTTTTTGCCGAGCAGGCCGGCTTGTTTGGCTTCCTCGATGGCACGATTGAGATTGGTCGCCGCATCGACGTACTCGCCGCGCAGGAAGATATAGCCACGGTAAGCCTTGAGTGCGCGCGCGCTGATCAGCATGCCTTCGATCAGCAAGTGCGGCAGCTGCTCCATCAACATCCGGTCTTTCCAGGTGTTGGGTTCCATCTCGTCGGCGTTGCACAACAGATAGCGGATGTTCTGCGACTCATCCTTGGGCATCAGGCCCCACTTAACACCCGTGGGAAAGCCCGCACCGCCACGACCCTTGAGGCCTGAGTCTTTAACCGTCTGGACAATTTCGTCTTGGGACATCTGGCTAAAGGCTTTGCGTGCAGCGCTGTAACCGTCTTTCGCTTGGTATTCGGCGAGCCAAACCGCAGCGCCATCTTCACGCAGGCGCCAGGTCAGTGGATGAGTCTCTGGGCTGCGCTCAATGCTGTTGGCTGGGCCAAATGAGCTGAGGCGCTGGGTGCTGCTACTGATGGCGCCATGACTCATGGGTAGTTCTCCAACAGTTTGGCCACGCCGTCTGGCTGCACATCGCCGAAGGTGTGGTCATCAATCATCAGCGCTGGGGCCTTGTCGCAGTTGCCCAGGCAGCACACCGGTAGCAGGGTGAAACGGCCGTCACTGCTGGTTTCACCCAGGCCAATGCCGAGCTGTTGTTGGATGCTGCTGACCACCGATTCATGGCCGCCGATGTAGCAGACCATGCTGTCGCAGACGCGAATGATGTGGCGGCCAACCGGTTGACGGAAGATCTGGCTGTAAAAAGTAGCGACACCTTCGACATCGCTGGCCGGAATGCCGATCAGCTCGCCGATAGCGGCAATGGCGCCGTCGGGCACCCAGCCACGGGCTTCTTGCACGATTTTTAGTGCACCAATGGAGGCCGCGCGCGAGTCCTCATAGTGATGCAGTTCATGCTCGATGGCTGAGCGCTCACTGTCAGTGAGAACGAAACGGTCGGATTGGATCAGGCTGTTTTGGCTCATAATTAGCGGTCCACATCGGCCATAACGAAATCGATACTGCCCAGATACGCGATCAGGTCAGCCACCATGCTGCCGCGGATCACCGAAGGGATCTGCTGCAGGTGCGGGAAACTTGGGGTGCGGATGCGGGTGCGGTAACTCATGGTGCCGCCGTCGCTCGTCAGGTAATAACTGTTGATGCCCTTGGTTGCCTCAATCATCTGGAAGGATTCGTTGGCCGGCATTACCGGTCCCCAGGAAACCTGCAAGAAGTGGGTAATCAGGGTTTCGATGTGCTGCAGGGTGCGTTCTTTCGGCGGCGGCGTGGTCAGCGGATGATCGGCTTTATAAGCACCGGCCGGCATGTTTTTCAGGCATTGCTCGATGATCTTGACGCTCTGGCGCATTTCTTCCACGCGCACTATGCAGCGGTCATAGGCATCGCCATTGACGGCCAGCGGTATTTCAAACTCGAAGTTCTCGTAACCGGAATAGGGCCGCGCTTTACGTAGGTCAAAGTCCAGCCCGGTGGAGCGCAGGCCGGCGCCGGTAACGCCCCATTCCAGCGCTTCCTTGGTGTTGTACTGGGCTACGCCCTTGGTGCGACCGATCAGGATGCTGTTTTGCAGCGCCGCTTTGGTGTACTCGTCAAGGCGCTTTGGCAGCCAATCGACAAATTCTTGCACCAGTTTTTCCCAGCCGCGCGGCAGGTCGTGAGCGACGCCACCAATGCGGTACCAAGCCGGGTGCAGGCGGAAACCGGTAATGGCTTCGATCACCTTGAACGCCCGCTGGCGGTCGGTGAAAGTGAAGAACACCGGGGTCATGGCGCCAACGTCTTGGATGTAGGTGCCGAGAAACAACAGGTGGCTGGTGATGCGGAAGAACTCGGCCATCATGATGCGAATGACGTCGACTTTTTCCGGCACCTTGATGCCAGCAAGTTTTTCCACCGCCAGCACATAGGGCAGGTTATTCATCACCCCACCGAGGTAATCGATACGGTCGGTGTAGGGAATAAAGCTGTGCCAGGACTGGCGCTCGGCCATCTTCTCGGCGCCGCGGTGGTGGTAACCGACTTCGGGCACGCAATCGACGATCTCTTCGCCATCCAGCTGCAAGATGATGCGGAACGCACCGTGAGCAGAAGGGTGGTTCGGGCCGAGGTTGAGGAACATGTAGTCTTCGTTCTCGCCCTTGCGTTTCATGCCCCAGTCCTCTGGATTGAAGCGCGCGGCTTCCTCTTCCAGGTTCTGCTTGGCCAGGGTCAGGCTATAGGGATCAAATTCGGTGGCGCGCGCCGGATAGTCTTTGCGCAGCGGGTGACCTTCCCAGGTCGGCGGCATCATGATGCGGGTCAGGTGCGGGTGACCGGGGAAGTCGATGCCGTACATGTCCCAGACTTCACGCTCGTACCAGTTGGCATTCGGCCAAATCGAGGTGCAGGTCGGCAGGCTCAGGTCGCTCTCGGACAAGGCCACCTTGATCATCACATCGCTGTTACGTTCGATCGACAGCAGGTGGTAAAACACGCTGAAGTCGGCGTTCGGCAGGCCACGGCGCTGGGTGCGCAGGCGCTCGTCGACACCGTGCAGGTCATAGAGCATGACGTAGGGCTTGGGCAGCTGACGAAGAAAAGTCAGCACCTCAATCAATCGTGCACGCGCCACCCACACTACCGGCATGCCGGTGTGGGTCGACTGCAACGTAAAACTCTCGGCGCCAAAGCGCGAGTTCAGTTCGACAACCACATTTTGGTCGTCAGCCTTATAAGGCGGGATGTACAGAGCTGTGTCTGCAGTCATAGTCTCGGTCGCTATCTATCAACGTAAAGAATGAGAGGGGGCTTTGTTAGCTAAAGACCGTAATCAGACTTCGTCGGGGCTGCGTAGGTTAGTGACAGCAATACGCTGCTCGCGGCGCTGCTCTTTTTGCGATGGCATGTCCGCGCGGTAAACGCCTTGCTCACCGACCACCCAAGACAGTGGGCGGCGCTCTTGGCCAATCGAGTCTTGCAGCAGCATCAATGCCTGCAGGAAAGCCTCGGGACGTGGCGGGCAACCGGGTACATAGACGTCCACAGGGAGGAATTTATCGACCCCCTGCACGACCGAGTAGATGTCGTACATACCGCCAGAGTTGGCGCAGGCACCCATGGATATGACCCATTTAGGCTCGAGCATTTGCTCATAGAGGCGCTGAATGATCGGCGCCATCTTGATAAAGCAGGTGCCGGCAACCACCATGAAATCGGCTTGACGTGGTGATGCACGAATCACTTCGGCACCAAAACGGGCGATGTCATGGGGGGCGGTGAAGGCGGTGGTCATTTCCACATAGCAGCACGACAGGCCGAAGTTATACGGCCACAGGGAGTTCTTACGCCCCCAGTTAACCGTTGTATTCAGCACGTCTTGCAGTTTGCCCATGTAGATATTGCGGTGGACCTGGCCTTCTAGCGGATCGGGAACCATCTCCCGATCGCCGATCGGATACTGCTCATTAGGCGCATCCGGGTCGATCTTGGTGAGTTTATATTGCATCGCCAAAGCCTCATTGTTTTAGCTTTGCTTGCCGCTTGCGGCGACTCTCGGGAGCCCAGTCAAGAGCACCGATACGCCATAGGTAGACAAGGCCAGCCAACAGAATTGCTATAAAAAGAGTAGCTTCTATAAAGCCGGCCCACCCGCTTTCGCGAACGGATACCGACCAGGCGAAGAGAAACAGGGCTTCAACGTCGAAGATCACGAAGAGCATCGCGACCAGATAGAATTTTGCTGACATGCGCAGGCGTGCGGTGCCAGTGGGCAACATGCCCGATTCGAAGGGCTCGTTTTTGCTGCGCCCAAACGCCTTGCTGCCGAGCAGGCTGGAGACGCCGAGCATAAAAGCGATCAGGCCAAACACGCCCAATAAAAATAATGCGAATGCCCAGTTGTGGGCCAATAAACGTGTGGCTTCGTTCATCTTGCTGTCCTCGCGACTCTGCTCGTTGTTGCCTGCGACATTGCAAAAATGCTGTAACTGTCTGTAGCGTAACGAAAACAGGTCGTCAAAAATTTTCGCAATTCTACTCGTGCAACTGCCTGTAAGTAAATTTTTCTAAGTAGGTAGTTTGTAGGCTTTTAGTCGTATGTGTATGCCGCGGCCCCCACAGCGTATGCGGCACTCGCGGTTTTCGCTAAGCATATCCGCCCTTAATCGAATAGCCAGCAGTTGACTGTTTCTGTCGAGAATATGTACGAGGTAGTAGGTGGCTGGAGGAGGGGGATGCAGGGTAGGTGGGCTTTCGGGGTGAAATCTGCTTGGGCTGGCGGTGATTCGCGCATAAAAAAACAAACCCCAGTATCTCTACTGGGGTTTGTTGGGACAACCTGCCTGGCCTAAGCGTTAGCTAGGGTTAGGCGAGCCAGTGGCTATTAGCTGAACTGGTTCATGGTGTTGTCTTTGCCGCCGGCCTTCAGAGCTGCTTCGCCAGCGAAGTACTCTTTGTGCGCGTCGCCGATGTCGGAGCCGGACATGTTCTGGTGCTTGACGCAGGCGATACCTTGACGGATCTCCTGACGCTGAACGCCTTTCACATAGGCCAACATGCCTTGGTCTGCGAAGTAACCTTTGGCCAAGTTGTCGGTAGACAGCGCGGCGGTGTGGTAAGTCGGCAGGGTGATCAGGTGGTGGAAGATACCAGCCTGAGCAGAAGCGTCGCGCTGGAAGGTACGGATCATCTCGTCGGCACGGGCGGCCAAGTCGGTTTCATCGTAATCAACGCTCATCAACTTAGCGCGGTCGTAGGCAGAAACGTCTTTGCCTTCGCCAGCCATGATGTCGAACATTTGCTGACGGAAGTTCAAGGTCCAGTTGAACGATGGGCTGTTGTTGTAAACCAGCTTGGCGTTCGGGATAACCTTGCGGATTTCGTTAACCATGGCAGCGATCTGGCCGACGTGTGGCTTCTCGGTTTCGATCCACAGCAGGTCAGCGCCGTGTTGCAGCGAGGTGATGCTATCCAGGATGCAGCGCGCTTCACCGGTGCCAGCGCGGAACTGGAACAGGTTGGACGGCAGACGCTTAGGACGCAGCAGCTTGCCACCGCGGTTGAGTACCACGTCGCCGTTGTTCAGGTCGGCAGCAGAAACTTCGTCGCAATCCAGGAAGGAGTTGTACTGGTCGCCCAAGTCGCCAGGCTCGTTGGTAACAGCGATCTGCTTGGTCAGGCCAGCACCCAAGGAATCGGTACGCGCAACGATCACACCGTTGTCGATGCCCAGTTCCAGGAATGCGTAGCGAACAGCATTGATCTTGGCCAGGAAGTCAACGTGTGGCACGGTGACTTTGCCGTCTTGGTGGCCGCACTGCTTCTCGTCAGAAACCTGGTTCTCGATCTGGATGCAGCAAGCACCCGCTTCGATCATCTTCTTGGCCAGCAAGTAGGTGGCTTCTGGGTTACCGAAACCAGCGTCGATGTCGGCGATGATTGGCACTACGTGAGTTTCGTAGCCGTCAATTTGAGCCTGAATTTCGTCTGCTTTTACTTTGTCGCCAGCAGCGCGGGCAGCGTCCAGAGCGGTGAACAGCAGGTCTAGGTCGCGGGCATCAGCCTGGCGCAGGAAGGTGTACAGCTCTTCGATCAGGCTGGAAACCGAGGTTTTCTCGTGCATGGACTGATCCGGCAGCGGACCGAAATCCGAACGCAGAGCAGCAACCATCCAGCCCGACAGGTAGAGGTAGCGCTTGTCGGTAGTCTTCAGATGCTTCTTGATCGAAATCATCTTCTGCTGACCGATGAAACCATGCCAGCAGCCCAGAGATTGGGTGTAGACGGAGGAGTCGGCATCGTACTCGGCCATGTCTTTGCGCATGATATCGGCAGTGTACTGAGCGATTTCCAGACCGGTTTTGAAGCGGTTCTGGGCGCGCATGCGAGCGGCGTATTCAGGGCTGATAGCGTTCCAGCTGCTGCCTGCTTGTTCTTTCAGGGCGGCAACGGCTTTGATATCGTTTTGATAAGCTGACATGGTCAATCCTTCAAAGTATGTGTTTGGTTGAGCGCCGACTTTCCCAGGCAAAAACCGAATAAAAGGTCGTTGCGAGTAAAGCTCACCACAGTACGTCGAGATATAGGCCGGAACAAGATTGCTGCTGGGAGGAGGGGGTGACGAGCCGAATAGCCTTGCACTTAGCTGTCGGGCCTCCTGCTGAAGCAACACAAGGTGTTGTTGGGCAGTGGCTAGGAGCTGATTGCCAGACTGTATCGTTAAACGCTTCCCCGTCCCTCAGGACAACTTCGTTCCAGTCGCAACCTCATCGAACTGCCTTGTGGGCGGTTAAGACATAGAACATTCCGAAGGGTGTTTCGGCGACGTTCCAGAGGCCCTTAACAGGACCCCAAGTTAGCGGGAGCGGGGCAATGATGCACTTCGAAAATGCCTTCGTCAAATTTTTTGTAGTGCCATTTTTCGGCACTACATAATCGGCTTGCGTGACTCGCCAGTCAGCCGGTTGCGGCTAATCCAGGGCTTCGACTTTTAAGCGCATGCTCATGTCTTGGCTGCCTTGGGTGCTGTGTTTTTGCAGGAAGCCGCGTTGATCGCCTTGGCTTTGCTGGTTAACGCCGCCAATGCTAATCCACTCGCCCAGCCGCCCGCTGACGCGGGTGTCGGTGCTTTGAATGTCGATAGCGCCGGATTGCGACTGGCTGAGCTTGTCGTTATTGCTGCTGATGCTGACATGCACAATGTCGCCGGTCAGGCTGGCGGTGACATAAAAGCCCTGGGTGACGTTGCGGTATTGGGTCTGGTTATACACTTGCCCGTAGGGGCCGATACTGGTGCTGGTGAGCGGCACGCTTTGACCGACTTGAATGAGCGCCGGATAACCCTCGGTGGTTTGCACTTGCTGCACGCCGCCACTGCGGCTGTCGGTGCTGCGGCGGATGATGCGCACCTGATCGCGACCCTGGATCTCGCCGCGACCGGCCTGCACCTCAACGTCGCCAGCGCTGGCCGAGCCATTAACCGAGTAGCCGCGATCATCTTGTTGGCTGGAGTCGTTGGTGTCGACGCTGATAAGCAGGCGCTTGGGCTGAGTGTCGAGCTGACTGATCAGGGTGCGCAGCTCAACGATTTTTGCCGGTGGTGCGTTGACTATCAGTTGATTGCCGTAGGCCGTTACCCGGCCGTCGCTGCCCAGCACCGATTGCGCGACGGCCAGCACGTCGTCGGCAGTGCGATAACTCAGGGCTATCACCTCGGTGGCGGCTTGCGCGGCAAAACTTGCAAGCAATAGCAGGCCGGTAAGCAGGGCGCGCAGCTTCATAGCAGAAAACTCCTCAGGTCGACATCGCTAATGCTGGTGCTCCAGGCTTGCTCGAACTGTGCTCGGCGCAGGCGCACATTGGCGGGATCTTGATAGCAAGCGTAGCCGGCATATTGACTGGGTTCTGGGCGCAGCAGTAAGGCGCAGTCATCGACCAGTAAAAAATTCAGCGCTTCGCTGGGGTAGTCCGGGTGCAGTTTGCGAATCAGGCAATTGCTTGGCAGGCGGCGCGCCAGGCTTAGCAGGCGATGACCGTGGTTCACGGCGAGGGTCGTATCGCGCAGCAAGATGCGCAGTTGATTGCGCGGGTTGGCCAGTAAGAAATTGGTGCAAGCCGCCTGCATGCTGCTGTGGTGATAAAGCCAGGGCTCAAGGTCGGCGCTGTACAGGCACAGGCTGCGTTGCGCCTGTTGCAGCAAGGCCAGTGCGTGGGCGCGTGCGTCTTGCTGAGTGCTGAAGTGCTGTGCCTGACGGTTTTGCCCGAGGGTGAAGGGCGCAGGCTCAAGGGGCGCGGCATCGGCAGTTGGTGACGGCGGATTGTGCAGGCTAAAACGTCCCGGCGACTCAAACTCTATGGCGGGCAAGTCCTCAGCGCTGCGTTGAACGACTGGTTCTTCCCTTGAGTTGCTGTCGAGTGTGGGGACGTCTTCGTCGTTCATTTCGGCCTCAATCGCTGTGGCGCACCATGTCTACGTGGGGGATGCCGGCGTCGAGAAATTCGTCGCTGACCACGCTAAAGCCAAAGCGCTCGTAGAACGAGCTGGCATGCACCTGGGCGCTGAGCATTTGCTGTTTGAGGCCGCGTTTTTCGGCCTCCTCGATCACTGCGCGCAGCAGCTTGTCGCCGACTTTTAACCCGCGCCAGTCTTTTAATACGGCCACTCGGCCGATGTGGCCGTCGGGTAACAGGCGGGCGGTGCCCATTGGGTATTCGCCTTCAAGCGCCAAAAAATGTACCGCGCTGGCGTCGTCGGCATCCCACTCCAGCTCCGCCGGCACGGCTTGTTCGGCAATAAATACGGCCTCACGTATGCGGCGCAGCGCGGCCTGGTCTTTTTTCCAGTCCGCGAGACGGACGTGAACCTCATTCATCAGCAAACTCCAGGCTGCCTTGTATCACCAACTGTAAGAGCAGATTACGCCCCTCGTCGTCGGCAAGCCATTGCTCGAGGTTGCCTGCGTGCAAGGACTCGGCAGCGCAGATCAGTTTCAGCAGCTCGCGCAGATGGCCGGGCAGAAGGCGGCTCTGACCGCTGGCAAACAGCAGCAGGTCGTCGTCTACCTCTGACCAGGCCAGGCGTGAGCTGGCGTTGCGCACCAGTACGGCGCCATCTTGCAGGCTGGCGAGCAGGTCTTCCTCGGCCAGTTCGGGGCCTGCGATGAGTTCGGGGTAGCGCGGCTCGGTCATAAACTGGCCAAACCAGGTCAGCAGCAGGCGCTCATCGTTCATGTGCTCGTTGAGCAGGCTTTTCAGACGATCGAGCGAGTCGCGTTGAATCTGATGCGGATCGCTGCAAGGGGCGATGCCCGCGTCGCTGTAGCGCTCTTCATTGGTCAGAAATTGGCTAAGAAAATCGGTGAAGTGGGTCAGTACTTCAGCCGCGCTGGGGGCGCGAAAGCCTACCGAGTAAGTCATGCAGTCATCCTCGGCAATACCGTAGTGAGCCAGTCGTGGGGGTAAATAGAGCATGTCGCCGGGTTCGAGAACCCATTCATCAGTTTGGGAGAATTCGGCCAGGATGCGCAGGTCTGCATGCTCCAGTATGGGGCTGTCGGCGTCGCACATTTGGCCGATTTTCCAGCGCCGTTGGCCGTGGGCCTGGAGCAGGAACACATCATAGTTGTCGTAGTGCGGACCTACGCCACCGCCTGGTGCGGCAAAGCTGATCATCACATCGTCGATCCGCCAGCTGGGCAGGAAGCGAAAGTTTTCCAGTAGTTCGGCGACTTCCGGGATGAACTGATCGACGGCCTGTACCAGCAAGGTCCAGTCACGCTCGGGAAGCTTGTTGAACTCGTCCTCGGCGAATGGGCCGCGGCGCAATTCCCAGGGCTGTTGGCCGTGCTCAATCACCAGGCGCGACTCGATTTCCTCTTCCAGGGCCAGACCGGCCAGCTCGTCGGCTGAAATCGGGCTTTCAAAATTGGGCAGCGCCTGACGGATCAGTAAGGGTTTTTTCTGCCAGTAATCACGGAGGAATTCGCGTGCCGTGAGGCCGCCCAGAAGTTGCATGGGAGTGTCGGGATTCATCGCTAGGACCTTGAAAGAATAAAAAACGCCCGGCATGGCCGGGCGCATAAAAAGTTGTTGTCAGTTAGATGCGCTTGGCCTGGGCTACGGCGTTGCCGATGTAGCTGGCGGGAGTGAGCTTCTTCAGCTCTTCCTTGGCGGCTGCGGGCATCTCCAGACCATCGATAAAGGTCATCAGCGCTTCTGGGGTGATGCCCTTGCCGCGCGTCAGTTCCTTGAGTTTTTCGTAAGGGTTTTCGATCGCGTAGCGGCGCATTACGGTCTGGATCGGCTCGGCCAGCACTTCCCAGCAGGCGTCGAGATCGGCGGCGATGCGCTGCTGATTGAGTTCCAGTTTGCTGATGCCTTTCAGCGTTGCCTCGTAAGCCATCAGGCTGTGAGCAAAGCCCACGCCCAGGTTGCGCAATACGGTGGAGTCGGTCAGGTCACGCTGCCAGCGCGAGATCGGCAACTTGCTGGCCAGATGCTGGAGCAGGGCGTTGGCGATACCGAGGTTGCCTTCGGAGTTTTCGAAATCGATCGGGTTGACCTTGTGCGGCATGGTCGAGGAGCCAATTTCGCCGGCGATGGTCTTCTGCTTGAAGTAGCCCAGGGAGATGTAGCCCCAGACGTCGCGGTCGAAGTCGATCAGGATGGTGTTGAAGCGGGCGATCGCATCGAACAGCTCGGCAATGTAGTCGTGCGGCTCGATCTGCGTGGTGTAGGGATTGAACTCGAGGCCCAGTTCATTCTCGATGAATTCACGGGCGTTGGCTTCCCAGTCGATGTCCGGGTAGGCCGACAGGTGGGCGTTGTAGTTGCCAACCGCGCCATTGATCTTGCCCAGCAGCGGCACTGCCGCGACCTGCTGGATTTGCCGTTCGAGGCGATACACCACGTTGGCAAATTCTTTGCCCAGGGTGGTCGGCGAGGCTGGCTGGCCATGGGTGCGGGCCAGCATGGAAATGTCGGCAAAATTTACCGCCAGCTGGCGTATGGCTTCGGCTACTTGGCGCATTTGCGGCAGCAGCACGTTATCACGGCCTTCGCGCAGCATCAGGGCGTGGGACAGGTTGTTGATGTCCTCACTGGTGCAGGCGAAGTGGATAAATTCGCTGACATTGGCCAGTTCCGGCAGCTTGGCCGCCTGCTCCTTGAGCAGGTATTCAACGGCTTTAACGTCGTGGTTGGTGGTGCGCTCGATCTCTTTGACGCGCTCGGCGTGGGCCAGCTCGAAGTTTTCCGCCAGAGTATTGAGCAGCGCATTGGCTGCGGGCGAGAAGGGCGCCACTTCGGCGATGCCGTTATGTGCAGCCAGGCGTTGCAGCCAGCGCACTTCTACCATGACGCGAAAGCGGATCAAGCCGTATTCGCTGAAAATCGGCCGCAGGGCGCTGGTTTTGCTGGCGTAACGGCCATCAACGGGGGAAACCGCAGTGAGCGAGGAAAGCTGCATGGGGTGTTCTCCGGCAGTTAGGCAACGAAAAGGGCGCATATCATACATTAAAAAACTCGCCAGACAGACCTGTCGAATTGCCTCAGGTGCGACGGAGTTGAATCGACAACAGGCTGGCGGAGAAAATCAGCCCGGCGCCGATCAGCGAGCCGAGGTCCGGGGTTTCGCCCCAGCGCAGCCAGGCAATGGCGCCGGCGAAGACTATGGCCAAATAAGCCACCGGCCCGATGAGTCCCGGGGGTGCCAGGCCATAGGCTTTGGACATGACAATCTGACTGGCGGTCGCCAGCAAGCCGACTATCAGCAGTAGCCAAAGGTCGTGGCTGCTCAGCGGCTGCCAGCTCCAGCTCAGAGGGATCACCGAGATCAGGGCGCTGAACAAGGAGAAATAAAACACGATGCGAAACGCAGGCTCGGTGTCACTCATCTGCCGAATCGAGACAAAGGCGAAGGCGGCCAGCAGGCTGGCGGCGATGCCGATCAAGGCTTGACTGCCGAGCAGCGCCGAGGACGGTTTGGCTACCAGCAAGACGCCGACCAGGCCTATGGCGGTGGCCGCTAACATGCGCTTGGTCAGTGGCTCTTTGAGTAGCCAGCGGGCGATCAGCGGGGTGAAGACCGGCGCCGAATAGGTGAAGAGCATGGCGTCGGCCAGCGGCAGATGGGCAATGGCATAGAAGAAACAATACATCGCCGCCAGGCCGTAGCCGGTACGCCACAGATGGGCCGGCAAACGCTGGGTTCGCAATGGGGCAAACCCCCTGAGCAGGATCAGGGGCAGAAAAAACACCACCCCGACCAGGTTGCGAAAGAACACCACCGACTCATTGTTGACGCTGAGCGATACCTCGCGAATGCCGACCCCCATCAGCGAAAATAACAAGGCCGACAGCGCCAGTAACGCCGCGCCTTGCAGGGGTTTTACCGAACGGCTCAGCATCACGGGCGGCATGCTTCAGGCACGTAGCAGCGGGTAAAGCTCGTTGAGTAGCTTGCGCCGGCCAAACACCAGCTGCCAGCGACTACCGCCCAGTTGCCGCCAGAGTCGGGCGGCGCGAATACCGGCCAGCAGAATCGCGCGGATTTTCGAGGCGTTGCTGGCTTGCTGCAGGTGGCGCATGTCGCCTTGCACCTGAATGCGTCGGGGAAAGGTGCTGAGGGTGTCCTGATACAGGC
>MHZN01000191.1:0-742 GCA_001830395.1 Pseudomonadales bacterium RIFCSPLOWO2_12_59_9 | reverse complement strand
GGGTTTCATCGCAGTGGATCACCGGACTATCCAGCAGTCGGTCGCGCATCAGGTTGAGCAGTGGTTGCAGCTGTTCGCCGCACTGGATCACCCAACGCCCCAGGGTTTGCCGGGGGATGTCGATGCCATGGCGGCTGAGCATCTTTTCGAAGCGATACAGCGGGATGCCGTCGGCGTACTTGGTGGCCAACAGCATCGCCAGCACGCTCGGGCTGGCCAGGCTCTTCTCGATCAGTTGCGCCGGCTTGTCGGCGGTAACCGGGGCGCTTTCGCAGGCCTTGCAGGCGTAGGTCTTGCGAATGTGACGGATTACCTGAACCTGCATCGGGATGATTTCCAGCTGCTCGCTGGTCTCTTCGCCAATAGCCTGCTTGCGGCAACCGCATTCGCAGGTCAGTTCGTGTTCGGGCAGTTCGTGGACGACCTCGACGCGTGGCAACTCGGCCGGTAGCGGCTTGCGCTTGCCGCGGCGCTTGGTCGGCGCGACGGCTTCTTCCTCAACCTCATCGGCAGGTGCTTCAGGCGCCGCTTCGGCCAGGCTTTCCGCTTCGTTGAACATGACCAGCTGCGGTGAGTCCGGATCGCTGCTCTGCTCGGATTTACGGCCGAACAGGCGCTGGATCAGAAGCGAGTTTTGTTCACGCAGGCGCTCGATCTGCCCGTCCTTGGCAGTTATTTCCTTGTCCTTCGAAGACATCTGCTCATGCAGCGACAGCAGAAGCTGCTTCAGCAAAATAGGGTC
>MHZN01000190.1 GCA_001830395.1 Pseudomonadales bacterium RIFCSPLOWO2_12_59_9 | reverse complement strand
TGATTGGTGCGAAAGAGTTGGTTGATTACACCGTGCAGGACTCGCCGCTTGATCGCTTTGCCAAGAAGATCGGCGCTAGCGTGGCTGAGCGATTGGCGTTGTGGACTGGCTTTCAAGGGCCAGCATTGCGCTGAGCTGGCTTGCTGGTTAAATGATGGAGCCCGGTTTTGCCGGGCTTTTTCATTTATAGGGGCTTCAAGGTATCTGTACGCCCTCGTTGAGCAGCATGTCGACCAGGCGAATCAGTGGCAGGCCAATCAGGCTGGTGGCGTCGGTGCCTTCGGTGGCGCGAAACAGGCTGACCCCAAGGCCTTCGGCTTTGAAGCTGCCGGCGCAGTCAAAAGGCTGTTCCGCTTCCAGGTAGCGGCTGATGCTGGTTTCGCTCAGCTGGCGAAAGTGCACGGTGAAAGGTACGCAATCGATCTGCCAGGTATTGGTGGTGCTATTGAGTAAGGCCAGGCCGGTTAGAAAGGTTACCGATGCGCCGCTGGCGGCTTGCAGTTGGGCCTTGGCGCGGACAAAGTCGTGGGGCTTGCCGATGATTTGTCCATTGAGTACCGCGACCTGATCGGAGCCAATGATTAAATGCTGGGTAAAGTCGCCGGCCAGTGCCTGGGCTTTTTCTTGGGCGAGACGGCGTACCAGTGTTTCGGCGCTTTCGTTTGGCTGGTGGGTTTCGTCGATGGCAGGCGCGCTCCAGCTAAAGGGCAGTTGCAGGCGGCTGAGTAATTCGCGGCGATAAGGGGAGCTGGAGGCGAGCACGAGCGGCGTCATGGGTTTCTTCTTGGTGTTCTTTTTGGGTAAGAAAACGATTCTAACTGGCGGGCCTACTGGCGCACAGCGAGCAATTTCCTTTGACACTGAATGGGTAGATCCCTAGAATGCTGCGCCTATGTTGAATGCACCGATTCCACCTCATGTTGATCCGCGCAAGCTGGCTGATCGTGGCGCTACCCTTGAAGGGGAAGTGTCGCTAGCGAGTTTGTTGCGACTCTGCGATCCGCTTGCGGATAACAGTGGTTCTGTTCGAGCGAAATTTTCTTTCGGTCGGGACGAGCAAAAAGCTGTGGTTATTCGCAGCCAGATCGACGTTGAAGTCAAGATGGTTTGTCAGCGTTGTCTGGAGCTGGTCGCTCTGCCGATCCATAGCGAATGTGAATACGCTGTGGTGAAGGAAGGTACGGCCATTGAGTTGCAGCCTAAGGGCTACGATGTCCTGGAAATGGGTGAGGAGCCGCTGGATCTGTTGGCGTTGGTTGAGGATGAGTTATTGCTCGCCTTGCCTATTGTTCCGACCCATAACACTAATTTTTGCCAGCAGCCGGCCGGTCTCGATGAGCCTGAGTCGAGCGAGGACGAGGTAACGCGGTCCAACCCGTTCAGCGTGCTGGCACAGTTAAAGCGTGACCCAAACGTTTAGGAGTTAATAAGTTATGGCTGTTCAGCAGAACAAAAAATCCCGTTCCGCCCGTGACATGCGCCGTTCGCACGACGCCCTTACGGCCAGCACTTTGTCGGTTGAGAAAACCACTGGCGAAGTACACCTGCGCCACCACGTATCGCCAGAAGGCGTTTACCGTGGTCGTCAAGTGATCGACAAGGGCGCTGACGAGTAAATCTTGTCCGCTCCGATCATCGCAGTTGATGCAATGGGTGGGGACTTCGGTCCCCACTGTATTGTTCAGGCCAGCCTCGCCTGTTTGGCCGCTATCCCCTCGCTTCACCTGGTCCTTGTCGGCCAATTTCCCGTCATTGAAGAATTAATTGTCCGCCATCCTGGTGTCGATCGCTCGCGCCTGCAGATTGAGCATGCCAGTGAAATAATTGGCATGGCCGAGCGGCCTGCGCAGGCGTTACGCGGTAAGCCTGATTCGTCGATGCGTGTGGCGCTGGAATTGGTGCGCAGTGGCCGGGCGCAGGCCTGTGTCAGTGCCGGCAACACCGGGGCCTTGATGGCGCTGTCGCGTTATGTGCTGAAAACCTTGCCAGGTATTGATCGTCCGGCGATGGTCACGGCAATACCCACCGCGCGCGAACCTTGTTATTTGCTTGATCTGGGCGCCAATGTCGATTGCAGCGCCGAGCACCTGTACCAATTTGCGTTGATGGGGGTGGTGGCCGCAGAGGCCTCGGGTGTGACTAATCCGCGCGTGGCGCTGTTGAATGTCGGCACCGAAGAGATCAAGGGTAATCAGCAGGTCAAGCTGGCGGCGAGTTTGTTGCAGCAGGCCATTGGCTTGAACTATATCGGCTTTGTTGAGGGTGACGGTCTGTATCGTGGTGAGGCCGATGTGGTGGTCTGCGACGGTTTTGTCGGCAATATTTTGCTCAAGTCCAGCGAAGGTTTGGCGGCGATGATTGCGGCGCGCATCGAGGCGGTTTTTAGCCAGAGCCTACTCTCACGGCTGGTGGGGGCGTTGGCGTTACCTTTGCTGCGCCGGCTAAAAAATGAGTTAGGTCCGGTGCGGCACAATGGCGCGAGCTTTCTGGGTTTGCAGGGGATTGTGGTCAAGAGCCATGGCTCGGCGTCCCCCGAGGCCTTTCAAACGGCCATTCGCCGTGCTTTGACTGAGGTGCAAGAGAATCTGCCGCAGCGTCTGCATGGGCGCCTCGAGCATCTGCTGCTGTAACTCAGTCGTAAGCTGGTGGCGGCAGGATGTGACTGGGGTGTTTGGCTTGGCATCCAATTCAACAGTTTCTGGCGCCGCACCCGTTGTGGTGTGTTTGTCGCTGAACCTGCTTGGCGCAGGTTGAAGGCGCAAGGCAATTATTTCGACGGTTAGATCAAGAGAGCAGTTTAAATGTCTGCAACCCTCGCATTCGTTTTCCCCGGTCAAGGCTCGCAGTCGCTCGGCATGCTTGCCGAGCATGGCGCGCAACAACCACTGATTATCGATACCTTTGCCGAAGCATCGCAGGCTTTAGGCTATGACCTCTGGGCGTTAACCCAGCAAGGTCCAGAAGAGTTGCTTAATCAAACCGATAAAACCCAGCCGGCAATTCTTGCGTCCTCCATCGCGCTGTGGCGTTTCTGGTTGGCTGAGGGCGGCATGCGCCCGGCTTTTGTCGCCGGGCACAGCTTGGGTGAATATTCGGCACTGGTGGCGGCGGGTAGCTTGGGCTTTGCCGATGCGCTCAAGTTGGTCGAGCGTCGTGGCCAGTTGATGCAACAAGCCGTGCCGGCCGGGCAGGGCGCCATGGCGGCGATTCTTGGTTTGGAAGATGCGCAGGTGGTGGCAGCCTGCGCCGAGGCCGCCCAGGGCGAAGTTGTTAGCGCGGTAAACTTCAATGCGCCGGGGCAAGTGGTTATTGCCGGCAGCGTCGCCGCCGTTGAGCGGGCGATTGCGGCCTGTAAGGCCCATGGGGCGAAACGCGCCATGCCGCTGCCGGTGAGTGTGCCGTCGCATTGCGATTTGATGCGCCCAGCGGCTGAGCGCTTTGCTCAGGCGATTAGCGACGTCACTTGGCAGGCGCCAGAGATTGCTTTGGTGCAAAACGTCAGTGCCGCCGTGGTGGCCGATTTGGATACGCTCAAGCGTGACCTGCTGGCGCAGCTTTACAATCCTGTGCGTTGGGTTGAATCAATGGTTTGTTTGGCTGAGCGCGGTGTCACTGATCTGGTCGAGTGTGGGCCGGGTCGGGTGCTGAGTGGCTTGAACAAGCGCTGTGTTAAAGGTGTGAATAATCACAATTTGGATAGTCCAGAGGCTTTCGCGGCGACTCGCGCGGCGCTGGCCTGAATATCGCAGCCTGAACTTAAGGAGAAATAGTTATGAACCTACAAGGTAAAGTTGCTCTGGTAACCGGCGCTAGCCGGGGTATTGGTCAGGCCATTGCACTCGAATTGGGGCGTCAGGGCGCGGTGGTCATTGGCACCGCAACCACCTCGGGCGGAGCTGAGCGTATCGCTGAAACGTTGAAGGCTGCGGGTGTCGAAGGTGCAGGCTTGGTGCTGGATGTGAGTAACAGCGAGTCGGTGGCGACAACGCTGGAGCACATCCAGCAACATCTTGGTCAGCCGCTGATTTTGGTCAATAACGCCGGCATCACCCGCGACAATTTGATGCTGCGCATGAAGGACGATGAGTGGTTTGATGTTATCAATACTAACCTCAATAGCGCCTATCGCCTGTCCAAGGCCGTGTTGCGCGGCATGACCAAGGCGCGCTGGGGGCGGATTGTTAACATCAGCTCAGTCGTTGGCGCCATGGGCAATGCCGGGCAGTCGAATTACGCTGCGTCCAAGGCCGGTCTTGAAGGTTTTAGTCGGGCCTTGGCGCGTGAAATAGGCTCCCGTGCCATCACCGTTAACTCGGTGGCGCCAGGCTTTATTGATACCGACATGACTCGTGAATTGCCTGATGCACAGCGAGAAGCCTTGCTGACGCAGATCCCTTTGGGGCGTCTGGGGCAGGCCGAAGAGATCGCCAAAGTAGTAGCTTTTCTGGTTTCTGATGGCGCAGCCTATGTCACAGGCGCTACTATCCCGGTGAATGGCGGTATGTACATGAGCTGAATGTGACGGCATCCTGCGAGGTGTTGTCATATGGGTTGTGTAACATTGGGTATAAAGCACTAGCTGGTTTATAAGCAGATCGTTGTGGTGTCGTTGGGTGGGTTACTGCTTACAGCTTGAAATGCAGAAAACCCTTTCGCTACACTTAGCCGCAGACCAGTTGTCCAGATTTTTCAATAGGAGTGAAAGCAAGGTATGAGCACCATCGAAGAGCGCGTCAAGAAAATCGTAGCCGAGCAACTTGGCGTCAAAGAAGATGAAGTAACCAACAGTGCTTCCTTCGTTGAAGACCTGGGTGCCGACTCCCTTGACACCGTTGAGCTGGTAATGGCTCTGGAAGAGGAATTCGAGACCGAAATCCCGGACGACAAAGCTGAAAAGATCACCACTGTTCAGGAAGCAATCGATTACGTTACCGCTAACGCGTAACACTTAGTAATCGTCGATTTCTGACTTGGAAAAACCGCACTGCCTTAACCGGCGTGCGGTTTTTCTTTAAGTGCAGTTCGGTCAGACAAATCGAACAACAATAAGGAGCTTGCTGTGTCGCGTAGACGTGTAGTGGTTACTGGAATGGGCATGTTGTCGCCGCTGGGGAATGATGTAGCCAGCAGTTGGCAGGGCATTCTGGCCGGTCGTAGTGGTATCGGTCTGATTGAGCACATGGACCTTTCTGCCTACACCACCCGTTTTGGCGGCTCGGTTAAGGGCTTTAATGTCGAGGAGTACTTGTCCGCCAAAGAGGCGCGCAAGATCGACCTGTTTATACAGTACGGCCTGGTCGCGAGTTTCCAGGCCATGCGTCATTCGGGGTTGGAAGTGACTGACGCTAATCGTGAGCGCATTGGCGTGGCCATGGGCTCGGGCATTGGCGGCCTGACCAACATCGAAAATAACTGCAAAATCCTGCATGAGCAGGGGCCGCGACGATTGTCGCCGTTCTTCGTGCCCGGCTCGATCATCAATATGATTTCCGGTTTTCTGTCGATCCACTTGGGTTTGCAGGGGCCGAATTACGCCATCGCCACCGCGTGCACCACCGGTACTCACTGCATCGGCATGGCCGCGCGCAACATCGCTTACGGCGATGCTGACGTGATGGTCGCCGGCGGTTCTGAGATGGCCGCCTGCGGTCTGGGCCTGGGCGGCTTTGCCGCGGCGCGCGCCTTGTCTACCCGTAACGATGCGCCGGAGCGCGCGAGTCGGCCGTGGGACAAAGGCCGGGATGGCTTTGTGCTGTCTGACGGTGCTGGCGCCTTGGTGCTGGAGGAGTTGGAGCATGCCAAGGCGCGTGGCGCGACCATTTATGCCGAGCTGATTGGTTTTGGCATGAGTGGCGATGCCTATCACATGACCTCGCCGCCAGAAGATGGCGAAGGGGCGGCGCGCTGCATCAAAAACGCCCTGCGCGATGCCGGTGTGAACCCAGAGCAAGTCGATTACATCAATGCCCATGGCACTTCGACTTCGGCCGGCGACAAGGCGGAAGTGGCGGCGATCAAGTCGGTATTTGGCGAGCACGCTTACAAACTATCTGTCAGTTCGACCAAGTCAATGACCGGTCACTTGTTGGGCGCTGCCGGGGCGGTTGAGGCGATTTTCAGTGTGTTGGCGTTGCGCGATCAGGTGGCGCCGCCAACCATTAATTTGGATGAGCCGGATGACGGCTGCGATCTGGATTTTGTCGCCCACCAAGCCAAGGCGCGGCCAATAGATGTGGTGCTGTCGAACTCCTTCGGCTTTGGCGGTACCAATGGCTCGCTGGTGTTTCGCCGGTTTGCTGAGTGATGTTGAGCTGGGTCGATGGCCAGCCGGCTGAGCTGCTGTCGGTTAAAGATCGCGGTCTGGCCTATGGCGATGGCTTGTTTGCCACCTTGGGTGTACGCAATGGCCGGCCGCAATTGTTGGAGCGCCAACTGGCGCGCTTGCAGTTGGGCTGTCAGCGTTTGGCGTTGCCGTGCGATCAGGAGCTGGTGCGCCGCGAGTTACTGACCTTCGCCGCGCAAATGGGTAGCGGAGTGCTCAAGCTGATTGTCACCCGTGGCGATGGTCAGCGCGGTTATGCCGCGCCGCAACCGACGCAGTCGCGGCGGATCTTGCAGGCGGCGCCGTTGCCGAGCTATCCGAGCATTAATGCCGAGCAGGGCGTGCAGCTGTTTCCCTGCATCACGCGGCTCGCCGAGCAGCCGTTGCTGGCCGGTTTGAAACACCTGAATCGACTCGAGCAAGTCTTGGCGCGTGCCGAATGGCAATCCAGCGATTATGCCGAAGGCTTGCTGTGCGATGTCAGTGGGCGAGTGATTGAAGGGGTCTACAGCAACCTCTTTATGGTTCAGCGGCAACAGTTGTTAACCCCTGCCTTGAGCCGTTGCGGCGTGGCCGGAGTGATGCGCGCCGAGTTGCTGGCGCAGGCTGCGGCGTTGGGCGTTGTTGTGGTTGAGCGAGATATCAGTTACGCCGAGCTGCTGGCTGCCGATGAAGTGTTTGTCTGCAACAGTCTTTATGGCATCTGGCCGGTTCGCTCATTAGCTGCACATGACTGGTCGGTCGGCCCGCTCACCCGTAAACTGCAGGCCATTGCTGACGATCTACTGGGCTGCTGATTCGTGAAACAAAAAATATTGCTGCTGCTCGAATCCGGCCTGTTGCTGGCTGGCCTGCTATTGGCCTTGGCCGGTTGGCTGCAACAGGGTGCGCTGGAACAGCCCTTGCGGGTCACGGCCGAGCAGTTGCTGGAGGTTCCCGTCGGCGCCACTCCAAGCGGGGTGCTCAACCGCTTGGAGCGTGAAGCTGTATTGTCCGATGCGTTTTGGCTGCGCCTGTATTGGCGTTTCAATCTGTCAGGGCAAGCGCTACAGAGCGGCGAATACCAACTGAAGCCGGGCATGCGGGTGGTGGATTTGCTCGGGCTTTGGCAGCGTGGCGAGGTGGTGCAGTACAAGCTGGCGCTGATCGAAGGCTGGAGCTTTAAGCAGGTGCGCGCCGCCTTGGCGGGTCAGGGCAAGCTGACGCAAAGCCTGGTCGACCTCAGTGACGAGCAGCTGATGAGCAGCCTTGGTCGCGCCGGCGAGAACCCCGAGGGGCGCTTTTTCCCCGATACCTACCGTTTTGTCCGTGGCATGCGCGACATCGACCTGCTCAAGCAGGCCTTGGCGCGTATGGATGAGGTGCTGGCGCAGCAATGGTCGCAGCGCGCCGCCGACGTGCCTTATCGCGAGCCTTACCAGGCGCTGATCATGGCCTCCCTGGTAGAGAAGGAAACTGGGGTGCCGGAGGAGCGTGAGCAGATCGCCGGGGTGTTTTTGCGCCGGCTGAAAATCGGCATGTTGCTGCAGACCGATCCGACCGTTATCTATGGTTTGGGCGAGCGTTATAAGGGCAATCTGACCCGCGCTAATTTGCGCGAACCGAGCGCCTATAACACCTATTTAAACCCTGGCTTGCCGCCGACGCCGATTGCCTTGGTCGGACGCGCAGCCATCTATGCGGCGCTGCATCCAGCGCCCGGTAACAGTCTGTATTTCGTCGCGCGTGGCGATGGTAGCCATGTGTTCTCCGCCGGCTTGGATGCGCATAATCGCGCGGTGCAGGAGTTTCAACTCAAGCGCCGGGCCGATTACCGCTCCAGTCCGGCTAAAACCGACAGCCAAAAGGACAGCCAGTGAGCGGCCTGTTTATTACCTTGGAAGGCCCGGAAGGGGCTGGCAAGAGCACCAATCGAGACTATTTGGCCGCGCGCCTGGGTGAGCAAGGAATTGAGGTGTTGCTGACCCGTGAGCCCGGCGGCACGCCGCTGGCTGAGCGGGTGCGCGAATTATTGCTGTCGCCCAGTGCCGAACCGATGGCGGCCGATACCGAGTTACTTTTGGTGTTTGCCGCGCGGGCTCAGCATCTGGCCGAAGTCATTCGCCCGGCCCTGGCCCGTGGAAGCGTGGTGTTGTGTGATCGTTTCACCGATGCCACTTACGCCTATCAGGGGGGCGGTCGTGGGCTGTCGGTTGAGCGTATCGCTCAGTTGGAGACTTTTGTTCAGGGGGAGTTACGCCCCGACCTGACCCTCTTGTTTGACTTGCCGATTGAAGTGGGCTTGGCCCGTGCCGCGGCGCGCGGTCGGCTGGATCGCTTCGAGCAAGAGGGCTGCAGCTTTTTTGAGGCCGTGCGCCAGACCTATCTAGAGCGCGCCGCACAGGCACCGTCGCGTTACCGGATCCTCGATGCCGGGCAGAGTTTAGTGCAGGTGCAGTCGGCGTTAGACGCCTTGCTGCCGGAGTTGTTGGTGCGTTGCCGTGGCTGAGGTCTATCCCTGGCAAACAGCCCTGTGGCAACAGTTGGCCGGGCGTAAACAGCACGCCCATGCCTATTTGCTGCATGGCCCGGCCGGCATTGGTAAGCGTGCCCTGGCCGAGCGTCTGCGCGCGCTGTTGCTCTGTCAGCAGCCGGTTGAGTTGGCGGCCTGTGGTCAGTGCAAGGGTTGCCACTTGTTGGCGGCGGGCAGCCACCCGGACAATTTTGTACTCGAGCCAGAAGAAGTCGACAAAGCCATTCGGGTCGATCAAGTCCGCGAGCTGGTCGGCTTTGTGGTGCAAACCGCTCAGCTCGGTGGTCGCAAGGTGGTGTTGGTGGAGCCGGCCGAGGCGATGAACCTGAATGCGGCCAACGCGCTGCTGAAGAGTCTGGAAGAGCCGGCCGGCAACACGGTTTTGCTGCTGGTCAGCCATCAGCCGAGCCGCTTGTTGCCGACGGTAAAAAGCCGCTGCGTGCAGCAGGCCTGTCCATTGCCGAGCGCGAGCGCCAGTTTGCTTTGGTTGCAAACGGCCTTGCCGGAGAGCGGCGCCGAGCAGTTGCAAGAGTTGTTGGTGTTGGCCGGCGGCTCGCCACTGGAGGCGCTGCGCCTACATGGGCAGGGCGTATTGGCGCAGCGCGAGTTGGTGGTTGAGGGCGTGAAAAAGCTGCTCAAACAGCAGATTGGCGCCAGCCAGTTAGCCGAAAGCTGGAATGCCGTGCCCTTGATTCTGTTGTTCGATTGGTTTTGTGATTGGTCGCAATTACTCCTGCGCTACCAGTTGACCCAGGATGACAGCGGCTTGGGTTTGGCCGATATGCGTAAAGTGTTGCCGTACCTGGCGGCTAAGGCGTCGCAAGGCAAAGTGCTGGCGCTGCAGGATTGGTTACTGGCGCAGCGGCAAAAAGTCTTGGGTAAAGCCAATCTTAATCGTGTCTTGCTTCTCGAAGCCTTGCTCGTGCAGTGGGCAAGCCTGCCTGAACCCGGCTAGAATCGGCCATCGAATCAATCAGCTAGGAATGCCGCATGAGCATGCCACCGAATTTGGGCCCGCGTAACGGGATCTTGTCTTTGACCATCAAGGACAAATCCGTGCTCTACGCCGCCTATATGGGTTTTGTTAAAAATGGCGGGCTGTTTATCCCGACCAACAAAAGCTACAAGCTGGGCGATGAGGTGTTTATGTTGCTCAGCTTGATGGATGAGCCGGAAAAAATTCCGGTCGCCGGCAAGGTGGTGTGGATTACCCCCAAAGGCGCCCAGGGCAACCGCGCGGCCGGCGTCGGTGTGCAGTTTAATGACGGCGACAACGCCGCGCGCAACAAGATCGAAACCTATCTGGCCGGTGCGCTGAAGTCCGATCGCCCGACCCATACGATGTGATTGTTCTTGTCTTCTATGTTGGTTGATTCTCACTGTCACCTCGATCGTCTTGATCTGGCCGCCCACGGCGGCTCACTCGATGCGGCGCTGAACGCTGCTCGCGAACGTGGCGTCGGGCACTTTCTGTGTATCGGCGTCAGTGCCGAAAACGCCCCGGCGGTTAAAGCCTTGGCTGAGCGCTATGCCGACGTGCATTGCTCGGTGGGCGTGCATCCGCTCGATCTTGAGCCTGGAGTCGCGCCGGCACTGGATTGGTTGTTGACCGAATTGAACCATCCGCGGGTGGTGGCGATTGGCGAAACTGGGCTGGTTTATCACTACCAGCCAGAAGCCGCGCCGCTGCAGCGCGAGGCTTTTCGTTTGCACCTTGAAGCCGCGCAGATCACCGGCAAACCAGTAATAGTGCACACCCGCGAGGCGCGCAGCGACACCTTGCAGCTGTTGCGCGAGGCCGCTTTGCCGCAAGCGGGGGTATTGCACTGCTTCACCGAAGACTGGCCAATGGCCAAGGCGGCGCTGGATCTGGGCTTTTATATTTCGCTGTCGGGCATAGTGACCTTTCGCAATGCCCAAGCCCTGCGTGAGGTGGCCTTGCAGGTGCCGGCCGATCGTTTGCTGGTCGAGACCGATGCGCCGTACCTGGCGCCGATCCCCTATCGGGGTAAACCGAATTTGCCGCAGTATGTCCGTGAAGTCGCCGAGTTTTTGGCGGACTTGCGTGGGGTCAGCTTCGACAGCTTTGCCGAGCAGACCACCCACAACTTCCAGCGCTTGTTTAGCTTGGCGCACTTAAGCCGCAGCTAATTCGCGGCTAATTCGCGGCTAAAAAAAACCCGGATTCTGGGGGAGGAATCCGGGTTAAGACCATTTGGAGCAACCGAGGCACGCGGTCTATTGCGCCTCGCCTGGTGGGGCATTTGGGGATGTGCCGCGCGCCAGTACTCTGAAGTATTGGCCAGATTGGCTGATCTTCCAGGCGGTTTCCCCGCATTTTTAAACTGATTTGGAATACCTGATACATCCTTCAGCGCATGCCGGCGTTTTTACCCAGTAACTGCCGCAGGTGGCCGAAGCTGCTCTGGCCTGGGACGGTTTTTTTACCAGCCGATAATGGGGCTATCTGCCCGTGGCAGCGCAGCGGCATGCTTGAGCGTGGGGCCGGCGCGTCGAATGGTGTTGATACGCTATTTGTCGATCCCCACCCAAACCGCGCTTGACGCGGATGATCCGTGCATTTTCGCGTTAAGTAGGCATAATGCACGCCTTCTTTTTTTGTCTCCCGCAGTGTTTTTCTATGCACAAAGAACCCCGTAAGGTCCGCGAATTTCTCCGCCGTGAGCAGGAGATTCTCGACACCGCGTTGAAACTGTTTCTCGCTCAAGGCGAGGAGGGTGTGACCGTTGAGATGATTGCCGATGCGGTAGGCATTGGTAAGGGCACTATCTATAAGCACTTCAAATCCAAAGCCGAGATTTACCTGCGCTTGATGCTCGACTACGAGCGCGAGTTGAACGCGATTTTGCAGTCGACCGACGTCGAGCACGACAAAGAGGCTATCTCGCGGGCTTTTTTCGCGTTCCGTATGCGCGACCCGCAACGCTATCGACTGTTTGATCGTCTCGAAGAAAAAGCCGTGCGCGGCAATCATGTGCCCGAACTGGTTGAAGAATTACACAAGATTCGCGCCTCCAACTTCGATCGCTTGACCCTGCTGATCAAGGGTCGCATCAGCGAGGGCAAGCTGGAAGATGTGCCGCCGTACTTTCACTTTTGCGCCGCCTGGGCGTTGATCGATGGCGCGGTGTCGCTCTATCACTCACCGTTCTGGCGTGATGTGTTGGAAGATCAGGAAGGTTTCTTTCAGTTTTTGATGGATATTGGCGTGCGCATGGGCAACAAGCGCAAACGCGATGGCGACGCGCCGGTTAGTTGATGTCATTCAGCCGGCCAATGGCGCTGCGTTGCGCCTGTGTTGTGGCCGGTGGCGGCGATATACTCCGAGTATCCAGTAGCGGAGTTACCTATGATTGTTGATCGCCAGGGCCGACGTTTTCGCAACTTGCGTATCAGCCTCACGGCGGCCTGCAACTATGCCTGTACCTACTGCGTGCCGGACGGCAAGCGACTGGTGGCGGCGCAGGATGAGCTGTCGGCCCAGGCGCTGGTGCGTGGCGTTGCCTATCTGATTGAAGCCGCCGGTATTGAGCGCCTGCGCATCACCGGCGGTGAGCCGCTGGTGAGCCCAAAGCTTGAGGCATTTCTGCGTGAAGTCAGCGGCTTGGGGCTGCAGGACATTAGCCTGACCACTAACGGTCAACTGCTGACGCGCAAGCTGCCCTTGTTGCTGGACACTGGAATTCGCCGGCTGAATGTGTCCCTCGATACCCTTGACCCGCAAGCCTTTCGCCGCATCGCGCGGGGTGGCGACTTGGCCAGCGTGCTGGACGGGCTTGAGGCCGCCAGTGCGGCGGGCCTGAAGATCAAACTCAATATGGTGCCGCTGCGCGGGCAGAACCTCGATCAGGTCATGCCGCTGCTCGATTACTGCTTGGAACGTGGCTTTGAACTGCGCTTTATCGAGCTGATGCGCATGGGCCATCTGGCCCGCGATCCCAATGGTTTTCTGCAGCAGTTTGTCGGCATGCCCGAGTTGCTGGCGCTGATTGGTGAGCGTTATGAATACCTGCAGGCCGATGCGCCGCAGGATGCCACGGCGTTGCGCTATGAAATTCCCGGCCAGGGTTTTTTTGGGGTGATCGCCAACGAGAGCGTGCCATTTTGCCGAACCTGTTCGCGCCTGCGCTTATCCTCCACCGGCTGGCTGCACGGCTGCTTGTCCTCAAGCAATAGACACTTTGTCGGCGACTTGCTCGATAAACCCCGGCATGAGGCCTTGCCGGCACTGCAACGTTTGCTGGTGCGCGCGCTGGGTGACAAGCAAGACGTGGCGTTCTCCGGTGGCGTTACCGTGATGAAAATTATTGGCGGCTAAGCCGTCTGAGTGAGTGGTTATGCCTGCAGAGTTTCCGATCGACTACATCGAGCCCGTGTTTCGCCCGCCCAGCGAGGCCCACTCGCTGATTCTGCCGGTGACCAATGGTTGTTCCTGGAATGGTTGCAGCTTTTGCGAGATGTACACCCAGGAGCAAAAGAAGTTTCGCGCCCGCGATGAGGCGCAAGTGCTGGACGAAATCAAACGCTGTGGCGAGCAGCTGATAGTGCAGCGGATCTTTCTGGCGGATGGCGATGCGCTGGTGCTGCCGACCCGGCGGCTGCTGACGATTCTGACCGCCATCGCCGAGCATATGCCGACAGTCAGCCGGGTCTCCAGCTACTGCCTGCCGCGCAATCTGCGCAAAAAATCGGTGGCCGAGCTTAAAGAGCTGGCCGATGCCGGGCTGAAAATGGCCTATGTCGGCGCCGAGTCGGGGGACGACGAGGTGCTGGCGCGGGTCAATAAAGGCGAGACCTTCGAGTCGACCCTGAGCGCCCTGGATAAGCTCGGTGAGGCCGGCATCACCCGCTCGGTGATGGTGCTCAATGGCTTGGGTGGCACCGCGTTGAGCGAGCAGCATGCGCTGAACTCGGCGCGCCTGATGAATGCCGCGCAGCCGGAATTTCTCTCGACCCTGGTGGTGAGTTTCCCCACGGGCGAGGCGCGCTTTCGCGCAGGCTTCAGCGATTATCAGCCGCTTTCTCAGCAACAGTTGTTTGTTGAGATCGAGCGCTTTGTGCAAGCGCTGGAGCTGCGTGACACGGTGTTCCGCAGTGATCATGCGTCCAATTACCTGGTGCTCAAGGGTGTGTTGGGCGCCGACAAAGCCCGCATGCTGGCGCAGGTTCGCCAGGCCATCGAGCAGCCGCAACAGGCGCGTTTACGCCAGGAGTGGCAGCGCGGCTTGTAATGCCGCGCAACTAATGGCGCGTAAACTGCATCGCTGAGTGACTATTGAGCGGTCCGTCGGTTTTTTGTCGCGACGTCTGGAGAACTTGTCATGCGTACTTTGATTGTCTTGCTGTTACTGCTGAGCCTCAGCGCCTGCATGAGTGTCAGTGATATGGCCGATGGCGTCGGTGCTCAGCTCAGCGATGCCGGTGTGCTCGACCACAGCCGCACCTATCGCCTGAACTCTCGGCATCTGCAGCCCGACTCGTTTATCTATATCGGCCAAGGGCCTTTCGTGCCGCCGGGCAACGCTTATCCGCGACCCAATGTGGTGGCCGAAGAAGCCTTTGCCGGATTTATTCAGTACTTCCCCCTGGTGCAGCGCGCGCCGCAACCCCTTGGGCTGGATGCGGCCATGGGCCAGGCGCGTACCGCTGGGGCGAATTACCTGCTGTATGCACGCTTTGCCGCAGCCGATGATCGCATCGGCACCACGGACGAGTGGCAAGACCAGGAGGCGCTCGATCGCCTCGGTGTCGACCACGGCGTGGTGCAGTTGATGTTGATCGAGACCAGCACCCGTTACCTGGTCGACTCTGCGCAAATACGCAGTCGTGGCGGCTTGTTCAATTTCTATGATGCCAAGCCGCAAGACTTGCTGGCCGCGCCGCTGCGCGATTATGCCCGTAGCTTGCTGGGTGTCAGTGAGCAGGGGGCGACTTATGACTGAGGCAAAAACCGCTGATTTGTTGGCGCAGATTCCCATGCTGGGCAAGAAGGGTTTGCCGCCGGTGCATCTGTGGAATCCGCCCTGCTGTGGCGATATCGACATGCGGATTGCCCGTGATGGCAGTTGGTTTTACCTGGGTACGCCGATCGGCCGCAAGCCGATGGTTAAGCTGTTCTCCAGCATCATCCGTCGCGATGGGGATGAGTATTTTCTGGTGACGCCGGTCGAGAAAGTTGGCATCCAGGTGGATGACGCGCCTTTTGTGGTGGTCAGTCTGCAGGTCGAGGGTGCCGGTGAGGCGCAGGTACTGCGCTTTACCAGCAACGTTGAGGATGAGGTCGAGGCTGGCGCCCAGCATCCGTTGCGTTTTGCCATCGATCCGCTGACCCAGGAGCCATCGCCCTATGTGCTGATGCGCAGCAATCTGGAGGCGCTGATTTTACGCAGTGTGTTTTATCAGCTGGTCGAGTTGACGCAGCCCCACGAGCTTGATGGACGAGTCTGGCTGGGCGTCTGGAGTGGCGGGGTGTTTTTCCCGATTGGCCCGCAGGACGAATAAATCCCAGGCAACAAAAAA
>MHZN01000189.1:4475-10004 GCA_001830395.1 Pseudomonadales bacterium RIFCSPLOWO2_12_59_9 | reverse complement strand
GCGGCGGAGAGGACATCCGGGCACTGTTCGAGCATCCAGCGCACCAGCGTGCGGTTGCCGGTGAAGGTCTGCCAGAGCAGGCGAAGGAATTTGCGGTCGCGAAACAGCGGGTTGCTGTCGCTGCCGGAGATGGCCATTTCCTTGATCGCGATCCGCCAATTGAGCAATTGCCAGCCGTACTGTCCGGGTAGATGGCCGATGCGTTTGCACTGCTCGTGGGTGTCGAAGCCGGTCACCAGCGGTTGCGGGCCGATGCGCCGACCGCTGGCATCCAGCCACAGGGCCGAGCGCGGCGGCATCAAGCTAAGCCCGTGCTGGGGGAACTGCGGTTGCGGGTGGGCGATCCCGGCGGCGTAGTTCCACATCTGCCCGAGCTTGACCACCTGGCCGCCGACGGCCTGCACCTGGGCGTGCAGGGCGCCGTCGGCGCGCGGGTCGGTGCCGTTGAGCAAGTTCTGCGGACAGGGGCCGTAGATCGGGTCCCAGTGCTGGCGCACCAAGTCCAGGTTGCCGTTGATCCCGCCGCTGCACAGCACCAGCTGTTCGGCAACGATCTGAAAATCGCCCTCCGGGCTGCGCCCGTGACAGCCGACCACGACGCCATCATGTTGCTCCAGGCCCAGCACCCGATGCTCGAACAGGCTGCTCAGTTGGGCCTGCCGGGCATGCCCGAACAGTCGTCCGGCCAGGGTCTGCACCAGGCCGCGACCGCAGCCCCAGGTCAGGTGGTAGCGCGGCAGCGAGTTGCCATCGCGCTCCACCCACTGCACCGCCGGAAAGAAGCGGATGCCCTGCTGGTGCAACCAGTCGTAGACATCCGCCCGGTTGCGTTCGGCGTAGGCCTCGGCCCAGCGTCTGGCCCAGACATCGTCGGCCTGAAACACGGCGCTACGCTGCCAGTCATCGAGCAGCAGCTGTGGCGAATCCGTGACCCCGTTGCGCCGCTGCTCAGGCGTGCCGCACAGCAACATGCCGCCGAACGCATCGTTGGCCTGGCCGCCGCACTGGCTGCGTGGCGCGGCGTCTAGCAGCAGCACACTGCGGCCCTGGTCGAGCAATTCCAGCGCCGTACTGAGCCCCGCCAGGCCGGCGCCGATCACCAGGGTTTCGCAGCGATAACGGGCAGTGCTCATGGGGCGGCCTCCGGGCGACGCGATCAATGAGCACGAGGCTAGGCCGATTCTGCGCCGATAGCCTGACATTTTATGAGGGAATACTTGACACTTTGTGAGTGCGGGCGTGCACTGCAGGTCTTCTCGACCGGCGCCATCGACATGACCCAGATCGCCCGCAGTGCGGTATTTATCGGCTTCGACAGCCTGTGCCGACAGCACGGTCTCAACCCGCAGAGCCTGCTCCGCCGCTGTGGGCTGGACCCCGTGGTGCTGCGCCGCCGGGACCTCTATGTGCCCTATGCGCGCTTTGCCCAGGCGCTCAACCTGGCCGCCAGCGAAGCCTCGCTGCCCAGCTTCGGCCTGCAACTGAGCGAGTATCACGACTACCTGGTGCTGGGGCCCTTCGGCCTGTTGCTGGCCCAGGCCGATAACTTCGCCGAGGTGCTCAAGCTGACCCAGCAATATGTGCACCTGCATGCCCAAGGCATCGCCCTGCGCGCCGAACTTGAGAGCGACCAGCTACGGGTGGAGTACCACCTGCAATTGCAGGGCAGCGTGGATCTGCGCCAGTTGCGAGAGCTGGGCCTGGGGGTGGTGCAACGCTCCATGGCCACGCTGTTCCAGGCGGACTGGCAGCCCCGGCAATTGCTGATCAGCCATGCCTGCCTGGGTGAGCCGGCCGATTACGCGCGGGTGTTTAATTGCCCGGTGCAGTTCGAGCGGCCATTTAGCGCCTTTATCGTCGATGCCGACACCCTCGGCCTGCGTCCGGTGGAGCAGCGCAGTCAGCTGAAATCGCACCTGATCGAAGAGTTCGCCGAGAGCCAGCAGCTGCCGGCGGATATTCCCGGTCAGATCCACTACATCCTGCAATCGATCCTCTCCACCGGCGAGGCCAGCCTGGGTGTGGTGGCGCGCCTGCTCGACCAGCACCCGCGCAGCCTGCAACAGGCGCTGCAGGCCCAGGGGCAGAGCTTTCGGCGGATTCTCGACCAGGTGCGCTATGCCGAGGCCAAGCAGCAACTGCGGCTGTCGACCAAATCCATCACCGACCTGGCCCTGAACCTCGGTTATGCCGATGAGACCGCTTTCTCCCGCGCCTTCAAGCGCTGGAGCGGGCAGGCCCCGCAACATTGGCGCAAGCAGGCGGTCGCGGCGCGGTCGCAATGAGCGACCCGGCAGCCGGGCCTCGGCCCCAAGAGGCGGGGCAACTCACCGGCGGCACCGCGACGCTTCAGCCATGCCATTCGCGCCCGGCCAGTGGGCCGTTGCTGCCGGTGGTGGTCAGGCCGCCGATGCCTGAGCCGATGGGTATCGCTAGGCTCACCCCATGCTACGAGCATGCTCCGCATGCTGCGGGTTGCACCGCCCTACAGATTGCCTCCTCTGGCCGCAGGCATCAGGACAAGCGCCAGCCGGCTCCGTATGATCGGCGCCGGATCAACATCAACCAGTCACCGAGGGCCTTAAGGATGAAGCGATTTATGCCGCACTGGATTTACCTGACGCTGTGCCTGCTGCTGGGCAGCCTGGCCGGTTGCTCCACTAAGGGCGGTGATGGCCTGGGCGCCGGTGCTGGCGCCGAATCGGCCGAGGCCAGCGCCAGTGCGCCGCTGCAAGGCAAAAGCTCGGGGCGGCTGCTGGTCTGGACCGCCAGCTTTACCTTGGAAGTAGCCGATATGGACAAGGCCAAGCTGCAACTCAGTCAGCGCATGCTGGCACTCGGAGGCTATGTCGAGGAGAAGAGCGATAACGGCGACTACAGCCAGTACTTCGTGTTTCGCGTGCCCAAGGATAAGTTCGAGACGGCCCTGGGCGGCATCGAACAGAGCGGCAAGGTGCTGTCGCGCCACGTCAAGGCCGAGGATGTCACCGAGCAGTACGTCGATGTGGAAACCCGCCTGAACAACAACCGCGCTCTGCGCGACCGCCTGAAAGACTTGCTGGGCAAGGCCAAGAGCGTGCAGGACATTCTGCAGATCGAGACCGAGCTGAACCGCATCCAGTCGGAGATCGACTCCATGGAAGCGCGTATGCGCGTGCTCAAGGACCAGATCCAGATGGCCACGCTCAAGGTTGAACTGCGCCAGCAGGCCGAGGAAAAACCGCCGACCATCTATGGCCCGCTGGGTTATGTCTACAAGGGCGCCGAGTGGTTTATCACCAAGCTGTTTATCATTCGCGAGTGATGGGCGGCGGTTGCTGGTTTCGCCCTTAGCCGGTTGGCCTTAACTGCCCTGCCGCGCGGAAGTGCTCGCGCTCGGCAGAGTGCCAACCCTTAGGCACTTTGGCGTTTTCATCTGTGACGGGTTCGCCGCTTGTGGCTTTTACGCCTGTGGCGACGGCTGTTGCTGGCGAATAATCCGCCCTCAACCCTGTCGCTCGGTGCCCGCCGTACCGTTTGACCTTTCGACAAACACCTTCGGGTATGAGGTTTTATGGTTCAGCTACGTCGCCTGCTGCTGGCTCTGGCCGCGGCATCTTCCAGTTCAGTGGTCACTCAGGCCTGGGCCCTCGGGCTCGGCGAGGTGCAGGTGCAATCGGCCCTCAGCCAACCGCTGCGCGCGCAGATTGCGTTGCATGAGGTGGCCGGGCTGAATCAGGACGAGGTGGTCGTGCGCCTGGCATCGCCCCAGGCCTACCTGCAGGCCGGACTGCAGCGCGATGACTTCCTCAGCAATGTGCAACTCAGCCCGCAACTGAATGCTCAGGGTGGGGTGATTCGCATCAGCTCCAGCCAGCCGGTGCGTGAGCCCTATCTGACGCTCTTGGTCGAAGTGGTTTTGCCGGCTGGCCGTCAGTTGCGCGAGTACAGCCTGTTGCTGGACCCGCCGAATTACAGCTATCAGGCTCCCGCAGCACCGGTCGGCAACCTGGCGGCCAGCAGCCCATCCGTGCCTGCCACGCAGCCGAGCCGGGCCAGTGCCGCAGCGGCGTGGAAGGCCGGCGGCCACTACCAGACCCGTGACAATGACCGCTTGTGGGACATTGCCCAGGGCATTCGCGGTGGCGCGACTGCCCAGCAGGCCATGCTGGCGATTCAGCAGCTGAATGCCGAGGCCTTCGTCGGCGGCAATATCAATCGCTTGCGGGCGGGGCAGACCCTGCAGTTGCCGACTGAGCAACAGATGCAGCAAACCGCTGCGGCCCAAGCGTTGGCGCAGGTTGAGCAGCAACAGCAAAGCTGGCGCACTGGGGCTCCGGCGCAACGCCAGTTGGATGCCCGTGCGCGCACCTCGGCCGCTGCCACCCCGGTGGCGCAGGTGGCAACCGATAGTCTGAGTTTGCTGGGTGCCACCGGCGGCAAGGGCCGCGCTGATCAGGCCAAAGGCACTGCCGAACCGGGCGCGGCGGATCAGCTCAAGGCCGAGCTGGCGCTGACCCAGGAGGGCTTGGATCTGGCCCGCCGCGAAGGTGAGGAACTCAACAGCCGGCTCGCCGATTTGCAGTCCCAGCTGGATAAATTGCAACGCATAGTGACGCTCAAAGACAACCAACTGGCCCTCTTGCAGGCGCAATTGGCGGCGGCCGAACAGCCGCAAGCGGTTACTCAGCAGACGCCGGCGCCGAGCGCCGCGGCGCTGAATTAAAAGGCTCCTCACAACTGTTGAGCGCCGCAAAGCTGCTGGGCGCGGTCTTGGCCGATGACGTGGCGCTGGCGCTCAAGGTTGCGCCGTCCACCGAGTGGCGCTGAATTTAGGCGGATAACAAGTACTTTGGTGCCATGCAATCGAGGCTTTTGTACAAGGGCGGGGCAAAGCGCTTACAAAATACAATGTTATTGCCGAGATCTAGTGAGGGAATAACTCGATGAACAAGCTCCTGTCAGCATCCTTAGCCTTGTCTGTTGCATTACTTGCCGCCCCGTTGGTGTATGCCCAGGACCAGAGCATGCAAGAGGCGGCCGGGCGTCAGCTGTTCTTGCACCACTGCAGCGCGTGCCACTCGCTGGACTCCAGCAAAAACGCCTTCGGTCCGAGCCTGATCGGGGTGATGGGCCGGCAGGCCGGTTCGGTGCCGCGGTTCGCCTATTCCAAGGCGATGCAGACTTCCGGCCTGACCTGGACGCAAGACAATCTGCGCAAGTGGATCAGCAACAACGAAGCCCTGGTGCCTGGTACGCGCATGCGTCACGTGAGCATCAGCGACCCGGCTGAACAGGACTACCTGGTCAGCTTCCTGACCACCTTGAAGTAGGCGTCGTGAGTTTGGGCGGCCGCATTGCTGGCTGCCCTTGTCCGCGTGCGGTGCGGCTCAGTCTGCCGGGCGCAGGCGGTTGCGCAGCTGTGGCCAGAGCAGGTTCAGGGCCAGGCCGCTGATTACCAGGGCGGCGGCGCCGAGCTTCCAGGCCGGCAGGCCTTCGTTCAGCCACAGCGCGGCGCCACCCATGCCAAACAACGGCACCAGCAGGGCC
>MHZN01000189.1:0-4461 GCA_001830395.1 Pseudomonadales bacterium RIFCSPLOWO2_12_59_9 | reverse complement strand
CATGGGCGTGACGGTGGCCGCCGGGTGACGGGCGAGCAGCCAGGCCCAGGCGGCATAGCCAAACAGCGAGTTACCCCAAGCCTGCCAGCCCACGGCCAGCCAGGTAAAGCGGTCGGCCGCCAGCAGGCCGGCGCTGATCGCCGGCCAGCCTTCGGTCAGCAGTGACAGCACCAGCAGTGGCGGCGCGGCGAACAAGCTGGACCAGACCACGTAGGCGACCATATTGACCCGCCCTGCCTGACGCGCCACCAGATTGCCGCCCGCCCAGCACAGGGCGGCCAGCAGCATCAGTGCCAGGCCCAGCAGAGTGGTGCTGCCATCGGTGTGCAGGACGATGATGGCAATGCCGCCGCTGGCCAGCAGCAGGGCCAGCCACTAGGTGCGTTGCAGGCGTTCGCCGGAAAAATACATGGCCAGGCCGATGGTAAAGAACACCTGCAGCTGGATCACCAGCGAGGCCAGACCGGGCGAGATATGGCCGTTCATGGCGACAAACATCACGCCGAACTGACCGACGCCGATCAGCAGCCCGTAGGCCGCCAGATTGCCCCAGGCCACTGCCGGGCGCGGCAGCAGCAACACTGCCGGCAGCGCGGCCAGGGTGAAGCGCAAGGCGGCGAACAGCAGCGGTGGCAGGTGGCCGAGGGCCAGTTTGATCACCACGAAGTTGGTGCCCCACACCGCCACCACAGCCAGGGCCAGCAGCAGGTGCCTGAGCGGCAGGCCAGGATTCATCGGCGACCTCGTTCGCGGCTATCAGTCATGCCACTCCCGGCCACTGCGCTCCAGCAGGTTTTGCGCCTGCTCCGGGCCGTTGCTGCCGGCCGGGTAAGGCCGGGGGTTTTGGTAGGACTCGTGCCAGCCCTTGATGATCGGGTCGACCCAGCTCCAGGCCGCGTCCACTTCGTCGCGGCGCATAAACAGCGTCGAGTCGCCCTCGATCACGTCCAGCAGCAGGCGCTCGTAAGCGTCCCAACGGCGGTTCTGCGGGAACACCTGGGCCAGGTTCAGGTCCAGCTCCATCGGCGTCAGGCGCATGCCGCGACCGGGGCTTTTGCCCATCAGTTGCAGGCTGATGCGCTCCTCGGGCTGCAGGCTGATCAGCAGGCGGTTGGCCTGGCTGCCTTCAAATAACCGATGCGGCACCGGTTTGAACTGGATGACGATCTCCGAGTACTTCTTCGCCATGCGCTTGCCGGTGCGCAGGTAAAAGGGCACCCCGGCCCAGCGCCAGTTGTCGATCTCGGCGTGCACGGCGACGAAGGTTTCGGTGTCGCTGTCGTTATCGACGTTTTTCTCGAAGTAATAGGCCGGCACGTCCTGGCCGCCGATCTTGCCGGCGGCGTATTGGCCGCGCACGGTTTTGTCTTGCACATCGAGGCCGCTGATCGGCTTCAGCGCCTGGAGGATTTTGACCTTTTCGTTGCGCACCGCCTCGGCGTCGAAGCGCACCGGCGCTTCCATGGCCACCAAACAGAGCAGCTGCAGCAGGTGGTTTTGCAGCATGTCGCGCATGGCGCCGGTGTGGTCGTAGTAGCCGCCGCGGTTTTCCACACCGAGGGTTTCGCTGACGGTGATCTGCACATGGTCGATGTGCCCGGTGCGCCACACCGGCTCGAACAGGGCGTTGGCAAAACGCAGCGCCATCAGATTTTGCACCGTCTCCTTGCCCAGGTAATGGTCGATGCGAAACACCTGGGATTCGGCAAACACCCGGCCAATCGACTGGTTGATTTCCTGCGCCGACTCCAGCGAGTGGCCGATGGGTTTTTCCAGCACGATGCGGGTGTTGGCACCGGCCAGACCTGCGTTATGCAAATGTTCGGCAATCGACTCGAACAGGTCCGGCGCGGTGGCCAGGTAGTAGATGCAGCCGCGCTGCTGGCTGTGGCCGAGAAACTTGGCCAGGCGGCCAAAATCGGCGCTCTGGCTCAGATCCATGCTGAAGTAGTCGAGGCGCTCGGCAAAGCTTGCCCAAGTGTCGAGGGCGAACTCGCTGCGCGCCACCTGGGCGCGGCAATGGCGCTCGGCCAGGGTCAGGTAGGCGCTGCGCTGCAGGTCGTTGAGGGCCGCCACATGAATGCGCATATCCGCCGGCAAGCGGCCTTCGCGGTGCAGGTGGTAGAGCGCCGGCAGCAATTTATGCAGGGCTAAATCGCCCGTGCCGCCAAAAACCAGCATGTCGCAGGGGATGTTCACGGGAGGCTCCGGCTGGCTTTGTCTGTGCGTAAAAGAGGTATATGTAGTATAACTACAAGCTCACTACACAAGTCTGCAACCTCGGCATCGCCGAACATCATTGAGTCTAGCCCTGTGAATCTGTTGCAGCACATTGATCAATCCCGTCACCTGCTACGCAAATCGGAAATCAAGGTCGCCGATCACGTGTTGCTCGACCCGACGGCGGTGATGCACAGCTCCATGGCTGATCTGGCCCATGACGTCGGCATCAGCGAGCCGACCATAGTGCGCTTCTGCCGGGCCATCGGCTGCACCGGCTTTCAGGACTTGAAACTCAAGCTGGCTCAGAGCCTGGCCGCCGGTGCCAGCTTCGGCCAGTTCGCGATCACCGAGACCGATTCGGTGGCCGATTTCAGCCTGAAGATTTTCGATACCACCCTGCACACCCTGATGGAGGTGCGCGAGCGCCTCGACCCGCTGGCGCTGCAAAGAGCCATCAACGCCATCGCCCAGGCCCAGCGCGTGGAGTTCTATGGTTTTGGCGCCTCCGGCGCGGTGGCCGCCGATGCCCAGCACAAGTTCTTCCGTCTGCTGCTGACCGCCGCCGCCTACTCCGACCCGCATATGCAGGCGATGTCGGCGGTGACCTTGAAACCGACCGATGTGGCGATTTGCATCTCCCAGTCCGGCCGCTCGAAAGACCTGCTGATCACCGCCAACCTGGTCCGCGAAACCGGCGCCACGCTGATTACCCTGTGCCCGAGCCAAACGCCCTTGGCCTAACTGGCGACCATCAACCTGGCCATCGACGTGGTGGAAGACACCGACATCTACACCCCGCTGACCTCACGGATCGCCCATCTGGTGGTGATCGACGTGCTGGCCATGGGCGTGGCCATGGCCCGTGGCCCGGACCTGGTCAACCACCTGAAAAGCGTCAAACGCAGTTTGCGCAGCCTGCGCCTGTCGCCCAAATCGGTAAAAGCGCTGGACGATTAAGCGCGGCCAGCCTCGGCCCTGTAGTGGCTTGGTTAATGATGCGTTTGCGCAACAGTTTAAAGATGGTGTCTACTTTGCGCGCGCCTGCTAAGTGACGCAAACGCCTCATCCCACCTTCGTTTTCAAGGAAGAAACAATGCAGATCAAACAGCTCTCGGCCGGTCTTTTGCTTGCCACTGTCAGCGCGTTTTCTCAAGCTGCGGTGTTGTACGACGTTAGCTTTGCCAGTCCACCGAATGTAAATGGTCAGTCGATAGTGATTGATGGCACGCCCCGGACGCCCAGCAGGGTGAATATGGGGGTGGTGGAGATGCAGGCGGGCTTTGCCGGGCAGTCTGGCAATTGGGCGGTGTTTCATCAGCTGAGCTGTGGCTACGATCAGCTTGAATTCAAACTTCCAGCAGGGCTGAGTAAAGGCTACCTGCAGTTTGATCTGGTATCCGAGAGCTTGAACAGCAGCCAGAGCGCTTTTTCGGTTCATCTCGACAGCAGTAACTACGGTGCCCGCAGCATTGGTTGGCATGGCGGTAGCAATCAGATTTCTTTGTTTAATTACGGTAAATCCAGTGCTTTTGGCGCCTTTACCAGCCAGCAGAAATACCATGTTCAGGTGCATGTCGATGCTCAGAGCGATCTGTTGGAGATTGAGATCAATGGTAACCAAGTGCATCAAGGGGCTTTCGGCAGCCCGGACCTAAGCAGCATTCGCATGACACTGTCTCCTTGGACAGGAGGCGCCACCAACTGTGATTTGCCGCGTGTAGCGGTGAGCAATGTGTTGGTATACGAGGCTCCGGGTGATCTGCAGCCTCCCGTGGCGGCGACACTCGGTGTCAACTTTAGTTTGAGGGCCGGCTACCCAAATGTTGTGCCTGCCAGCGGTGGCTACATTCGCCACAGCCGTAGCCTGAGCAATCTGAGCCAAGTCGATAAACCTATTACTTATTGGATCTCGACCAGTCTGCCAGATGGCTCAGGTTTTCCGTTGCTAACCCCGCGCACCCTAAGCGTGCCAGCTGGTGGCACTCTGACTGAGCTGAAGAACTTTAGTGTGCCTGCCTGGTTTCCGGTGGGTACCTACACTGCTCGACTGGTGCTGGTTGATCCTGCCACTGGAGAGCGAGTTTACGGTGAGATTCCGTTCAGCAAATCGGCCAACTAAGGCTGTGCTCAATAGGCCTGCAATGGTGCGTTTTTTGATCATCTAGGCCACGTAGGGCGCTTTGTTTGCGCCCTACGCATTCTCAAATTCCGCCCCAGCCTTCACCCAATCTTCACCCG
>MHZN01000188.1:4225-5774 GCA_001830395.1 Pseudomonadales bacterium RIFCSPLOWO2_12_59_9 | reverse complement strand
CGATCATAACCTTGGGTGCGGGTAAAATCCCGGCCTTAGCTATCCCGATGGTTGCCAGGTGGGGTGAGCAGGCCTCGGTAGGGAAGCCATATTGTGCCCCGATATCAAAGTATTGCTGCCCTTTGCCCATAGCCAGCATCTGGATAGTATAGTTTTCAGCAACAAAATGGATCAAATCCATAGAGAGGAATAACTCCGGTGGAAGGATAATACTTATCCAGGCCAGAGGCACCTCTCCCCTGAATGAGTCGGCTACCCGTTGATAATAGGCCCGCATGATCTGGGTATGTAACTCCCGGCTCTTTCTCTCTGGGTGTGTCTGGATATATTGGAGCCTCTTGTCAAAAAATCTTACCATCTCTTCTATACGCATCTCATTAACCCTCCCGTAGCATCTCTAAAAAGGCCTGCACCCTGGTCTTTACCTGGCCCATACCTGCCAGGCCGTATTCCCGCTCCAGATGTAATACCGGGACACCCAATTCCTTAAAATTATCCCTTACAATGGGGTAAGCACCGGCATGCAAGTCACAAAACTTTATAGTTGAATAGACTACACCATTGATATTATATAGCTGGGCTAGCTCCTTGAGGCGCTCCATCCGGGGCTCCGCGGGGTGCATGCGAGGACAAGGCAGGCGGGTTAAGTAGCGCCTGGTTAAGGCTTCAATAGGATCGCCATCTTCCTCCACCAAATCAGCGAAGTACCGATAGCTAGAGCATAAATCCTCTATAACTATTTCTACCCCCTGATCCTCTATAATCTTCACATATTCAGGATGGTCCAGCTCGCTCCCCATAAGCAATATCCTGGGCTTAGGGGCTTGTGGAGAATTATCCGGCTGCTGCTCCAATTGGGTTAGAAGCTCTTCCAGAAGCTGGTTATGAAGTTCTTTAGGGATAAACATCCCTGCCAATACCACCTCCATCGCCTCGCGGCCCGAGATAGGAGAGGGAATAGCTCTTCTCAAGGCATAGAGACGATTTAGCAGGGTACGATTGTAATTGTAGAGCCTTATGGCCTCCTTTAAACCCTCTTCCGTAATCCGTACCTTGAAGTACTGCTCTAATCCTTCTTTTAGCTGGAGCAACTGCCCCTTAAAATAGCGCAGGGTATTAGGGGATACCTTACCCGGTACCCCGAGCAAGTGCCGATAAGGGATGGTGATATATTTTCGCCATACATCATAGAGCCGCCGGATATGGTCGCAGGAGTTACAAATCACCGCGCCAGACAAAAAATCCAGCTTCCCTTGCAAAACCTCTTCTAAACAACTCCGGGCAAAGGTGCAGTTATTAGAATAGAGGTAAGCATTAGCCATCGGGGTCTCACTTTCCTGCCCAATAATCCGGAAAGGGAGCATCCCAGCCGCAGTGATGATCTCTTCGGGGACATAGATACAAAACCACCCGATGACCTCTTTCTGGTTATTTTCTTTCCATTCTTTAGCCCGTGAATATCTCTGTTGAATGATCTCATTAAATGTCTTCATATCTCCTGATCCTTATTATTTATTCATATCTGTCTTCTCTTAACCTTATCCACCCT
>MHZN01000188.1:2610-4176 GCA_001830395.1 Pseudomonadales bacterium RIFCSPLOWO2_12_59_9 | reverse complement strand
TGGATATGCTGGACAAGTTGGCGAAGAACGAGCCCGAGCAATACAAGGGTTTCTGGAAGAACTTCGGCCAGGTGCTCAAGGAAGGCCCGGCGGAGGACTTCGCCAACAAGGAGAAGATCGCAGGGCTCCTGCGCTTTGCCTCCACCCGCAGCGAAGACGGCGAGCAGAGCGTCGGCCTGGCCGAGTACCTCGCGCGCATGGCCGAAGGTCAGGACAAGGTCTATTACCTCACCGGCGAATCTTACGCCCAGGTGAAGAACAGCCCGCACCTGGAAGTCTTCCGCAAGAAAGGCATCGAGGTGCTGCTGCTCACCGACCGTATCGACGAGTGGCTGATGAGCTACCTGACCGAGTTCGACGGCAAGCAGTTCGTCGATGTGGCCCGTGGTGATCTGGACCTGGGCAAGCTGGATTCGGAAGAAGACAAGAAGGCCCAGGAAGAAGTCGCCAAGGCCAAAGAAGGCCTGGTCGAGCGCCTGAAAAGTGCGCTGGGCGAGCAGGTCGCCGAGGTGCGGGTTTCCCATCGCCTCACCGACTCGCCGGCCATTCTGGCTATCGGCGAGCAGGACCTGGGCCTGCAAATGCGCCAGATCCTCGAAGCCAGCGGGCAGAAGGTACCGGACTCCAAGCCGATCTTCGAATTCAACCCCGCTCACCCGCTGATCGAGAAGCTGGACGCCGAGGCCGATGAAGATCGTTTCGCCGACCTCAGCCATATCCTCTTCGACCAGGCGGCACTGGCGGCCGGTGACAACCTGAAAGACCCGGCGGCCTACGTGCAGCGTCTGAACAAGTTGCTGGTCGAACTTTCCGCCTGACACCCGCAGTCAAGAATGAAGCCCGCGCAAGCGGGCTTTTTTCTGGGTGCGAGCGGGATTTAGCGCGGCAGCTCGATTCGTTCGCTTTCCCCTGGAACCCTGGGCCAGTCCTGCGCGCTCCAGCGCTGGCGCTCCTGTTCGATCAACGCCGGATCGCTGGCGACGAAGTTCCAGTTGATCCGCCGCGGACCTAGGGACTCGCCGCCTATCAGCACCAGATGGCTTGCCATGCAGGCGCTCAGGGTAAAGGCTTCGCCCTCGGGCAGTACCAGCAGTCCACGCAGCGGCAGGGCTTGCTCGTCCAGCAGGGCCTCACCCTCGATCAGATAGAGCGCGCGCTCCGGTTGCTCGGCCGCTATGTGCAGGGTCGCACCGGCGGCCAGTTTGAGTTCGGCATACAGAGTGGGCGAGCGCACCGGCACGGGCGATTGCAGGCAGAAACCGCTGCCGGCGATCAGGCAGATGTCCACCCCCAGGCTGGCGCTGCGCGGCAGGCTGCTGGCTGGATGATGGCTATAGCTGGGTTCGCCTTGCTCGTCGGCCTGGGGCAGGGCCAGCCACATTTGCAGGCCATGCAGTGTCGAACCGTCGGCGAGCAAGACCTGTGGCGTGCGCTCGATATGCGCCACGGCTTTGCCAGCGTTCATCCAGCTGACCTCGCCGGGACCCACCAGCTGATCCGAGCCCAGGCTGTCCTTGTGTTGCAACTGGCCAGCTAACAGGTAGGTGAGGGTGGCCAGGCCGATAT
>MHZN01000188.1:2237-2504 GCA_001830395.1 Pseudomonadales bacterium RIFCSPLOWO2_12_59_9 | reverse complement strand
GCCGGCGATCAGGCGGATCTGCACGCCCATGGCTTCGCTATGCGGCAGGCTGTCGGCAATATAGTGGCTGTAGCTCGGCTCACCCTGTTCCTCCGTCTCGGGTAGGGCCAGCCACACTTGCAGGCCATGCAGGCGTGAACCGCGCTGGCGCAGCGCCGCTGGCGTACGCTCGACATGTGCCACGGCGCGGCCGGCGGTCATCCAGCTGACTTCGCCGGGCTTGACCAGTTGATCCGAGCCGAGGCTGTCTTTGTGCTGCAGTTGGCC
>MHZN01000188.1:0-2180 GCA_001830395.1 Pseudomonadales bacterium RIFCSPLOWO2_12_59_9 | reverse complement strand
GCCGCTGCCGGCCGGGTTTTCGTGGAACTCTCCCGCCAGCTCGCGGATCAAGCCGCCAATCCGGAGCTGCCGAAGATTTCGCTGCTTACCGCCAAGGAACGGGAGGCGGTCGCCATCGCCGCGGCCAATCCCGGAGCGACGGCGCGGGAGATTGCCGAGAAACTCCATGTCAGCGAGCACACCATGCGCAACCACCTGAATGCCATTTACGAAAAACTCGGTGTGGGCAACCGCGTCGAGTTGTATGTCTACGCCCGGAAACACGGGTTGAACGGGCGGCCAACAGACCAGGACGAACCCAGAACCCATAACGGAAGCAAGTCGGACCGGCGTTAACGGTAGCAGCCGCGCATAGGTCATTCAGCCCACCAAAAAAAGTAGTAACAGCCCATGCGCCACGCCACGCGCCCGCGTAGTCTTCCTGTCAGGCGAGAAAATGCGGCCGATGAAGAAAGAAGGCGCGGACCAAAGGGCTGAAGAACGGGTCAGCGCGGCGTGGCCGGTGGACCTGGGCGCCGCGACCGGTGTTACGCGCGACGTCAGTGCGTCGGGCATGTTCTTCGAAACCGATGCCACCTATGCGCTCGGCAACGAGATCAGGTTCGCGGTGGAACTGGACACCCCCGGCGGCAAATTGATGCTCAGGTGCCGGGGCAGCATCGTGCGCCTGGAGCCCCGCGAAAACCGGGTGGGAGTGGCGGTGAAAATCACCGAGTCCCAGCTTGAAGCGCCTAGGAGTTTGTCGGACTTAAGTCGGACAAACTCCTAATGCAAAACCGCCTGCACGAAAACGGAAGAAGGAGGCAGTGAACACCTCATTTCGACCCTGCTCGCGCGCCAATTGGAGGGCAAGAACGGCCGTAATCATCAGATTCATCCTTAATCCGCAGGCGGTTTTGCTGTTAGCAGCGTGTCGCGTGCCAAGCCTGTCGAGTAGTAGGTTCAGCCTACCTGGGACGGATTGAATGACCTATCGAAATAAGCCGGTTTGCTCTATTGCAGAACGCCTGCACGAGCGGGATGCTGCTCTCATATTCCCGACTCGCAATCGTTTTATTTGGATTTAGAGTATTGCCTCTCACGGCGGAAAGAAGGAAAGCAGCGTGTGGGAGTGTCAAGTCAAGAACTGCCCCCCACACGAGTGTGCACCAAAGCCAGCCGCCGCATCGGGGCTGGCGGCAGTTGCAGGGGAAGATACACAGCAGTTATTCATTTACTCTGAGGAGAAAATCATGACACTTCCAAACAAGACCACGTTTATCGGGTTCGCTACGCTCTTTGTCCTGTCCTTGTTCCTTGCCCCACTGGCTGTCGCCGCTGGACCCTCTGGCGTTAGTGGCAAATCGAACATCGCTCACCTTTACCTTTTTGAAAAGAACCAGAGCGACTGGACGATTGTCAGTCCGGGCGCCTGGGGAAAACTGCTGTACAACCCGACGGGGACGACATTTAATTTCAACTTCAATGGCCACAGGCTGAACCAGGACACGAGCTACACTCTCATTTACTATTCCGATCCCCCGCCGGAAAGCTGGCCGCCCGACGCCGTGATCTGCTTCGGCTCCGGAACTGCGGACAGTTACGGGGATGTCCATATCCAAGGTTCAGCAACAATTCCCTCCTTGCCGATCGCCACCGATTATAACTATCCCACAGGAGCTAAGATTTGGTTGGTCCTTTCGAGCGATGTGAATTGCACCGCGGGGACGTGGGGTGCCGGCTGGCAGGGAGCCGAATACCTGTTTGAGTACCAGCTCATGACCTTCACCGTCGCTCCGTAAGGCGGCGACGAAGCGTTTGTCTCTTTGCTTCGATTCGGGATCTGCACGTTCGGGGACCCGGAAGATGTAGCGACATCAACTGCCGCGAGCGCGCTGTGTCATTCACAGCCGCCGCGCGGGCAACACCTTGTAAAGCGTCGGTCGAGCCACAAGTTTTCCCGGCGACACAAACCCGCCAGTAACCTTGGCGGGTTTTTCTTTTTGGCAGGCTCAACGACGCCACACTCACCTCGGCGACCGCGCCGGTCTGTTCTCCGCCTTCAGTTCCGTCACTGTCGATGCGGCACCGTTCCGACGAGGGGCAAAGGGAATCGCGGGAGTGGGCACGACAACGGCTCCGGTAGGAATGGCGCCGAGGCCTGGCTGGGGTCCACTCGCAGGCGGGGTAGCGCCGAAAAG
>MHZN01000187.1 GCA_001830395.1 Pseudomonadales bacterium RIFCSPLOWO2_12_59_9 | reverse complement strand
AATCAATTGGCTCCCGGCATGCGCGCAGAACTACGGGCACGCGTCAGTCAGGGCGGGGTATTGACCCTGCATCTGCCGCCCCGGCAGATCGACCCAAGCGTCTCGCTCGCCCTCGGCGAACTGCGCCTGGTGCCGGCACCATGACGGCAGCCGGTGCCATAGCTGCCCCCGCGGCCCTGCAAGCGGCCTTGGGTGAACTGCTCGGCGATGCGCAATTGATTGTCGAAACCCTGCCAGGCACCGACCTAAAACTCTGGTTGATCGACCCGCGCAATATGGAGCGCGCCTTCAACCCCGAAGAAACCCGGCGGATCTTAGAGGAGCCGCCCTATTGGTGCTTCTGCTGGGCCAGCGGCCTGGTGCTGGCGCGCTGGCTGGCCGAGCGCCCCGAGTGGGTGCGCGGCAAGCGGGTGCTGGATTTCGGTGCGGGTTCTGGGGTGGCGGCGATTGCCGCGGCCAAAGCCGGCGCGCTGGAAGTGGTGGCCTGCGACCTCGACCCGCTGGCGCTGGCGGCCTGCCGGGCGAATGCCGAACTGAATGGCGTGCAGTTAAGTTACTCGGCGGATTTTTTCAGCGAGGCCGACCGCTTCGACCTGATCATAGTGGCCGACGTGCTCTACGACCGCGCCAACCTGCCGCTGCTCGACCAGTTTCTCAGTCGCGGCCAGCAGGCGCTGGTGGCCGACTCGCGGGTGCGCGATTTTCAGCACCAGCAGTACCAACGCATCGGCCTGCTGGATGCCTGCACCTGGCCCGACTTAGCCGAGCCTGCCGAGTTCCGCCTGGTCAGCCTGTACCACGCCAGCCGGGATGGAGTTGCTGGCCAGCCCGATAACCGCGAATAATTCGCAGACCCATCACAACCCAGCCATGGTGGATGGATAAAACGCCATCCACCCTACGCCCAGCGAGACCGACCATGAGCGCCACCCCTTATATTTTCGACGTCAGTGGCGTCGCCCAGTTTGATCAACTGGTGATCGAGAACTCCTTTCACAAGCCGGTGCTGGTGGATTTCTGGGCCGAGTGGTGTGCGCCGTGCAAGGTGCTGTTGCCGCTGCTGGCGGGCATTGCCGAGTCTTATCAGGGCGAGATGCTGCTGGCCAAGGTTAACTGCGACCTGGAGCCGGATATAGTCCAGCGTCTAGGCGTGAGCAGCCTGCCCACTGTGGTGCTGTTTAAAGATGGCCAACCGGTGGATGGCTTTACCGGCGCGCAACCCGAATCGGCGATTCGCAGCATGCTCGCCCAGCATGTCACCCAGCCGCCAGAACCGGCCGCCGATCCGCTGATTACCGCGCAAGCACTGTTTAACGAGGCCCAGTTTGGCGCCGCCGAAGCATTGCTCAAGCAACTGTTGACGGACGATGCCACTAACGCCGCCGCGCTGATTCTGTACGGGCGCTGCCTGGCCGAACGCGGCGAACTTGGCGAAGCCGAAGTGGTGCTGAATGCGGTCGCCGGCACCGAGCACCAGCACGCCCTGGCCGCCGCCCGCGCGCAACTGACCTTCCTGCGCCAAGCCGCCGACTTGCCCGAAGTGGCCAGCCTGAAAACCCGCCTGGCGCAAAATCCCGAAGACGACGAAGCCGCCTACCAACTGGCCATCCAGCAACTGGCCCGCCAGCACTACGAACCGGCGTTGGAGGCCTTGCTGCGGTTGTTTATCCGCAATCGCAACTACGCCGACGGCTTGCCGCACAAGACCCTGCTGCAAGTCTTCGAGCTGCTCGGCAATCAGCATCCGCTGGTGACCCATTACCGGCGCAAGCTCTATCAGGCGATTTACTAAAAGCGCCGCGCCGGGCTATAGCTCTTTGTAGGAGCCAGCTTCAGCCCACCGCCACTCATCTCTCGCAAATCCACCCGGACACTGGCCGAACCGGCTTAAAGTTGTTATAACGTAACAACTTTAAGCCCATCAGCTCGCCCGGAGTCTTTATGCGCCGCTTGTTACTCGCCCTGCCCTTCGCCCTCCTGCCGTTGGCCGCAACCCAAGCCGCCGAGGATGAGCATGCCCACGAGCACGCAGAACACAGCAGCCTCGCCGCCCACGAACATGGTGCGGCGCAGCTTAATGTGGCGCTCGACGGCAACACCTTGGAGCTGGCTCTGGAAAGCCCGACCATGAATATCGTCGGCTTCGAACACGCCGCCGTCAGCGCCAGCGACCAGGCCGCCGCGGCCAAAGCCAGGCAGCAACTGCAAGATCCGTTGGCGTTGTTCAGCATCGCCCCAGGCGCGGATTGCAGCGTGAGCACGCTAGAGATTGCCAGCCCGGTATTTGCCGCCGCACCAGCCGCGACTAACAACGGCAGCGAGCACAGCGATGTCGATGCTGACTATGCCCTCACCTGCAATCACCCCGAACAGCTGCAGGCCCTTGAGCTGAGTGAGCTGTTCAAACGCTTCCCGGCCATGCAGAAAATCCAGGTGCAGCTGATCGGCCCCAAGGGCCAACAAGGCGGCGAACTCAGCCCAGCCAATCCGCGCCTGAACTTTTAACTAGCCTTAGCCGAACTCTCACCGCGACCCGGCGGGCTGCGTTAGCATCGCGCCACGCCGCACCTCCAACCGCCAGCAGGCCACCGATCAGCATGAGCGCACTAATTGAACTGTCCGAGCTGGGCTTTGCCTGGCCCGGCCAACCCGAGCTGCTGGATATTCCAGCCTTTGCCCTGCAACGCGGTGAAAGCCTGTTTCTCAAGGGCCCCAGCGGTAGCGGCAAAACCACCTTGCTCGGCTTGCTGGGCGGCGTGCAAAAGCCGGCACGCGGCAGTATTCAGCTGCTGGGCAAAGACTTAAGCCAGATGTCCGCGGGCGCGCGCGATCACTTTCGGGTCGACCACACCGGTTACATTTTCCAGCAGTTCAATCTGCTGCCGTTTCTCTCGGTGCGCGAGAACGTCGAGCTGCCTTGTCACTTCTCCAAGCTGCGCAACCAGCGCGCCCAGCAACGCCACGGCAGTGTCGGCCAAGCCGCTAGCGCCCTGCTGGCGCATCTGGGCCTGCAGGACCCGCAGCTACTCAGCCGACGCGCCGATGCCCTGTCGATCGGCCAACAACAACGGGTGGCCGCCGCCCGCGCCCTGATCGGCCAGCCGGAGCTGGTGATCGCCGACGAGCCGACCTCGGCACTGGACACCGATGCCCGTGAAGCCTTTTTGCAGCTGCTGTTTGCCGAATGCCGGGAGGCCGGCTCCAGCCTGCTGTTTGTCAGCCATGACCAGAGCCTGGCGCCACTGTTTGATCGCAGCCTGTCGCTGGCCGAACTGAACCGCGCCACCCGGCCGACGGAGCTCTGAGCATGTACCTGATTCGCTTAGCCCTGGCCAGCCTGGCCAACCGCCGTTTCACCGCATTATTAACGGTGTTCGCCATCGCCTTATCGGTGTGCCTGTTGCTGGCCGTCGAGCGGGTGCGCAGCGAGGCGCGCAACAGCTTTGCCAGCACCATCAGCGGCACCGACCTGATAGTCGGCGCCCGCTCAGGCTCGATCAACCTGCTGCTGTATTCGGTGTTCCGGATCGGCAATGCCACCAACAATATTCGCTGGGACAGCTTCGAGCACTTCGCCGCCGACCCCAAGGTGAAGTGGGCGATTCCAATTTCCTTGGGCGACTCGCACCGCGGCTACCGGGTGCTGGGCACCACGCCGACGTATTTTGAGCACTACCATTACGGCCGCGACCAGGCCCTGGAACTGGCCCAAGGCCGAGGCTTTGCCAGCGATCCGTTCGAGGTGACGCTGGGCGCCGAAGTGGCCGACGCCCTGCACTACCAACTCGGTGAACAGATAGTGCTGGCCCACGGCGTCGCGACCATCAGTTTGGTTAAGCACGACGACAAACCCTTCACCGTGGTCGGCATCCTCAAGCGCACTGGCACCCCGGTCGACCGCACCCTGCACATCAGCCTGCAAGGCATGCAGGCGCTGCATGTCGACTGGCAAAACGGCGTACCGGCCCATGGCGCCGGCCGGGCTAGCGCCGAGCAGGCGCGTGGCATGAACCTGCAGCCGGCGGCAATTACGGCGGTCATGCTCGGCCTCAAGAGTAAAATCGCCACCTTCAGCGTGCAGCGCGAGATCAACGAGTTTCGCGGCGAGCCGCTGCTGGCGATTTTGCCCGGCGTGGCCCTGCAAGAGCTCTGGAGCCTGATGGGCACCGCCGAACAGGCGCTGTTTGTGGTGTCGCTGTTTGTGGTGCTGACCGGCCTGATCGGCATGCTCACGGCAATTCTCACCAGCCTCAACGAGCGCCGCCGCGAGATGGCGATTCTCCGTTCGGTCGGCGCCCGGCCTTGGCATATCGCCAGCCTGCTGCTGCTGGAAGCCTTTAGTCTGGCGGCCGCCGGCGTGCTGCTCGGCGTCAGCCTGCTGTACCTGGGCATCGCCTTGGCGCAAAACGCCGTGCAGGCCAATTACGGCTTATTCCTGCCGCTGGCCCTGCCAAGCAGCTATGAGTGGACCCTGCTTGGCGCTATTCTGGCGGCCGCCCTGCTGATGGGCGCTATCCCGGCCTGGCGCGCGTATCGCCAGTCACTCGCCGACGGTCTGTCGATTCGCCTATGAGAAGTTACCGATGCTACGTGCCACACTTGCTTTGCCACTGACGCTGACGCTGAGCCTGTCGCTGCTGCTCGCGGCGCCACTCTGGGCGGGCGAACCGCGCGAACTGACCTGGACCGAAATGCTCCCGGCCGAGGCGGCCGCCGCACCTGCGCCCGCACCCGCGCCGATCCACGACCTGGCCAAACTCGCTGACGTGCTGGCGACTGAGTCCGGCCCGGCCGCCACCCAGCAATCGGTGGCCGCGCCGGTGGTCAAGGCATTGGATGGCCAGCTGATCAAATTGCCCGGCTACATAGTGCCGCTGAATGTGACCGAAGCAGGCCGGGTCACCGAGTTTCTGCTGGTGCCTTACTACGGCGCCTGCATCCATGTGCCACCGCCGCCACCGAACCAGATAGTCCACGTCAAGACCGAGCTGGGGGTGCTGATGGACAACCTGTATCAGCCGTTCTGGATCGAAGGCCCACTGAAGGTCGAATCCACCAGCACCGACCTGGCCGAAGCCGGCTACCAGATGAGCGCCAGCAAGATTTACCCCTACGAAAGCGCGGAAAACTAACGCCGCTCAATCTTCGAAACGCCCGCAGCCGCTCAGCATTAAACTGCTACAGCGGCTTTTTTCTGCCCACTATTTTCTGCCCATAGAGAGCTAAACAGCATGTACCACGGCGAACGTTTTAATGCCTGGACTCACCTGATCGGCACCGCCCTGGCCATGGTGGGGGCCTTCTGGCTGCTGCTGTTGGCGGGCTTTAGTGGCGACCGCTGGAAAATCATCAGCGTCGCCATCTACGGCGTCACCTTGGTGGTGCTGTACAGCGCCTCAACGATTTATCACAGCGTTCAGGGCCGCGCCAAAGTGATCATGCAAAAGCTCGATCACCTGTCGATTTACCTGCTGATCGCCGGCAGTTACACACCGTTTTGCCTGGTCACCTTGCGCGGGCCCTGGGGCTGGTCACTGCTGGCAACCGTCTGGAGCCTGGCACTGATCGGCATGCTGCAAGAGATCAAGCCGCGCTCCGAAGCACGGATCATGTCGCTGATCATCTATGCCGTCATGGGCTGGATTGTGCTGGTGGCGGTCAAACCACTGATTGCCGTGCTGGGCACCGAGGGCTTCAGCTGGTTGGCGGCCGGCGGGGTGTTTTACACCGTGGGGATTATCTTCTTCGCCAACGACAGTCGCTTTCGTCATTGGCACGGCATCTGGCATTTATTTGTGATGGCCGGCAGTTTGCTGCACTTCATCACCATCTGGCGCTTTGTGCTCTAAGCCCCCGGCCAAATCGGCGGCCGCAGCCTTATGGACATAGTTCCGTAAAAAATTACTGGGTGTCACTTCCGTTGAGCTGGATCAAGATCCGCTTTATCCCAACCCCTACCATGGCGCCCATACAACACTGCTTATAACTGATGGGGCCCACCATGCGTAAAATACTGCTTACCGCTTCCCTGCTCGCCCTGGCCATCGCCAGCCCAGCCGCTTTCGCCCATAAAGAAGGCGACATCATTGTGCGAGGTGGCGCTGCCACCGTTGATCCACAAGAAAACAGCAGCCGCATTTCTACTTCAGCCACGGGAAAAATTGACGGAACTTCAGCTGGTGTCAACAGCGACACTCAACTCGGCTTGACCGGAACTTACATGATCACCGACCACGTCGGTATTGAACTGCTGGCCGCCACGCCCTTTAACCACGACATCAGCGTGAAGGGCATCGACGCCGCATTGGGCACTCCTGCTGGCACCATCGACGGTAGCTTCGCCGACGTGAAGCAACTACCACCTACCCTGTCGCTGCAGTACTACCCGATGGAAGCGTCCTCGGCATTTCAGCCCTATGTGGGCGCGGGCCTGAATTACACCATATTCTTCGACGACAACCTGACCGGACGGCAAAAGGCTAATGGCTTCAGCAATCTAGACTTGGATAACTCGGTGGGCCTCGCCTTTCAGGTGGGTACCGATTACATGTTGACCGACAATATTTTGGTTAACGCCGCCGTCTGGTACATCGACATCGACACCACTGCCACCGCAGACCACAGCGCGCTGGGCAAGGTTAAAGTTGACGTAGATGTTGACCCGTTCGTGTACATGGTCGGTCTCGGCTACAAGTTCTAAATCGAGCCGCGCGGGCTAAACTCCGCGCTTGCTGCCCCAACAACAAAGGCGCCCTCGGGCGCCTTTGTTGTTTAACGAAAACAACCACTGCAGCTATTCGCGGCCCAGTAAACGCGCCAAGCCAACGGCCATCGGCGTCGGCTGCGGGAACTGATAACGGCTCAGCAAACGCTGGTTGTTGGCCCGCGAATGACGAATATCGCCGGCCCGTGCAGCCACATAACTGACGGCGGGCAGGCCGCCTAACACGGCGGATATTTCCGCCAGCAATTGCTTGAGCGTAGTGACCTGGCCCAGCCCCACGTTGGTGGCACCAACCGCCACTTCTGGCAACTCCAGCGCTTGCAGCAACACCTTCACCACGTCACCGACATAGACAAAATCGCGGGTCTGCTCGCCATCGCCAAACACGCTAATCGGCAGGCCTTGCTGGGCGCGCTCGGTGAAGATACTGATCACCCCGGAATAGGGTGACGAGGGGTCCTGGCGCGGGCCGAAGATATTGAAAAAGCGAAAGATGGCCGGCTCCAGACCGTGCTGACGACGGTAAAAATCGAGGTAATACTCGCTGGCCAGCTTGTCCGCGGCATAGGGCGTCAGCGGCGCCTTGGGGGTGTCTTCGTCAATCGCCAAACCTTCGCCATTGTTGCCATACACCGCCGCGCTGGAGGCAAACACTATGCGCTTGACCCCTTGCTCACGCATTGCCTCGCAGACATTCAGGGTGCCGACAAAGTTGCTCTGATGGGTGCTGACCGGATCGTCGACCGAGGCCTGCACCGACGCCACTGCAGCCAGATGCGCCACCGCCCGGCAACCGAGCATGCAGCGCGCGACCAACCCGGCATCGGCGACATCGCCTTCAATCAGCTCAAGCTGCGGATTGTGCAGCGGTAAATTACTCGGTTTACCGGTCGACAGATTATCCAGCACCCGCACGGCATAACCCTTGGCCAGCAGTGCATCGACCAGATGCGAACCAATAAAGCCGGCGCCGCCGGTGATCAATACAGGGGAGTTAGACATGCCGGTAATAGCGCTCGAGTAATTCGGGCAGGCCGCTGCGCCAGGCCCGCGGCTTGATGCCAAAGGTATGCAGGATTTTCTTGCAGGACAGCACCGCATGCTGCGGCTCATCGGCCACATCCGGGCGGGCGGCGTGCGCTTGCGGGCTAACACCCTCGAGCAATTGCCCGCGGAAATTGCGCGCCTCACTCAATACCGCCTGGCCGAGTGCCAGCGCCGTAGTCGCCTCCTGACCACCGTAATGGTAAGTGCCCCACAGCGGGGTCTGGCAATCGAGCTGCTTGAGTACTGCCAGAATCACCCGGGCGGCGTCGTCCA
>MHZN01000186.1 GCA_001830395.1 Pseudomonadales bacterium RIFCSPLOWO2_12_59_9 | reverse complement strand
ATCGAAATCGACCCCGCGCCCGCGCAGCTTGGAGTGGTGCAAGCCGGCCAGCGGGCTGTGCTTGGCGTTAGTTGAAAACAGCTGCAACTCACGGGCACGGTGACGCATCTCGATCAGCTCATTGAGGCTGACCTGGATGCCCGGCGTGGCGATAAAGGACTGCATTTAGGCAACGGCAACCACGTCGAGAATGCGCTGCAGCACGCGGTCTTGGTCGATGCCGGCGGCTTCGGCCTCAAACGACAAGATGATCCGGTGGCGCAGCACATCGAAGAACACCGCCTGAATATCTTCCGGGCTGACAAAGTCGCGCCCTGCCAACCACGCATGGGCACGGGCGCAGCGATCGAGGGCAATCGAGCCGCGCGGGCTGGCGCCGTAGGTCAGCCATTCGGCCAACTCGGGGGCGAACTTGAGTGGGGTACGGGTGGCCATCACCAACTGCACCAGGTACTCCTCCACCGCATCGGCCATGTACAGGCCGAGGATTTCGTTGCGCGCGGCAAAGATCGCCGCCTGGGTCAGTTTGTGTTCGGGTTTGGTTTCGCCATTCAGGGCTTCGCCACGGGCCTGTTGGAGAATTTTGCGCTCCACCACGGCATCCGGGAAACCGATTTTCACGTGCATCAAGAAGCGGTCGAGCTGGGCTTCCGGCAGCGGATAGGTGCCTTCCTGCTCGATCGGGTTTTGCGTGGCCATCACTAAAAACAACGGTGACAGTGCATAGGTGCTGCGACCCACGCTGACCTGGCGTTCGGCCATGGCTTCCAGCAGCGCCGATTGGACCTTGGCCGGTGCCCGGTTGATTTCGTCGGCCAGCACCAGGTTGTGAAAAATCGGCCCTTGCTGGAACACAAAGCTGCCGGTTTCCGGGCGATAGATTTCGGTGCCGGTGATGTCGGCCGGTAACAAATCGGGGGTGAACTGAATACGGTGGAATTCGGCCTCGATGCCTTCGGCGAGTTCTTTGATCGCCTTGGTTTTGGCCAGTCCCGGAGCGCCTTCGACCAGCACATGGCCGTCGGCCAGCAAGGCGATCAGCAGCCTTTCGATGAGTTTTTCCTGGCCGAGGATCTGGGTTGAAAGAAAATGTCGCAGCGCGACAAGCGCCTCACGGTGTTCCATCGGTAAGCTCTTCCGGCAAATGTGACTGGTTGGTCGAGAGTTGCATCAGGTTCTTGTAGGCGGCCACTTTAAAGCAATCCGGCGGCCGTACCTATTAGCAACAATCTCAGACCGCTACAGCTGTGATTTAGTTCTTGAACTAATGTTGAACAACAGGTTGCGCAGCATCCTTCGCTGCGCAGTGCAACTCGGCCACTTGGGCGCATGGGCTCTTGGGCTATCAAACAGCAAGCCAACGGAGTAACAACATGGCGTTCTTCACCGCGGCCAGCAAAGCCGACTTTCAGCATCAACTGCAAGCAGCACTGGCACCGCACGTCAGCGAGCAAGATCTTCCACAAGTGGATCTGTTCGCTGAGCAATTTTTCGGCATAGTCGCCCTCGAAGAATTGACCGAACGACGACTCTCCGACCTGGTTGGTTGCACCTTGTCGGCGTGGCGCTTGCTTGAACACTTCGAGCATGAGCAGCCGCAGGTTCGACTGTTTAACCCCGATTACGAAAAGCACGGCTGGCAGTCGACCCACACTGCGGTCGAAGTGCTGCACCACGATATTCCGTTCCTGGTCGACTCGATCCGTATGGAGCTGAACCGCCGCGGTTACAGCATCCATACCTTGCAGAACAACGTGTTCAGCGTGCGCCGCAAGGCCAATGGCGACCTGCAGGAAATACTGGCTAAAGCCAGTCACGGCGAGGGCGTCAGGCAGGAAGCGCTGATTTATCTGGAAATTGACCGCTGCGCCAATGTCGGCGAGTTGCGCACCCTGGAGAAAGCCCTGCAAGAGGTGCTCGATGAGGTGCGCCAGGCGGTGCTGGATTTCCCCGTGATGCAGGCCCGCGCGCAAGCGCTGTTGGCCGGGCTCGACAAGGGCAAGTCGGTCGTTGACAGCGCCGAGCTGGCAGAAATTAAAGTCTTTATGAGCTGGTTGCTGGACAATCACTTCACCTTCCTGGGTTACGAAGAGTTCAGCGTGGTGGCCGATCAAGACGGCGGCCGGATGGTCTATGACGAGGCCTCGCTGCTCGGTTTGTCGAAGTCCCTGCGCCGCGGTCTGCAGCAGGACGAGCTGCACATCGAGCCGCAAGCCGTCGATTACCTGCGCGAGCCACGGTTGCTGTCCTTTGCCAAGGCCTCCTTGCCCAGCCGTGTACACCGCCCGGCCTACCCGGATTTCGTCTCCATTCGGCAGATCGACAGCAAGGGCAAGGTTATTAAAGAGTGCCGCTTCCTCGGCCTCTATACCTCGTCGGTGTATGTCGAGAGCGTGCGGCAAATTCCCTATATTCGCCGCAAGGTGCTTGAGATTGAGCAGCGCTCGGGCTTTGCCAGCAGCGCGCACCTGGGCAAGGAACTGGCGCAGATTCTTGAGGTGTTGCCGCGCGACGATTTGTTTCAAACCCCGGTCGATGAGCTGTTCAATACCGCGATTTCGATCGTGCAGATTCAAGAGCGCAACAAGTTGCGCCTGTTCTTGCGCAAAGACCCCTACGGGCGTTTTTGTTACTGCCTGGTCTATGTGCCGCGGGATGTTTACTCCACCGAAATTCGGATGAAAATCCAGCAGATTCTGATGGAACGTCTGCAGGCCAGTGATTGCGAGTTCTGGACCTATTTTTCGGAATCGGTGTTGGCTCGAGTGCAGTTGATTTTGCGGGTTGACCCAAAAAACCATCAGCAAATCGACATTGCCAAGCTTGAGCAGGAAGTCATTCAAGCCTGCCGTTCATGGAAGGATGACTACGCCAGTTTGGTGGTCGAAAGCTTTGGCGAGGCCCAGGGCACCAATGTGCTGAGCGAATTCCCGGACTGCTTCCCGGCGGGTTATCGCGAGCGTTTTGCCGCCCATTCGGCGGTGGTCGATATGCAGCACCTGCTCAGCTTGACCCCCGAGCGCAAGTTGGTGATGAGCTTCTACCAGCCACTGGCTTCGACCGAGCAACAACTGCATTGCAAGCTCTATCACGCCGACTCACCCCTGGCGCTGTCGGATGTGCTGCCGATTTTAGAGAACCTTGGCCTGCGCGTATTGGGTGAATTCCCCTATAGCTTGCGCCATCAAAATGGCCGCGAGTTCTGGATTCACGATTTCGCCTTCACCTATGCCGAAGGCCTGGATGTGGATATCCAGCAGCTCAACGACACCCTGCAAGATGCTTTTGTGCACATAGTCGAAGGGGCCGCGGAGAATGACGCCTTCAACCGCCTGGTGTTGACTGCGGCCATGCCATGGCGCGATGTGGCGCTGCTGCGCGCCTATGCGCGCTACCTCAAGCAGATCCGCCTGGGCTTTGATCTGAGCTATATCGCCAGCACCCTGGTCAATCACGCGGACATCGCCAAAGAACTGGTGCGGCTGTTTAAAACCCGCTTCTACCTGGCGCGCAAGCTGACGGCCGAAGACTTGGCCGACAAGCAGCAGCGTCTGGAGCAGGCGATTCTGGCCGCACTGGATAACGTTGCGGTGCTCAACGAAGACCGCATCCTGCGTCGTTACCTGGACTTGGTGAAGGCCACCCTGCGCACCAACTTCTATCAGCTGGATGCCAACGGTCAGGCCAAGAGCTATTTCAGCTTCAAGTTCAACCCGCGGGCGATTCCGGATATTCCGCGGCCAGTGCCCAAGTTTGAAGTCTTCGTTTACTGCCCACGGGTCGAAGGCGTGCATTTGCGCTTCGGCGATGTGGCCCGCGGCGGCTTACGCTGGTCGGATCGCGAAGAAGATTACCGCACCGAAGTGCTGGGCCTGGTCAAAGCCCAGCAAGTTAAAAACGCGGTGATAGTTCCGGTGGGCGCCAAGGGCGGCTTTATTCCGCGGCGCTTACCCTTGGGTGGCTCGCGCGATGAGGTTCAGGCCGAGGCGATTGCCTGCTACCGGATGTTTATTTGCGGCTTGCTCGACATCACCGACAACCTTAAAGAGGGGGCGGTAGTGCCACCACAGAATGTGGTGCGTCACGACGAGGACGATCCTTATCTGGTGGTGGCGGCCGACAAAGGCACCGCGACCTTCTCCGACATTGCCAACGGCATTGCGGCTGAATACGACTTCTGGCTGGGTGATGCCTTCGCCTCGGGCGGCTCGGCAGGTTACGACCACAAGGGCATGGGCATTACCGCCAAAGGCGGCTGGGTTTCGGTGCAGCGGCATTTCCGCGAGATGGGCATCGATGTGCAAAAAGATCCGTGCACGGTGATCGGCATCGGCGACATGGCCGGCGACGTGTTTGGCAATGGTCTGTTGCTGTCAAAATCCCTGCAAATGGTCGCCGCCTTTAACCATATGCATATTTTTATCGACCCCAATCCCGATGCGGCGTTGAGCTTTGTCGAGCGTCAGCGCTTGTTTGATCTGCCGCGCTCGTCCTGGGCCGATTACGACACCAGCCTGATTTCCGAGGGGGGTGGATTGTTCCTGCGCAGCGCCAAGAGCATCCCGATCAGTGCGCAAATGCAGCAACGCTTTGATATCCAGGCGGACAAATTGCCGCCTACCGAATTGCTTAATGCGCTGTTGAAAGCGCCGGTGGATTTGCTCTGGAATGGCGGTATTGGCACCTATGTGAAAGCTAGCAGCGAAAGCCACACCGATGTGGGCGACAAGGCCAACGACGCCCTGCGAGTCGATGGCCGCGAGTTGCGCGCCAAGGTGGTGGGCGAGGGTGGTAACCTGGGCATGACCCAGCTTGGGCGGGTCGAGTACTGCCTCAATGGCGGCGCCAGCAACACCGACTTTATCGACAACGCCGGTGGCGTTGATTGCTCCGACCATGAGGTGAATATCAAGATTCTCCTCAATGAAATAGTCGGCAGCGGCGACATGACCGGCAAGCAGCGCAACAAGTTGCTGGCCGAGATGACCGATGCGGTCGGCAGCCTGGTGCTGGGCAATAACTACAAGCAAACCCAGGCTTTGTCTTTGGCACAGCGACGAGCGCGCGAGCGGATCGCCGAGTACCGGCGCCTGATGAATGCGCTGGAGGCCGATGGCAAACTGGATCGGGCGCTGGAGTTTCTGCCCACCGATGAACAGCTGGCTGAGCGGGTGGCTAGCGGCCAGGCGCTGACGCGGGCCGAATTGTCGGTGCTGATCTCCTACAGCAAAATAAACCTGAAAGAGTCGCTGCTCAAATCTCTGGTGCCAGACGATGAATACCTGGCGCGAGACATGCAAACGGCCTTCCCGCCGCTGCTGACCAAGAAGTTTCCGCAGGCCATGAGCCGCCATCGACTCAAGCGGGAAATCGTCAGCACCCAGATCGCCAACGACCTGGTCAACCACATTGGTATTACCTTTGTGCAGCGCTTGAAGGAGTCCACCGGCATGAGCGCGGCCAATGTCGCCGGCGCTTACGTGATAGTGCGCGACGTGTTCCAGTTGCCGCACTGGTGGCAGCAGATCGAGGCGCTGGATTATCAAGTGCCGGCCGAACTGCAACTGATGCTGATGGATGAGCTGATGCGCTTGGGGCGTCGGGCGACCCGCTGGTTCTTGCGTAGCCGGCGTAACGAGCTGGATGCGGCCCGTGATGTGGCGCATTTTGCTCCGCGCGTTGAGGCCTTGGCCGGGCGTTTGGATGAGCTTCTGGATGGGCCGGTGCGTGAGCAATGGCTGGCGCGTTTCCAGAGCTATGTCGAAGCCGGCACCCCTGAGCCGCTGGCGCGGGTGGTGGCGGGCACCAGCCATCTGTACACCTTGCTGCCGATCATCGAAGCCTCGGACGTAACCGGGCAAGACCCGGCGCGGGTGGCGAGCGCCTACTTCGCCGTGGGTGGCGCGCTGGATCTAACCTGGTATCTGCAGCAAATCACCAGCTTGCCGGTGGACAATAACTGGCAGGGCTTGGCCCGTGAGGCGTTCCGTGATGATCTCGACTGGCAACAGCGGGCGATTACCGTCTCGGTACTGCAAATGGCCGATGCCCCGGATGATATCGAGGCCCGCACCGCGCTGTGGCTCGAGCAGAACCGGCCGTTGGTAGCGCGCTGGCGCGCGATGATGGCTGAGCTGCGTGCGGCCACCAGCGTCGACTACGCCATGTACGCCGTCGCCGGGCGCGAGCTGCATGATCTCGCCCAAAGCGGCCAGCATGGGGTGAATATCTCATAACGACGCACAGGTAAAACCATTGAGCCCCGCCACATGCGGGGCTTTTTTTATCTGCTTGATTGGGTTTTAGCGAGGCGGGCGGTGCTGGTGTTGCGGGGCTATAGGTTACGGCGTTCAGAGGATGCTTAGCGTTTGAGTTGCTGCAAATAGCTGACTGCGTCAGGTGCTCCGGCTAGGCGTAAGCCATCGCCCAGGGCGCGGGCTTGTTCGTGGGCTTTGGGCAGTAGCAGGAACTCCGGGGCGCCCGGGCTGCGTAGCAGCGATAAACGCGCGTAGGGCAGGCCGTGGTCGAGCAGCAGCGCCATAAAGGCCGGGTCGCTCCAGGCTTGCACCGGCATTGCCAGCATGTGGTAGCAGCTTTGCAGCTCGCTAAGACCGGCGGGGTCGATCTGATAATGGGTCAGCTGCGCCGGCAGGCTGATTTCCAGGCCGCGTCGCCGTGCATAGGCGATGGCGCAGGCGAAGGCTTCCAGGTTTTGTTCGCCGCTCCAGTACAGTTGTTCGCCATGCCAATTAGCCTGGCGCAGGCTGATCTGCTCACCGGCAAGGAAGCGTGGCAACGCTTGGCTGATGGCTTTGACGAAGTCTTTGTAGCTGATGATGCGAATGTGGTGGCAAGCCGCGGAGGCGGCGTATTCCTCGAAGCTGCTGCAGTGCGCGCGATTGCTGTCGGTGCAGGAGAAGCCACTGATAGTGCGCAAATCAACGCTGTCGAGCTGTTCTTGGCGTTGCTTGATCAGGCGGATAAGTACCGCATGGGCTTGGGCTTTGTCTTCTTGTACCGGGCCTGAAAGGGCGCCGCGGGGCAAATCCAGCAGTCGCTGCAAGGGCGGACCGGATTCCCACCAGATGCTTTGCACTGGCATGGGCAGCGGCTGAAAGGGTAACTGCAGGCCGCTGGCACGTTCGAAAATCTGCCGCGAGCTGCGCCCGGCAAGGCCTAAGCGCTGAGCGAGGGCACCCAGTCGCGAAGATAACGATGCAGACTGCTCAGAAAAACTCATAACCCGCCATGGTCTCCTTGATTACGATTAACGCTGGCGGCGCAGCTAGCGCTTTGCCAAAGCGCGCATCGTTCTGCTTGGTGCTGCTGCTTGTGGCAACATTGCATGCTTCATAGTCTCAGGTGCTTCCATGCCAGTTCTGTTGTTGGATATTGCACTATCTGCGCAATCTTTGCTCGCCGTCTATCAAGGTCGGGCGAACCGGGTATTGGTGTCCAGTCGCGATGGTCAACGGGTGAATTTACCGGCCCATCATTTACGGCCTTTTCTGACCCATGCCGGCGTCTATGGTTCCTTTGCTTTGGAGTTTAATGCGGCCGGCGAGTTGCTGAGTTTGCGCAAGATCAGTGAATAGACATATAGCTGCCTCGCTTGCCAAGAGGTGCGCGGCTATACTGGCCGGCTAATCAGACTGTGTGAAAACTACTGCGCTCGGCTATGTGGCGTTAAAAACAGGCTCGGACTGCTCATTTACAACTCGTAAACTCCGCGTCCTCGCCTGTTTTTGCCTTACCTAACCTTCGCTCGCTACGTTTTCATGCAGCCTGTAATTTTCAGTCTAACTATTGAGCCAAGCCTGCCCATGTATACCCTGGCCCGCAAGCTGCTGTTTAACCTCGCCCCGGAAACCTCCCATGAGCTGTCCATCGACCTAATCGGTGCGGCGGGGCGCTTGGGGTTGAATGCCTTACTCACCAAAGCCCCGGCGAGTTTGCCGGTGCGGGTCATGGGCTTGGACTTCCCCAATCCTGTGGGGCTGGCTGCCGGCTTGGACAAAAATGGCGATGCCATCGATGGCTTTGCCCAGTTGGGTTTTGGCTTTGTGGAAATTGGCACAGTCACCCCGCGCCCGCAGCCGGGTAATCCCAAGCCACGCTTGTTTCGATTGCCGGCGGCCGAGGCCATCATCAATCGCATGGGCTTTAACAATCACGGCGTTGATCATCTGCTGGCGCGGGTGCAGGCGGCCAAGTTTAAAGGCGTACTGGGGATTAATATCGGCAAGAACTTCGACACCCCGGTTGAGCGGGCGGTGGATGATTACTTGCTGTGCCTGGACAAGGTCTATGCCCACGCCAGCTATGTCACGGTAAATGTCAGCTCGCCCAATACCCCGGGGCTGCGCAGTCTGCAGTTTGGCGATTCGCTCAAGCAGTTGCTCGAAGCCTTGCGTCAACGTCAAGAAGACCTCGCCGCCAAGCACGGCAAGCGTGTGCCGCTGGCCATCAAGATTGCCCCGGACATGACCGATGAGGAAACCATCGAAGTCGCTGGCGCATTAGTCGAAGCCGGCATGGATGCGGTGATTGCCACCAACACCACGCTGTCGCGTAACGGTGTGGTTGGTTTACCGTTCGCCGATGAAGCCGGCGGGCTCTCCGGTGCGCCGGTGCGCGAGCAAAGCACCCACATTGTTAAGGTGTTGGCAGCCGAGTTGGCGGGGCGTCTACCCATTATTGCGGTGGGCGGGATTACCGCAGGCCAGCATGCGGCCGAGAAAATCGCCGCCGGTGCCAGCCTGGTGCAAATCTACTCAGGTTTTATCTACCAAGGTCCGGCGCTGATTCGCGAATCTGTGGATGCCATTGCGGCCTTGCCACGTAACGCCTGATGGCGGTGCGCCTAAACTAAAAAGGGCCCGGTTAAGGGCCCTCTGAAGCAATTGCCCGTTGGGGCGTAATTGATGAAGTCGGCAGAGTCGCTTAGCCGACAGCGTGGAGTTCGTTGAGGCGGTGGATGCCAGCGGTACCGGTCATGCCGGCCCAGTTGTCACCGCGGCCCTCTCGCCAGCCGTTAATCCAAGCTTGGCGGACACTTGCTGCAGTGAATGGACAGAGTTCGTACGATTTACCATGAACGCCATATTGATAACCGCGTAAAAAAGCTTTTTCCATTGGATCACGCTTAAGTCTTCTCATCGGGTGAAGCCCTCAAATGTTGACTGTGATATTCCTTTGGCCCCTAGCTGGGGTCGGGCAGAAAGTTCTGCCGGCGCAGCCCATTGCCCTTGCGGCGGGTTGCTGCCGACACCAAGACGGTGCCGGGCTGGGTTAATTTCTAACCAATGCCGTTAACCCTGTGAATGACCTTTTTGTCATAAGAAGGTAACGGTTTTGTGAGTCAGGCCATAAGGCTGGAGTGCCAGTGGCTTAAAAAATTGCCTTAGCCCCTGTGTTCAGCGGCGCACAGAAGATGCGTCGGGGTTACTGCCAGCGTAGAGCTGGCGGTGGCTGGGGGCCTGTTTATTCCGACGAAGGGTCGCTCTGCGCGCTTTTGTCACTTATTTTTGTTGTGCGTACAGTCTGTGTGCGCGACTAACTGCCTTAGGCACTGGATATTCCCATGTCGGATCGTTTTGAACTCTTTCTCACCTGCCCAAAAGGCCTGGAAGCGCTGCTGGCCGAAGAGGCTACTGCTTTAGGTCTTGAAGAGGTGCGTGAGCACACCTCGGCGATCCGTGGCTTTGCCGATATGACCACGGCGTATCGATTGTGCCTCTGGTCACGCCTGGCCAATCGGGTGTTGCTGGTGCTGACGCGCTTTACCATGCGCGACGCCGATGAACTCTATGACGGCGTCTCGGCCATCGACTGGCACGAACATCTGCTGCCCACCGGCAGCCTGGCGGTGGAGTTCAGCGGCCAGGGTTCGGGTATCGATAACACCCACTTCGGCGCACTGAAGGTCAAGGACGCGATTGTCGATAAACTGCGCAATGCCGCCGGTGACCGGCCGTCGATCGACAAGCTCAACCCGGACATGCGCGTGCACCTGCGCCTGGATCGTGGTGAGGCGGTGTTGTCGCTGGATCTGTCTGGCCACAGCCTGCACCAGCGCGGTTATCGCCTGCAGCAGGGCGCGGCACCCTTGAAAGAAAACCTCGCCGCAGCGATTTTGATCCGCGCCGGCTGGCCACGGATTGCCGCCGCCGGTGGCGCGCTGACCGACCCGATGTGCGGTGTGGGCACCTTCCTGGTCGAGGCGGCGATGATCGCCGCCGACATCGCGCCCAACCTTAAGCGTGAACTTTGGGGCTTTTCGGCCTGGCTCGGCCACGTGCCGGCGCTCTGGCAGCGTCTGCACGAAGAGGCGGTAGAACGGGCGGCAATTGGCTTGGCCAAGCCGCCCCTGTGGATTCGCGGCTATGAGGCCGATCCGCGGCTGATCCAGCCGGGACGCAACAACGTCGAACGTGCCGGCTTGTCGAACTGGATCAAAATCTACCAGGGCGAGCTGGCCACCTTCGAGCCGCGTCCCGATCAAAACCAGACTGGTCTGGTGATCTGTAACCCGCCTTACGGTGAGCGCCTCGGCGATGAAGCCAGCTTGCTCTACCTCTATCAGAACCTCGGCGAACGTCTGCGCCAGGCCTGCTTGAATTGGGAGGCGGCGATTTTTACCGGCGCACCGGATCTGGGCAAGCGCATGGGCATTCGCAGCCACAAGCAATACGCCTTCTGGAACGGCGCCTTGCCGTGCAAGTTGCTGCTGATCAAGGTCAGCCCCGAGCAGTTTGTCACCGGCGAGCGACGCACCCCCGAGCAGCGTCAAGTCGAGCGTGAGCAGCTGGCGATCGATGGTCCGAGCACTGAACCAGTAGCAGCCCCCGTGGTAGCTGAGCTGGCGCGACTCAGCGAAGGCGGGCAGATGTTCGCCAATCGCCTGCAAAAAAACCTCAAGCAGCTGGGCAAGTGGGCGCGCCGCGAAGGTGTCGAATGCTACCGGGTGTATGACGCCGATATGCCGGAGTACGCCGTGGCCATCGACCTGTATGGCGATTGGGTGCATGTGCAGGAATACGCCGCGCCGCGCACCATCGAGCCGGAAAAAGCCCAGGCCCGCTTGTTTGACGCGCTGGCGGCCATTCCACAGGCGCTGGGCGTCGACAAGAGCAAGGTGGTGGTCAAGCGCCGCGAGCGCCAGAGCGGCACCAAGCAATACACCCGCCAAGCGGCTCAAGGGCTGTTTCGCGAGGTCAACGAAGGCGGCGTCAAGTTGCTGGTGAACCTCACCGACTACCTGGATACCGGTCTGTTTCTCGATCACCGGCCGTTGCGCCTGCGTATCCAAAAGGAGGCGGCCGGTAAGCGTTTCCTCAACCTGTTTTGCTACACCGCCACTGCCACTGTGCATGCGGCCAAGGGCGGGGCGCGCAGCACCACCAGCGTCGACCTGTCGAAAACCTATCTGGATTGGGCGCGGCGTAACCTGTCGCTAAATGGTTTTTCCGACAAGAACAAGCTGGAGCAGGGCGATGTGATGGCCTGGTTGGCGGCTGATCGCAACGAATACGATTTGATCTTTATCGATCCGCCGACCTTCTCCAACTCCAAGCGTATGGAAGGGATTTTCGATGTGCAGCGCGATCACGTGCAGTTGCTGGATCTGGCCATGACTCGGCTGGCACCGGGCGGCGTGCTGTATTTCTCGAATAACTTTCGCAAGTTCATCCTGGATGAAGGCTTGGCCGCACGTTATGGCGTGGAAGAAATCAGCGCCAAGACCCTCGACCCTGACTATGCCCGCAACACTAAAATCCACCGCGCCTGGCGGCTGACCGCGCTGGCGGCTAACGCGGCAGTTTGATGTTGGCCCGGCCATTGGTGTGCTCGCCACAGGCGGTACACCAATGGTCGGCGGACAGCTAAGGATTGGCGGACTGTTCGCTGCGCTCCTGAGTCCGCCCTACGTCCTACGAATTACGGCTTCAGCCTACCAACAGACGGCTAAACCTTAGGGTTTAGCCGTTTTGCTTTGTTGATACAGGCCGAGCAGCACCTGATCGAGAATCGACGAGGCGCCCCACGGCCGTGGATGATTGAGGATGGCCACTACCGCCCAGGTGTTGCCGTTGGCGTCGCGGCTAAAGCCGCAAATCGCCCGTACGGTGTTCAGGGTGCCGGTTTTGATATGCCCTTCGCCGGCCAGGGCGGTGCGGCGCAGGCGTTTATGCATGGTGCCGTCCATGCCCACCAGCGGCAGCGACGACATAAATTCGGCGGCGTAGGGGCTGCTCCATGCCGCTTGCAGCAATCCCGCCATTTCCCGCGCGCTGACGCGCTCCAGGCGTGACAAACCGGAGCCGTTCTCCATCATCAGGTGCGTGGAATCGATGCCTTTGCGCGCCAGCCACTGACGAATCACCCGCAGCGCGGCCTTGGCGTCATCGGCGTCGCCAGCGCTGCGAAACTCGGCGCCAATGCTGAGGAACAGCTGTTGGGCCATGGTGTTGTTACTGTACTTGTTGATGTCGCGAATGATCTCTACCAGGTCTGGCGAGAAGGCACGGGCCAGTAGGCGGGCGCTCTTGGGCACGTTGTCGACCCGGTCGTGGCCGTTGATAGTGCCGCCCAGCTCTTGCCAGATGGCCCGCACCGCACCGGCCGCATAGCTTGGGTGGTCGAGCAGCGCCAGGTAGGTCTGGCTGCTGCAACCCTCGACCAATTTGCCGCTGACCACCAGATTGATACTGCCGTCAGCTTGTTTGCTGGCGCTGTAGCGCACATCTGGATTCGGGCATTTACCGGCCGGCAGGGCTTTGACTCGGTTGTCGATATGAATGCTGGCAATCGGCGGCTCGGCGGCCAAGGTCACCTTGCCACCTTCATTGCGGGCGATAAAACGCACCGATTTGAGGTTCACCAATAACGAATCTGGGCCGACCAGGAAGGGTTTGTTGTCGTCATTGCCATCATCATTAAAGGCCGCTAATTGCGGTTGTACGAAGTGGCTGCGGTCGAGCACCAGATCGCCGGTGATCTGCTGCACACCATTGGCGCGCAGGTCGCGCAGCAGCAACCAGAGTTTCTCCATATTCAGCTTTGGATCACCGCCGCCCTTGAGGTACAGATTGCCCTGCAGTACGCCGTTGCGCAGCGGGCCGTCGGTGTAAAACTCGGTTTTCCATTGGTGGGTCGGGCCGAGCAACTCCAGTGCGGCATAGGTGGTGATCAGCTTCATGGTCGAGGCCGGGTTCACTGCCACGTCGGCATTAACTATGGTGGCCAGCCCCGGGCCGTTGAGTGGCAGCATGACCAGCGACATGGCGCTGTTGTCGATTTTCGCGGTCTTTAACGCCTGCTGGATTTTCAGCGGTAACACAGTATTGGTCGGTGCGGCGTTAGCGCTCACGGCCAGCGGCAATAGCAGGCTGGCGAGGGTCAGTTGACCAAGGGTGCGCAGCGCAAGGCCCAGGCCCGACAGGCGGCGGTTAACAAGAAAAGATGACATGAGTACGAGGCTTCCACACAGGTTTGGCAAAACAGCTTTTGAAAGATCGGCATTATGCCCGAAGCGCCCTTCGCTTGTGTGCCGTTGGGCCTTTGCGTGGTTTAGCCTGCGCCAAGCGAGCATGGCCGGTGGCGCCGGGTTGCCCCGGCGCTTCAGCTATTCAGCGCTGCGCTATGACGCTGTGCCTCTCGGGCGGTAGACGGTCAGGATATCTGTCGCAAAGCTTCATTATTTCGGCTGATTACGAGCGGGTCTGCCCTGTGCAGGCTATACACAAGGTGCCGGTGTGATGCTTTGCGCACGATCGTCTGTTATGCGCCGTTACGACTCCTCCATTGCGCCTTGATCCGTGTTACGCCGCAGGTCGAACGATTCGCCGGGCCCCTCAGTGTTTGGCTGTTTTTAGGAGAATCCGATACGCATGAAGACGACGGCACGCGGACGTTTTATTTTGTTTATCACTGCGGGCTACCTGTTCATTGCGCTCGCCTGGATCTTCCTTTCCGATCAATTGCTGGCGGTCTTTACCGACCCGCAGTCGGTCGTCTGGCTGTCGACGGCCAAGGGCGTGTTTTTCGTTATCGCTACCACCGCGCTGTTGTTTTTCGCGCTGCGCGCCGTGCCGCCACTCAATCCCTCGGGCAAGGAGACCCTGTTGGACGCCCTGGCGATTGGGGTGACTCCAGGGCGATTGCCGCAGTGGTTGATTTACCTGTTCGCCGTGTTGGTAACGTGCGCCACGCTGGTCTTACGCCAGCAAATTGCGCTTGGCTTCGGTGCGCAGCTGCTGCTGATTCTCTTTATGTTGCCCATCACGCTCAGCGCGCTGCTCGGTGGTTTTGGCCCAGGATTGCTGTCAACGCTGATTGCGGCTTTCGGCTTGGATTATCTGGCGATTGCACCGCTGTACAGTTTTCGCATCGAGAGCAGTCATGATGCATTGCATTTGGCCCTCTTAATAATCACGGGTGTGACGGTTAGCTTGCTGAGCGAGTTGCTGCGACATTCTTTGGCCAAGCAGGAGTTCAATCGCCGCCTGTTGAGTGCGGTGGTCTCAGGCACTTCGGATGCGGTTTTCGTCAAGGACATTCAAGGCCGCTATTTGCTTATCAATACAGCAGCGGCGGAGGTGGCCGGGCGCTCGGCCAGTGACATAGTGGGGCGGGATGACTATTTTCTGTTCCCGGCCGAGACTGCACGGGACGTGATGGCGCGGGATCGAGAGATCATCGCCGGCGGCCAGACCCAGACACTGGAAGAGCACGTCAGCACCTTCGATGGCCAAGAGCGGGTGTTTTTGGTCATCAAGGGGCCGGTGTTTGATGAGCAGGGCCGGGTTAATGGCCTGTTTGGTATTTCCCGCGACATCACCCAGCGTCAACAGGCCGATATTGCCCTGCGCGCCAGTGAGGCCGCGCTGCAAGAGGCCCAGCACCTCAGTGCGGTAGGCAACTGGGAGTGGAATGTACAAACGGATGAACTGCACTGGTCAGACGAAATCTATCGCATCTATGGCCGCGACATCAGTTTGCCGCCAGCCGCGTATCCGCAGGTGCAGCAATATTTCACTGCGTCAAGCTGGCAGCAACTTGCCGCGGCAGTGGACCATGCCATCCTCACTGGGCAGGGCTATGAATGCGATGCCCAGGTGCTGCGTGCCGATGGCAGTTGCCGCTGGATTACGGCGCGTGGTCAGGCAGTGCTGGATGCTGCCGGTCAGGTGGTCAAGCTGTACGGCACAGTCCAGGACATCACCGAACGAAAGCTGATCAGCTTAAAACTGCAGGTAAGTGAGGAACGCCTGCAGATGGCTGTCGAGGCCACCAGTGATGGCCTGTGGGATTGGGATCTGCCCAGTGGCTGGGTATACCGTTCGGCGCAATATTACCAAGTGACTGGTTACTCGGCCGCTGAAGATACCCATGATTTTGAGTTTTTTAAACGCATGCTGCATTGCGACGATCTGTCGATGGCGCTGAGCCAGATTGACGCGCATCGTCAGGGCAAGACGGCCGGCGTGGAGTTTGATTGCCGTATTGTCATGCGCTCTGGCGAAACCAAATGGATGTGCGTGAAGGGTCGCGTGGTGCTGCGCAATGCGGCCGGCGAGCCACTCAGAATGGTCGGCACCCTGGCCGATATTTCTCAGCGCAAGTCCTTCGAGCTGGCGCAGGTAGAAGTCGCGACGGTGTTTGAAAACAGTTATGAAGGCATCATGGTGACCAATGCGGCCCGATGCATTATCAAGATCAACCCGGCCTTTACCCGCATCACCGGCTACAGCGAAGCCGAGGTCCTTGGCCAAACACCTAAGCTGCTGGCCTCGGGGCGGCATGGCCCGGAGTTCTACGGGCAAATGTGGAGCTCGCTGAGCCAGCATGATTTCTGGCGTGGGGAAATCTGGAATCGGCGCAAAAATGGTGAGATTTTTGCCGAGTTGTTGTCCATCTCGGCGGTGCGCGACGCGGCGGGCGTCATTCAACGCTATGTCAGCGTGTTCGCCGATATCAGCCAACTCAAGGCCCACGAGGCCGAACTCGACCGCATCGCCCACTATGACCCATTAACCGGCTCACCCAATCGACGCCTGCTGGTCGATCGGTTGGCCCAGTCAATTATTCGCTCGACCCGCAGTGGCAAGTCGCTGGCGGTGTGCTTTCTGGATTTGGACGGTTTTAAAGCCATCAACGATCAATACGGTCACGCCACGGGCGATCAACTCTTGGTTGGCGTGACGGAAAACCTCAAGCATGTGTTGCGCGCCGAAGATACCCAGGCCCGCCTTGGTGGCGATGAATTTGTCTTGTTGCTGTCCGATATCAACTCTCCTGAGGAGTGTGCGCTGATCCTTGAGCGGGTGCTCAGTGCCATCAGCTCACCCATTCACGTTGAGGATGGGCTGCTGAGTGTTTCTGCCAGCATCGGGGTCAGCCTGTATCCGGATGACAACGCCGACGCCGATACCTTGCTGCGCCACGCCGATCAGGCGATGTATCTGGCTAAGGAGTCCGGTAAAAATCGCTACCATCTGTTTGACCCGGAGAGCGACCGCAAGGCGCAGACCCACCGTAAATACCTGGACCTGCTGGCCAGCGCGCTGGAAAACGCCGAGTTCGTTCTGTACTACCAGCCCAAGGTTGATTTGATCAACGGCGCCATTATCGGCGTGGAGGCGTTGATCCGCTGGCAAAACCCTGAAAAAGGCTTGCTGGCGCCGGCGGAGTTCCTCCCCCACATCAATGGCAGTCGCCTTGAAAAACCCTTTGGTGAGTGGGTTATCAATGCCGCCCTGGCCCAGGCGGCGAGCTGGTATGAGAGTGGCCTGAACCTAGTCGTCAGCGCCAATGTCAGTGCCAGTCATTTATTGCAGCCGGATTTTTATGCGGATTTGCGCACGGCATTGGCCCGCTACCCGGCTTTCCCGGCTTCGCACTTCGAGTTGGAGGTGCTGGAAACTGCGGCAATTGCCGATATCGAGCAGGCGGTGGTGATACTTCAGCAATGCCGTGCACTGGGGGTGCACTTTGCCTTGGATGACTTTGGCACGGGCTATTCGTCGCTGACCTACCTGCGCAAGCTACCGGTGGATACCTTGAAAATCGATCAGAGTTTTGTCCGCGATATGCTCAATGACCCGGACGATCTGGGCATTGTGGAGGGCGTCATTCGCTTGGCTGGAGCATTCAATCGACAGGTTATTGCCGAGGGCGTCGAGACGCTGGCCCATGGTGCGGTGTTGCTGCGCCTGGGTTGCCGACTCGCGCAGGGCTACGGCATTGCTCGGCCAATGCCGGCGGACCAATTCATCGACTGGTCGCTGCGTTGGAAGGTTCAAGGTGCTTGGCTCAGCATGCAGGAAGAGGCCTTTGCCGCACTGGCGCAAGACCAAGAGACGGCGTTGCCCATCAGCAGTTATTAACGCTTCGCTCATCCAGCGGGACCGCGCGGCGGCGTTTTGGACTGTAGCGGTTTAGCCGGGCTGGCCAAGGGCGCGCAGAGACACGGGCAGGCCGCTGGCTAAGCTGTTAAAGTGCCGCGGCTTATTTTATGAATTTAAGTTTTATTTATTTAAGAAAGGTGAGGATTTTTTCATGGCTACTAACCGTTCCCGTCGTCTGCGTAAAAAACTCTGCGTTGCCGAGTTCCAGGAGCTTGGTTTTGAGCTGACCCTGAATTTTCAGGAAAACCTGGCTGAAGAGTCGATCGATGACTTCCTGGAAGCCTTCGTAGCAGACGCAATCACGGCCAACGGCATGGGTTATGTCGGCGGTGATGACTATGGCTTCGTGTGCCTGGGCAAACGTGGTTCGGTCAGTGCCGAGCAGCGCGCCCTGGTTGAAGCCTGGTTGCAAGGCCGTAGCGAACTGACAGCTTTCACTGTTAGCCCGTTGCTGGATGTCTGGTATCCAGAAAACGATATCGCCCAGGCTTGATCCTGGGGTTCAGGGCGGGCGCTAGCCGGCCCTGAACCGCTGTTTGTTAAGCTGCACCCCTCGCGTTAATACCTCGTTTATTCCCGCTGTCTCACTCGGCCGCCAGCTTGGCCAATAAGCTATTCTCGTCGACCGCATCGATCTGCTCCGGCTTGAGGAAGCGTTGCGCGTACTGGCGATAAACCCCGCTACGCACGAACAACTCAAACAGCTGGATATCCACGTGCGCGCCTTTGCACATGCCGAGCATGATGTTCAGCGATTCGGACAGGGTCTTGCCTTTTTTGTAGGGGCGGTCCACTGCCGTTAGCGCTTCAAAAATATCGGCAATCGCCATCATGCGGGCCGGCAGGCTCATGTCTTCGCGTTTCAGGCGTTTCGGGTAACCCGTGCCGTTCATTTTCTCATGGTGGCCGCCGGCGATTTCCGCGACGTTTTTCAAGTGCGGCGGGAAGGGCAGGTGGTTGAGCATACGGATGGTTTGCACGATGTGATCGTTGATGATGAAACGCTCTTCGGTGGTCAGCGTGCCACGGGCGATGCTCAGGTTGTACAGCTCGCCACGATTGAATTTGTAGTGCGGCACATCCAGCTTGAAACCCCAGGGATTGTCGGCGGGCATTTGCTCGCTGGCCGTGCGTTCAATCAAATGCTCGGGACGGTTGGCCAGCAGTGGCTCGTCCACCGGTAAGCTGAGCGCCGGGCTGCGCGCT
>MHZN01000185.1 GCA_001830395.1 Pseudomonadales bacterium RIFCSPLOWO2_12_59_9 | reverse complement strand
TGTTGCGGGTTTTTTACTGTGGAATTTCCCTCCCGCGCGGATATTCATGGGAGATGCTGGCAGTGGCTTTTTGGGGGTCACCCTCGGCGTGCTCTCCCTGCAAGCCGCTTGGCAGGCCCCGCAGTTGTTGTGGTGCTGGTTGATATTGCTCGGGGTGTTTATTGTTGATGCCACCTTCACCTTGCTGCGCCGTTTGCTGCGTGGCGATAAGGTTTATGAAGCGCATCGTAGCCATGCCTACCAATACCTTTCACGGCAATTTGGCGCGCATCGGCCGGTAACCCTAGCAGTGGCAGCGGTCAATCTTGGTTGGTTGTTGCCGATGGCTATGTGGGTGGGACTTGGCGGCATTGATGGGGTGTCAGGGTTGGTAATCGCTTATCTGCCATTATTGTTGTTGGCGCTGAAATTTCGTGCCGGGCAGCAGGAGTCTTAGCTGTGCAGTTTTGCAAGCTGCCTATTAGCCAATCCACACCGATGATTAATGCGTGCCAGGGTTAGTGCTGGTCTCAGTGGTTAATTTGGTACCCTATGCACCTCAAGCAGTTGGTAGTTGAGCTTCGGCAATGTCATTGAGAAAAAATAGCTTGTGGAATCTTCTCGGCAATGGCGCACCATTGCTGCTTGGTTTTATCACCATTCCCTTTTTACTAAAGCAATCCGGAGTCGAAGTTTTTGGCATTTTAACCATGGTCTGGGGATTGATCGGTTATTTCAGTTTGTTTGATTTCGGGTTGGGCCGGGCATTGACGCAGACGGTCGCACAGCGACGCCTTAGCGGTAGCGCCGCTGAGTTACGCAAGGTTATTAGTCTGGGTTTGATCATGGTTTTAGTCGCCGGGGTGCTGGGTGGCTTACTGCTAGCGGCGGTTGCTAGGCCGTTGGGCGGCAGTTGGTTAAATGTAAGTGAGGTATTGCAGGGCGATGTGATCGGGGCCTTGTTTATCGCGGCCCTAGGGATCCCCTTGACCACTGTAACTTCGGGGTTGCGCGGGGTGTTAGAGGCGTATGAAGACTTTCGCGATGTCAGTATTCTGCGCATCATTTTAGGCCTGGCCAATTTCGGTATGCCGGCGCTGACCATTGTGTTCTTCGGCGTGTCACTGGAGTGGATGGTGCTAAGTTTGGTGCTGTCACGCTTGATCATTCTTGTGGCGCATTTAATGCTGGTGTTAAACAAGACCCGATTGCACTTTGTTTACCCGGATGCACAGTCAGAAGATGTTAAAGGGCTGTTAGCCTTTGGCTCTTGGATGACTGTGTCGAATATTGTTAATCCGTTAATGGTGACGGCTGATCGCTTTGTGATTGCCTCCTTGGTTGGCGCCAGTGTGGTGGCTTATTACACGGTGCCGTTTGAGGTGTTGATCCGGTTTTTGATTATCCCGGGCGCGCTGACGGCAGTGTTGTTTCCGCGCTTGGCAGCGTTAATGTTTAACGAGCGTCTGGCGGCTAAGCGGTTATTTGATCGTGCGTTGTGGATTATTGCCGCAGTGATGTTCGCGCTGTGTAGCACTGCCGCGCTCGGCGCATTTTTTGGGCTGCAGTTATGGCTGGGCCGTGAATTTGCCGAGAACTCTTGGTATTTGACGGTGATTTTGTCCGTGGGTATATTTTTCAACAGCATGGCGCAATTACCTTATGCAGCCGCGCAGGCGGCAGGACATGTAAAGGCGACGGCCAAGGTTCACATATTTGAGTTGTTTATATATGTGCCAATGTTGTTTCTGTTCGTGATTTATTACGGTTTGTTGGGTGCGGCAGTGGCTTGGGTGTCACGGGTATTTCTGGATATGATATTGATGTTTTGCTTGGCTAATAAGGCATTTAAAGCGTCGCTGGATGCGTAGTGTTGTATTTTTTTGCTGGCTTGTTGGTTGGAGTTTTATTTCATTCGGCTTGGAAGTTTCATTGGAGTGAGGAGTTGGTGTGTTAAGATTTGCCGAGAAATTACGTAGTCGTTTGGTCATGCTGCCGCGTCGTTACAAGCGCCTCATCCAGGTAGTCATGGATATTGTGCTGGTCTGGGCGGCGTTGTGGTTCGCTTTTGTTGTTCGCTTAGGTGATTCGAAAGATATCGAGCCTTTTACTGGCCATGCTTGGCTTTTTACTGTCGCGCCGTTGATTGCCATTCCTTTATTTATTCGCTTCGGTATGTACCGGGCGGTGATGCGTTATTTGGGTAATGACGCTTTACTGGCCATAGGCAAGGCTGTTTCGCTTTCGGCATTAATATTGGCGCTCGTTGTGTACTGGCATCAGGGCGCGCCTAAACTTATCCCACGTTCAATGGTGTTCAATTATTGGTGGTTGAGTTTGATGTTGGTCGGTGGTTTGCGCCTGCTGATGCGGCAGTACTTTATGGGCGGCTGGTTCTTACCTGGGCAACCCTCCAACTTTAAAGTTCTTGATAACTGCTTACCCAAGGTGGCGATTTACGGTGCTGGGGCCGCGGGAAACCAGCTGGTGGCAGCACTTCGGCTGGGGCGCGGTATGCGTCCGGTGGCATTTATTGATGATGATCCAACGATTTCCAATCGGGTTATTGCGGGGTTGCGGGTTTATACCTCAAAGCATATTCAACAGATGATCAACGAAGCAGCGGCTGACGAAATTTTACTGGCGATCCCCTCGGCAACCCGTGGGCGTCGCCGCGAAATACTGGGCTTGCTTGAGCAATTCCCCCTGCATGTGCGCAGTGTTCCGGGCTTTATGGATTTGGCCAGTGGCCGGGTCAAGGTGGAGGATGTGCAAGAGGTCGACATTGCCGACCTGCTCGGCCGTGATGCGGTACCACCGCAAAAGCTGCTGTTTGAGCGCTGTATCCGTGGTCAGGTGGTGATGGTTACCGGTGCGGGTGGCTCGATTGGTTCTGAGCTGTGTCGGCAGATTGTGGCCACGGGACCGACCACTTTGCTGTTGTTCGAGCACAGTGAATTCAACCTTTACAGCATCCATGCCGAGCTTGAGCGCCGGGTGCAGCGTGAGTCGTTGCCGCTGCGTTTGGTGCCGATTTTGGGCTCGATCCGCAACAGCGAGCGTTTGTTTGATGTGATGCAAACCTGGGGGGTCAATACGGTTTACCACGCTGCCGCTTACAAGCATGTGCCAATGGTCGAGCACAATATTGCCGAAGGCGTGCTGAATAATGTGTTGGGGTCCTTGTACACCGCGCAGGCGGCGATTCGCGCCGGGGTTGAGCACTTTGTGCTGATTTCGACCGACAAGGCGGTAAGGCCGACCAATGTCATGGGCAGCACCAAGCGCTTGGCTGAGATGACCTTGCAGGCCTTGAGTGCCGAGGCGGCGCCGGTGTTTCTGGGGGATAAATCGGCGGTTGCTCATCTGAATAAAACCCGTTTTACCATGGTGCGTTTTGGCAATGTGCTGGGTTCGTCTGGCTCGGTGATTCCACTGTTTCGTGAGCAAATCAGTCATGGCGGTCCCGTGACTGTGACCCACCCGAACATCACCCGTTATTTCATGACCATTCCGGAGGCAGCGCAGTTGGTGATCCAGGCTGGCGCCATGGGGCAGGGCGGGGATGTCTTTGTGTTGGATATGGGCCAACCGGTAAAAATTGCTGAGCTTGCCGAGAAGATGATCTTACTTTCGGGCTTAACCCTGCGCTCCGAGCGCAATCCCAATGGTGATATCGCCGTCGAGTTCACCGGTTTGCGCCCCGGTGAAAAACTCTATGAAGAGTTATTGATCGGTGATGACGTGACCCCAACCGACCATCCAATGATTATGCGGGCCAACGAAGACCACCTGCCGTGGGAGGCGTTCAAGTTGGCGCTTGAGCAGTTAATGGTGGCGGTTGAGCAGGATGATTATGTGCGGGTGCGCCAACTGCTGCGTGAAACCGTCAGTGGTTATGCCCCTGAAGGGGAAATTGTCGACTGGATTCATTCGCGGCAAGCCAAGTTTAAAGCGCAGTAATTTCCCCTCTCGGTATCTGTTATCGACTCTTATGCCGCGCTAAAAAACGGCGGTCATTTCGGCGGCGTTGGTGGGGTGGCGCAACTGAGTTGGCAGCCGCGCTCAGCCTCCAGTTGCAAGGTGCAGTGGGCGATGACGAAGTGCTCGCGCAACTCCTGCGTCACCTCATGCAGCCAGCGATCATCGGTAGGCAGGGGCTCGATCAGGATGTGCGCGGTGAGCGCCACCTCATTGGTGCTCATGGCCCAGACATGCAGGTCGTGCACATCCTTAACCCCCGGTAAATCCTGCAAGTACTGGCGCACTGCGGCGAGGTCAATCTGCTCGGGCACCCCGTCAAACAGCAAATGCAGTGATTGGCGAAACAGCGACCAGGTGCCAATCACTATCACTGCCGCAATAATCAGGCTCACCACTGGATCAAGCCACAGCCAGCCTTGCCACAGGTAGAGCGCGCCGGCCAGCACCACGCCAATCGACACCAGGGCATCGGCGGCCATGTGCAAAAACGCCCCGCGCAGATTGAGGTCATGGCGGCTGCCGGAGACGAACAGCCAGGCGGTGATGGCGTTAACCAGCACACCAATGCCGGCCACCAGCATCACAGTGACACCGGCGATGGGCTCGGGTTGTTGCAGCCGCTGCAGCGACTCCCAACCCAGCGAGCCCATGGCCACCAATAACAACAGTGCATTGGCGAAACTGGCCAGTATTGAGGCGCGGCGCCAGCCGTAGGTGTGGCGATCATTGCTGCGCAGCCGTGCGGCGGCGATGGCGGCCCAGGCCAGCACCAGGCCGCCGACGTCACCGAGGTTGTGGCCGGCATCGGCCAGCAGCGCCAGGGAGTTGACCTGCCAGCCGTAAAACGCCTCGATCAACACATAGGTCAGATTGAGCCCGATACCCAGCGCAAAGGCGCGATCGAAGCGCTGCGGCGCGTGCTGATGCGGGTCGTGGCTGTGGCTGTGGGCCATGGATTGCCTCAATGCTAGCTACTGAAATTGCAGAGGTGCCGAGTCTACGCCGCTAAACTGAGGCTAGCCTGCAGGCGAGTGCGCGTCAGCCTATGCCTTAAGAGATATGGTCAAGTTCGCTGTCGGCGTTAGAGTGCATGCAATGACTTTGCTCAATTTTATGAGGCGCCGCGATGAATATTACCGAG
>MHZN01000184.1 GCA_001830395.1 Pseudomonadales bacterium RIFCSPLOWO2_12_59_9 | reverse complement strand
CGCGGCACAACCTCAATTACTGGAGCTTTGGCGACTTCCTCGGCATCGGTGCCGGCGCCCACGCCAAGCTCAGCAGCCCCAGCGGGCAGATCATCCGCAGCTGGAAAACCCGGCTGCCGAAAGACTATCTCGACCCCAGCAAAAACTTTCTCGCCGGTGAAAAAATCCTGACCGCCAGCGAGCTGCCCTTCGAGTTCTTGATGAACGTGCTGCGCCTCAACGACGGCGCCGCCAGCCAGTTGTTTACGCAACGCACCGGCCTGCCGCTGAGTTTGCTGGCCGAGGCGCGCGCACAAGCCGAGCAGCGTGGTTTGCTGCTGCCAGACCCGGCGCGGCTGACCGCCAGCCGTGAAGGCCAACTGTTTCTTAACGATCTGCTGCAGTATTTTCTGCCCTGAACCCGCCCATCACGCCTCGCCCAAGGACCTTTCATGGATTTAGTTCTCGACCTAATTGCCACCCTTTCGCGCTGGAGCCGCAGCCATCTGGGCGACATCTCCCTGGCGTTGATGGCGACCCTCTTCGTGCTGTTCGGCCCGGGCCTGAATGCCTGGGTGCAACGCTCGATTGGCAGTCTGAACTTTGTGTTTCGCACGCTGATATTCGTGCTGCTCTGCGCCGTGGTCTACGGCTTGGCGATTATTTTCTTAACCCCTTATCTGGCGCAGGCACTGGGCTCTTTCAATAACTACACCCTGGCGCCGGTATTGCTACTAGTCTTCTTCGTGATTGGTGTACTGGCCGACCGCAGCTGAGTGATGCGGTCTTCACGGCGCGCCGGGCCTTGCCATTACGCCGAGAAGAGCCGATGAAACCGACCAAGCATCTGTATCTGTACTTTCAAGATGGCCAACGCCTGGCCATGCGTTTCCCGCAACAGCAGGGTGATCCGGCACAGATTTCGCGCCTGTTGCGCATGCAGTTGGAGTCGCCCTTTATCAGCCTCGAAGTGGATGGCGATCTGCTGCTGATCCCGCGCGAAAGCATCAAATACCTGCAGGTCTGCCCGGCGCCACAATCCATACCGGAAACCACCATTCTTGGCGCCGAGCTAATCGACTAACTTCACTCGCATAAAAAAACCGCCCAAAGGCGGTTTTTTTATGCGCGTTCAAACCCGTTAGTTGCCTTCGCGGCGCAACGCCTGTGGAGTGAAATCCACCGGTGCCAGCTTGGCATTGAAGTCGTACATGGGTTCGTTGTTGTCCAGGCCATCGGCAAAATACCTATCACCGGGGAAGTCGTAAACGGTTTCCAGGGTGCTGCCAAACATTGGCACATCGTAATAGTTGATCGCATGGCTTTCTTGCAAACCAATCAAGGCGCCGTTCTTGTCATACAGGTCGGCCGCCAGGATTTGCCAGCTGTCCTCGTCGAGGTAAAATCGGCGCTTGCTATAAGGGTGACTAAAGCCTTTACGCACGCTCGCTTCGACGACCCAAACCCGGTGCAACTCGTAGCGCAGCAGCTCAGGGTTAACGGTTTTATCCTTGAGAATGGTCTCGTAAGGAATGCCTTCCTGGTGCACGGCATAGCTGTTGTACGGCACCAGCATTTCTTTCTTGCCCAGCAGCTTCCACTCGTAACGCTCTGGCGCACCGTTAAAGCTGTCGACCATGTCGGCGGTGGCCATGCCATTGGTGTCCGGCTGCAGGGTGTCGAAAGCCAGCATTGGCAAACGCCGCACCCGGCGCTCGCCGCGGTTAAAGCGCCAGGCCTTGCGAATCGCCAAGACCTGATCGAGGGTTTCCTGCACCACCAAGGCGGAACCGGCGAGCTTGGCCGGCGCGACCACCTGGTACTTGTAGTAGAACAGCGTGTTGGACAGATCCTTTGGCGTCATGCCGTCACGGCCGTAGACAAAGTAAATATTGCGATCGAGTTTCAGCAGGTTGTAACTGCCGTTGCTGAGCACCGCCGCCTGATTGGTGACGAAATGAATCTGATCACCCCGGTAACGCATGATGTGGTTCCAGATGGCTTCCAGGCCATCCTTAGGAATCGGAAAAGGCGTGCCCGCAGCCACGCCATCGACCCCATTACCGCCGGCAATCAGCTCGGCGCTTTGCGCGTTTTGCTTGGCGGCCTCATAGAGTCGCTGCGGCGCCGAGGCGCTGCGATGGGTCGGAAACACCCGCAAGAAGTACTCAGGCTGCTTTTGCAGCAAAGCTTTCAAGCCGTCAGGCAGCAGCGCCTGGTATTGCCCAAGGTTCTTGCTGTTGACCACATACTGCACGGCATCGCCGGCATAGGGATCAGGGTGATGCATGCCCGGCTGGTAACCGGCCGGCGCGCTGGTAATACCACCATCCCAGGCCGGGATAGTGCCGGCCACATTACCGGCCCGCTCGGCGCCCAACGGGGTTAGCTCGGCGCCCAGGCGGGCAGCCTGAGCCGCATCGACTTTGGCTTGCGCCTGTAATGCACAACCGGCCAGCAGCAGAATTGCAAACTTTCTCAACACAGCTCTCTCCTCGCAACGCGCAGTGACTGCGGCGCTCTGTGAATGCCGGCGACCCTAACGGATCGGCCCTGCATTAATCATTGCCAAAGCAGGGTTCCATCCCTGTGCCGAGTTTGCCCGGTCTGTTTGATTGTCCTGAGTCGCGTTAACTAATGCGGTCTGCCAGCTTAGTCGACACGCTGGAATTTAATGTCCCAAACGCCATGCCCGAGGCGCTCGCCACGCCGTTCAAACTTGGTTACCGGACGTTCCGCCGGGCGCTCAACGCAGCCACCATCGGCCGCCAGATTGCGATAACCGGGCGCCGCCTGCATGATTTCCAGCATATATTCCGCATAGGGCTGCCAGTCGGTGGCCATGTGCAAAATGCCGCCGACTTTCAGCTTTTGCCGCACCAGCTGGGCAAACTCCGGGCGCACGATGCGGCGCTTATTGTGCCGAGCCTTGTGCCAGGGATCGGGGAAAAACAGCAGCACCCGGTCGAGACTGGCGTCGCCGATGCAGTCGCGCAGCACTTCCATGGCATCAAAACTGTAGACCCGCAGGTTGCTCAAATTCTGCGTCAAGACACCATTGAGCAAGGCGCCAACGCCGGGACGATGCACCTCGACGCCAATAAAGTCGTGGTCAGGTTCAGCCGCCGCCATCTCCAGGGTCGCGCTGCCCATGCCGAAACCGATCTCGAAGGTACGCGGTGCACTGCGACCAAACACCTGATCAAAGTCGCGCAGACCATCGGCCAGCTGCAGGCCAAACTTGGGCAGGCCCAGCTCAAGGCCGCGCTGCTGGCCTTCGGTCATGCGCCCTGCGCGCATCACAAAACTCTTGATCGGGCGCATTGGGCGCGGCTCTTCGGCAGGTGCCGCAGGCTCTTGCAATTCAGACATGAAATAACTCTTACCGGTAAATGAGCAGCTTAATTAATCAACCCAGACAGCGGCGATGAGGCGCTGGCATAGAGCTTTTTCGGCATCCGCCCGGCCAGATAGGCCAGCCGCCCGGCGACAACCGCATGGTTCATCGCCTGGGCCATCATTACCGGGTTTTGTGCATTGGCGATGGCGCTGTTCATCAGCACGGCGGCGCAACCCAGTTCCATGGCGATGCTGGCATCGGAGGCGGTACCGACGCCGGCGTCGACCAGTACCGGTACCTTGGCTTCTTCAAGAATGATGCGCAGGTTGTAGGGGTTACAAATCCCCAAGCCACTGCCAATCAAACCGGCCAGGGGCATCACTGCAATGCAGCCAATTTCAGCCAGCTGGCGGGCAATGATCGGGTCATCGCTGGTGTACACCATCACGTCGAAACCTTCCTTGACCAACACTTCGGCGGCCTTGAGGGTTTCGATCACATTGGGGAACAGAGTCTTCTGATCGGCCAGAACTTCCAGCTTGACCAGATTGTGGCCGTCCAGCAGCTCACGCGCCAGGCGACAGGTACGCACCGCCTCGATGGCATCGAAGCAACCGGCGGTGTTCGGCAAGATGGTGTAGCGATCGGCCGGCAACACATCCAGCAAATTCGGCTCGCCGGGGTTCTGGCCAATATTGGTGCGGCGCACCGCGACGGTCACGATCTCAGCGCCCGAGGCTTCAATTGCCAGGCGGGTCTGCTCGAGATCGCGGTACTTGCCCGTGCCCACCAGCAGTCGCGATTGATAGGTGCGGCCAGCCAGAACGAAAGGCTGATCACTGACAAACTGAGTGACGGGTGCTGGATTCACGGGAACTCCTTGCGGGCATAAACGAAGACAAGCGAAGCAGGGCTGACCAGCGGGCTTAGCCGCCGCCGATGGCGTGGACGATTTCCAGCACGTCGCCGGCCTGTAACAGGGTGCTGGCATGCAGGCTGCGCGGCACTATGTCGAGATTGAGTTCGACCGCCACCCGCCGCTCGCCCAGCTGCAAGTACTCAAGCACACCGGCAACGGTCTGGCCGTCGGGCAACTCAAAGGCTTCGCCATTTAACTGAATCTGCATAAGCGGCCACGAACAAATTTGAGGGGCCAGCATTCTAGCCCGATCACCGGCGCCGACCAAGGTAAAAGGCGCCAGACGGCAACCCTTAGGCCGGGACCGAACTCAACCGCCAGGCATGCACGCCCAGGCACAACCAACCGGCCAAAAACGCCAGGCCACCCAGGGGCGTAATCATCCCCAAGGCACTTATGCCGCTCAGGGTCAAAGCGTAGAGGCTGCCGGAAAACAGCCCAATGCCCAGCGCAAACAAACTGCCGGCGGCCAGCAGCAAACGCCCCGGCAACTGCCGCGCCAGCAAGGCCAGCGCCAGCAACGCCAGGGCATGCAGCATTTGATAGTGCACGCCGGTTTGAAACACCGCCAAGTACTCCGGCGACAGCTGGTCCTTTAAGGCGTGGGCAGCAAAGGCGCCGAGCCCGACGCCGGTAAAACCAAAGAACGCCGCCAGCAATAGAAATCCACGCACCATCAACAAGCTCCAAACCGCATCAAGACGCTGGCTATAATGGCCCGCCCAACTGACTTGGCCAAGCCGCATATGCTTCGACTCCTGCTCCGGCGCCTATTTAAAGCACTCGGCTATTGCGCTGCGGCCTCGGCGTTGCTGGTGCTGGCCCTGCGCTGGCTGCCGCCACCGGGCAGCGCGCTAATGGTCGAGCGCAAGATTGAGTCATGGATCGACGGTCAGCCGATTGATCTACAGCGTACCTGGCGCCCCTGGGAAGCCTTGCCTGAGAATTTGAAAATCGCCGTAATCGCCGCCGAAGACCAGAAGTTCGCCGAGCACTGGGGCTTTGATCTGGGCGCCATCCGCGCCGCACTGGCGCACAACGAGCGCGGCGGCTCATTGCGCGGGGCCAGCACCCTGAGCCAGCAGGTGGCGAAAAACCTGTTCCTCTGGTCGGGCCGCAGCTGGCCGCGCAAGGGCCTAGAAGTCTGGTTTACCGGGCTGATCGAGTTGTGCTGGTCCAAGCAGCGCATTCTTGAGGTGTATTTAAATACCGTCGAATGGGGCGATGGGGTATTCGGCGCCGAAGCCGCCGCGCGCCAGCATTTCGGCATTGGCGCCAGCTACCTGTCCAATCAACAAGCCTCACTGCTGGCGGCGGTGCTGCCTAACCCGCGCGAATGGAGCCCGCGCCGGCCCAGCGGTTATGTCAGCCAGCGCGCCAACTGGATTCGCCGCCAGGGTTGGCAATTGGGCGGCAGTCACTACCTCGACCAACTCAAACCCGCGCGGCCCGACTGGTGGCCCGGAGCGCGTTAAGCCCGAGCTTGTCGCAGTTAATGCTGCAGGGCGCTCTTGGGCTGCGCCCGTAACAGCAGCACGGTATCGTCCTGCACCCGCGCCATCAGACCCAGCACCGGATAGACCCAAGCCTCGCCGCCCTCGATTTGCAACCGCAGCGGTGGCTGACCTAAGGTCACCGCCAAACGCGCGGCCGGCACTGCAACGCTGGGCGTCAGCTCAAGCGCCAGCACCGGCTGGCGGCCCAACTGATCGAGCAATTGCCCACTCAGCGGCTGCTCGCCACTGCTGGCCTGCAAGCCTGCGGCGACCGCCAGACTCTCGCGCTCAAGACGGCTCAAGTGCAGTTCGGCCGACAGCGTCCACCCCTCCTCCGCACCGCCCACCGGCGCCCGATACAACAACCGCGGCCCACTAGGCTGCGCCTGCAACCAAAGCTCACCCTCGGTTTCGCCGCTCAGATCGGCCAACCTTAACTGCTCGCTCGCCAGCGCCGGCAACAACTGCGTCTGCCAGGCGGCCAGCCAAGGTAGTGGCTCGGCAGACGCCGGAGGGCGCATCAACCAGGCGCCCCAGCCAAAGAACAGCAGCGCCAACAGGGCAAACAACAGCCCATGCTGCAAACGCAGCGGTGGCAGTTTCATAGCTCTACTCCAAAAAACAGCGGGTAAAAAATTACAGGCAGAAAAAAGCCGCACCTGGGTGCGGCTTTTTAAGGTGTGGCGCTTAGGCCTCAATAGTGCCCTTGAGCTTATTCATGGCGTTCTTCTCCAGCTGGCGAATCCGCTCAGCCGAGACACTGTATTTAGCCGCCAGCTCATGCAGGGTGGCCTTGTCTTCATTCAGCCAGCGCTGCTGCAAGATGTCGCGGCTGCGCTCATCCAGAGCGGCCAAGGCCTCATGCAGATTGCTCGACGCATTGTCGCTCCAGTCACAGGCTTCCAGTTGCACGGCCGGATCGTATCGATGGTCTTCCAGGTAATGCGCGGGCGATTTGAAGGCGCTTTCGTCGTCTTCATCGGCGGCCGGATCGAAGGCCATGTCATGGCCACTCAAGCGGCTTTCCATCTCGCGCACTTCACGCGGCTCGACCCCAAGGCTGGCGGCCACCGCATGCACTTCGTCATTGTTCAGCCAGGCCAGACGCTTTTTTTGCCCGCGCAGATTGAAGAACAATTTGCGCTGCGCCTTAGTGGTGGCGACTTTGACGATGCGCCAGTTACGCAGGATAAATTCGTGGATCTCGGCTTTGATCCAGTGCACGGCAAAGGACACCAGACGCACGCCCATCTCCGGATTAAAGCGCTTTACCGCTTTCATCAGGCCGACGTTACCTTCCTGGATCAAATCGGCCTGGGGCAGGCCGTAACCCGAGTAACTACGGGCGATATGCACCACAAAGCGCAGGTGCGCGAGCACCATTTGCCGGGCGGCTTCAAGGTCTTGCTGGTAATACAGACTCTCGCCCAGCTCGCGTTCCTGTTCAGGGGTCAGCAGCGCAATGCTGTTGACCGCATGCACGTAAGCCTCCAGGTTGGCACCCGGGACTAAGGCATAAACAGGCTGCAAAGAAGTGGTCATGCGAATCCTCCGAACTCTTGCTTAAACAGTTGAAGCAAGCGAAACAAAAAAACGACAGGCAGTCTAGCACTGCACTTTCAGGCAGGGAACCTGTGGAAAAGTTCCCTTACACTTCCGTAAAACAGACAAAAAACCAATACAAACAACAACTTATTAACGCGGCGCGAGCTCATTCAAATGCCTGGCGACGGCCAGCCAGGCGCCAATATAGCCCAACAACACCGCCCCCAGCAGCAACGATAGACCATCGGCCAGCGGCACCCCGGCCAGCGAGAAATCACTGCCGTACAAGCCGG
>MHZN01000183.1:9484-12186 GCA_001830395.1 Pseudomonadales bacterium RIFCSPLOWO2_12_59_9 | reverse complement strand
TCTCGCCGCTGGTGATGCGCAGTTCGCCTGGCAACTGCCGCCCGATGAATGGGACGCCATCTCGCTCAACTACACCTCGGGCACCACCGGTAATCCCAAGGGAGTGGTCTATCACCACCGCGGCGCCTACCTGAATGCCACCAGCAATTTGGTCTCGTGGAACATGCCGGCGCACGCCACCTACCTGTGGACCCTGCCGATGTTTCATTGCAACGGCTGGTGCTTCCCCTGGACCCTGGCGGCGAATGCCGGCACCAATATCTGCTTGCGGCGAGTCGATGCCGCGGCGGTTTTCGAGCTGATCCGCGTGCATAAGGTCAGTCATTACTGCGGCGCACCGATCGTCCACAACCTGCTGATCAACGCCCCCGAGGCGCTGCGGGCCGGCATCACCCATCCGGTGCATTGCCTGATCGCCGGTGCGGCGCCGCCGGCTGCGGTGATCGAGGGCATGGAGCGGATTGGCTTTAACCTGACCCATGTCTATGGCCTGACCGAAACCTACGGCCCGGCCTCGGTGTGCGCCAAACATGAGGCCTGGCAGCAGCTGTCGATTGGCGAGCGGGCCGAGCGCAATGGCCGCCAGGGCGTGGCCTATCACCTGCAGGAAGCCATCACTGTGCTCGACCCGCAAACCCTGCAGCCGGTGCCCTGGGATGGCGAGACCATGGGCGAGGTGATGTTTCGCGGCAATATCGTGATGAAGGGCTACTTGAAGAATCCGACCGCCACCCAGGAGGCCTTCAGCGGCGGCTGGTTTCGCACCGGTGACCTGGCAGTGATGCAGCCCGACGGCTACGTGAAGATCAAGGATCGCTCCAAGGACGTGATCATTTCCGGTGGTGAAAATATCTCCTCGCTGGAGGTCGAGGAAGCGCTCTATCGCCACCCGGCCGTGCTGCTCGCCGCCGTGGTGGCGCTACCCGACGCCACCTGGGGCGAAGTGCCCTGTGCCTTTGTCGAGCTGAAAGACGGCGCGGCGGTGAGTGAGCAAGCCTTGATCGAGCATTGCCGCATGCTGCTGGCACGCTTCAAGGTGCCCAAGCGCGTGGTGTTCGGCGAACTGCCAAAAACCTCCACCGGCAAGATCCAGAAATTCGCCCTGCGCGCGCAACTGCACTCGGCCCAGGCGATTGGCTGAATGCCCGGCAGGCGGCATGCCAATCACGGTCTTTTACCCCACTCAGCGGATTACAACCATGCACAGCAACGCAGCTTCCACCGTGGTTATCACCGGTGCCTCCTCGGGCATCGGCCGTGAACTGGCGCTGGAAATGGCCCGCCGCGGCCATGCCCTGGGCCTCACCGCCCGCCGCCTGCCGCTGCTGGAACAGCTGCGCGACGAACTGCACGCCAGCTTTGGCAAGCAATTGCGCGTTGAACTGGCCGTGCTAGATGTCTGCCAGACCGACAGTGTCGGGCCGATCCTGCAGGAGCTGTTCGCGCGTCTGGGCGGTGTCGACATCATAGTGGTCAATGCCGGCGCCAATGACATGACGGCCATCGGTCGGGGCGATCTGGCCCAGGAACTGAACCTGATCCAGACCAATCTATCCGGCGCCATCGCCACCATTAGTGCGGCCACGGCGCATTTTCTCGAACGCGGCCAGGGCCACATAGTCGGCATCTCGTCACTGGCTTCGCTGCAACCGATTCCCCGCCAGGCGGCTTACTGTGCCAGCAAGGCCGGGTTCAAGATGTACCTGGATGCGGCGCGTATCGAGCTAAAGCGCAAGGGCATTCTGGTCAGCAACATCCTGCCCGGGTATATCGCCACCGACATAGTCGAAGGGGTCGATATCGGTAAATTGCCCTTCGCGATTCCAGCCGCCCAGGCCGCCCGCGAGATGGCTCGGCTGATCGAGAAACGGGTGAAGTCGGGTGTCGTACCGGCCTTCCCGTGGCGGCTGGTGCGGCCGTTTCTCGGTCACTTGCCCGAGTTTTTGGCCAAGTACTAGCAAGCTGCCGCCGGACTAGTGCCGCGCCGGCTGCAGATCAACGGTTTGGCCATGAGGGTGCGGATATGGATGGCGCAGGCCTGCCGCTGCAAGCCTGCGCTGGCGGCTCAGCAGGCCATGGCCGGCGCCGGGTGGGCCTCGGTTGCTGGGGCATCGAACTCGGCGCGGTAGGCCTCAACCAAATGCAGGTTGTTGTGGTGCCAGGGCTGAAAGCCGTCTTTGTAGAAGTCGAGGTAGGCCGGCACCAGCTGGCGGAATATGCCTTCCTTACCCCACAGCCAGACCAGGCCATCGCGCCAGATCCGCCAGTTCCACAGCAGACCGTCGCGTTTGAGCATGTGGATCAGGCCCTTGGTGGTGTCGAAGGTGAAGAAGAAGGTGCTCTGCAACATGGCCCGGCGCAGCAGCCAGCGACTGCCGTGCACCTGCTGGAACACATCGAAGGCCACGGCCTTGTGCTCGGTCTCCTCCAGCGCATGCCAGCGCCACAGTTTGGCCACGGTAGGGTCGGCGCCGCCCATCATTCTTTGATTGCTCAGCAGCGCGTCGGCCAGAATCGCGGTGAGGTGTTCAACCGCCACGGTTGAGGCCAGTTGCGCCGCCGGCGGCAGGTGTTTTTGCACAAAGCCCAGGCGCCGCTTGAGGCCGCGCTCCAGGTAGTCAACGTCATAGCCCAACTCTCGCAGGCGGGCGCTGTAGTCCAGATGCTCGCGGCTGTGATGGCCTTCCTGGCCGATAAAGCCG
>MHZN01000183.1:5927-9437 GCA_001830395.1 Pseudomonadales bacterium RIFCSPLOWO2_12_59_9 | reverse complement strand
CCGCACCGAGTCTATAAAGAAGCGCTCGCCATCGGGGAATAACACCGACATGGCGTCGAACAGGTGGGTCTTGAAGGCATCGCCGCCATGCCAGTGGCGCGGCAGCGGGTTGGGCAAGTCAAAATCCAACTGCCGTGGGTGAATCTGCAAACCATCCGGGGTGCTGCTGACCATAGAGATTCCCTGCGCGTTGATGGGCCTATTTCATTTATCACTATGGGCTTGTTATCGGGGGCTCGCCAAGGTTATCTTCAGCCAATATTTGGGTCATATCTGGCCAATAGCACAATAAGAATAAACCATGAAATCGCCCCTGATTCTCACCGCCGAGCTGGTGCCGGTTGCCTATGTTGAAGCCTTGTTGGGGCTGGCGGGGGAGCTGGGGGTCAGTCGCGCCGAGCTGTTTAGCGCCGCCAAGGTCAGGCCGCAAGCGTTGGATAATCCCAACGGCCGGCTGTCGTTTATCGATTTCAATCTGCTCGCCAGCGCCGCCCTGCAACGCTGTCAGGAGCCGGCGCTGGGCCTGTTGCTGGGCCAGCGGCTGAATGTGTCGACCCACGGGATCTTGGGTTATGCGGTGCTGGCCAGTGCCAACCTCGGCCAGGCGATTCAGTTTGCCCTGAAGTACTACCGGGTCTTGGGTCTGGCCTTTGACCTGGACATCATCGAGCAGCCTGGCCGGCTGCAATTGCGCGCGGTGGAGTCGATGTCCATGGGGCCGCTCAGCCGCTTTGCGGTCGAGGGCTTGCTGGCCAGCCTGTACAGCATTGCGCGGTTTTTAGTCGGTAGCGAGTTGAAAGGCCTGGCCATCGGCTTTGCCTACCCGGCGCCGGCCTATGCGGCGCGTTACGCCGAGGTGTTTGGCGTGACGGCGCAGTTTGACCAGCCCTATCACTGGCTGAGCCTGCCGCAGAGCTACCTTGAGCGGCCGATGGCGCTGGCCAATCCCGGCACGGTGCAGATGTGCGAACAGCAATGCGAAGCCTTGCTGGCCAGCCTGGATGTACAGGACGGCCTGCTGACCCGGGTGCGGCGTTTATTGCTGGCCCGTCCCGGTGATTTTCCCGACCTGCAAAGCGCCGCCCAGGCCTTGCACACCAGCGGTCGCAGCCTGCGCCGGCACCTGTCCACGCTGGGCACCAGCTATCAACAGGTGCTCGACGAGGTGCGCAAACGCCTGGCCCTGCAATACCTGACCACCACCCATCTACCGCTGTACGAAATCGCCTTTCTGCTGGGCTTTAGCGACCCGTCGAACTTTCGCCGCGCGTTCAAGAAGTGGACCGGTAAATCGCCGGGTGAATATCGCCGCGAGGAGTGAGGGCGGCTCAGCCCTGATTTCGGTCGGGATCAAGCCCTTGCCCGGCGAGCCGTCTCCACCGCAGTAAGCCGCCCGGCCTGCCACTGGCGGCCTGGCGATCACCACCGCCCGTCGCGCCATGGCTGGCGCAAAAAACCTCGTCGGATTCCTGACTAGACTGCCAGAGGCGACTCTCTGCAGTCGTCCCCGTAACTTGTGGCCACTGCGCCCGAGTTTGCCAAGCAAGGACCGCACAGGAGGTCGCATGGACGTTAGGCCAACCCCTCTCCCTCGTAAACCCTGGATTCCCGTGCTGGTGGCCCTGGCCCTGTTGTTTGGCCTGGGCGCGCTGATGCTGTGGCAATGGCAGGCATTGGAGCAGCGTGGTCGTGAGGAAGCCCAGCAGCGCTTCCAGTTGGAGAGTCAGGAGGTCAAGCAGCGCGTCGAGGCGCGCATGCGGGCCTACGAGATGGTGCTGCGCGGGATGTCTGGGCTGATAGTCGGCAGCGACCAGGTATCGCTCGAACAATGGACTCGCGCGGTCGACCAGTTGCATGTGCAGGAGCGCTATCCCGGCATCCAGGCGGTCTCCTGGTCCAGCTATCTGCGGGCCGGGCAGGTTAAGAATTTTCTGGCCGACATGCAGGCCAGCGGGCGCAAGGATTTTCGCATCATCCCGGCAGAACCCAGTAGTGAGGAGTATCTGCTGGTGAACTACATCAGCCCGCTGGACTGGCGCAACCGCCGTGCCGTCGGCTTCAACATGCTCACCGAGCCGGTTCGCCGCGAGGCCGCTGATCATGCAGGGCACACCGGCGAGGCTGTGATCACCGGGCCGCTGCTGCTGCGTCAGGAAACCGACCAGGCCCCGCAGAGTGGCGTGATTCTGTATTTGCCGGTGTACCGGCGGGACGCCCCTTTAACCACCGCAGCGGAACGCATGGACGCGTTGCTGGGGATGGTCGGCGGCACATTCCGCCTGAATGACCTGATGGATGGAATACTCGGCGCCCAGAACACGCTGTTTCGCATCAAGATCGTCGATGAGCAGTCCTCGTCGAGCATTCTGCTGGACGAGGGCAGCGCCTCCACGCTGGAACCGCGTTTCCATCTCGAGCAGCAGCTGACCTTGTTCGGCCGCACCTGGCTGCTCAGCGTCAGCAGTACCGCCGAGTATGAGGCCGCCCTGGGCAACAAGCGTCTGGTCTTCAGCCTGTGGACGGGCTTGGCTGCGGTGGTGCTGCTGTCCCTGTTGGTGGGGGGCTACCTGTGGCTGCGCGAACGCGAGTTGAACGCTAACCAACTGGTGAACGCGCAGTTGCGCGAGCGCGAAGAGCGCTTTCGCATGCTGGTGGAACGCTTGCCGGTGGCCACCCTGCTGTGTGGTCCCGATGGTCGCATCGAGATGTCCAACCAGAGCGCCGCCGAGTTGCTCGACTGTAGCCAGGAGGCTCTGCTGGGCGAGCGGGTGCGGCGCTTCCTGCCCGAGGTCAGTGACCTCGCGGTACTGGTGCACGACAGCAGCGTACCGGTCGAGTCCAACGAATATGAAGCCCGCCGCGACAGTGGCGAGGTCGTCCCCGTGGCGTTGAGCCTGAGTGTGTTGGCCCATGAGGCCGGGGCCAGCTACCTGCTCAACCTGATCGACCTGCAGGCGCGCAAGGCGGCCGAGCAGCGTCTGCGCGACCAGGCCGAGCAGCTGATTCTGGCCAGCCGGTATAAATCCGAGTTTCTCGCCAATATGTCCCACGAGCTGCGCACGCCGCTCAACAGCATCCTGATTCTCAGCGATCAACTGCGGCAGAACAGCGCCGGCAACCTCAGCGAGAAACAGGCCAAGCATGCCGACATCATTCACCGCGCCGGCAGTGATCTGCTGCAGCTGATCAATGACGTGCTCGACCTGGCCAGGGTCGAGGCCGGGCGCATGCAGCTCAAGCTGGAACCACTGAACATGCAGGACATGCTGGTGGAGCTGGACGCCAGCCTGCGCCCGATGGCCGAGATCAAGGGGCTGCGCCTGAGCGCCCGGCTGGACCCCGCGGTGCCGCGGGTCATCCACAGCGACCGCGGACGCTTGCACCAGATCCTGCGCAACTTGCTGTCGAATGCACTCAAGTTCACCGAATTCGGCGAAGTGGAGTTGTCGGTGAGCAGCCAGCCCTGTGACGATGGTCGCGAAAAACTGCGCTTCGCCGTGCGCGACACGG
>MHZN01000183.1:0-5913 GCA_001830395.1 Pseudomonadales bacterium RIFCSPLOWO2_12_59_9 | reverse complement strand
GCGCAGCAGCACGAGCGGATTTTTCAGGCCTTCCAGCAGATCGATGGCTCCGTCAGTCGGCGCTTCGGCGGTACCGGGTTGGGCTTGGCCATTACCCGCCAACTGGTCGTGGCCCTGGACGGCGAGATCCACATGCAGAGCACGCTTGGCCAGGGCTCGTGCTTTATCGTCGAGCTGCCGGTGGCGGTGGCGCCAGGGCTGCAGAGCGAGGCGCTGATCGAGGAGCCGCAGCGCAAAGGGCAGGGCAGGGCGGTGTTGATCGTCGAAGACGACGACAACTTCGCCGCGGTGATTGCCGAGGAGGCGCAGAACCATGGGTTCGCCACTGTGCAGTGTCGCAGCGGCAAGCTGGCCATCCAGTTGCTGCAGGAGGAGCGCTTCAGCGCGGTGATTCTCGACATCCTGTTGCCCGATATCAGCGGTTGGCAGATCTACCGGCGCATGCGCGGCCAGATGATGCACCGGGGGACGCCGGTGCATATCATCTCCTGCATACCGCAGCCGGTGGACTGGAAGGCGGAGGGGACGCGCTATTTGGTCAAACCCATCGGCCGCGAGGACTTGGAACGGGTGTTCGAAGGTCTGCAGCGTGGGCCGGATGATGTGGGGCATCTGCTGCTGGTCGAGGACATCAAGGTGGAGCGCGAGCACTACCGCGAGCATCTGCAGCAGTTGGGTTTCGCGGTGGTGGCCACCGCCAGCGCCGAGGCGGCGCGCATTGCCTACGGGGAAGCGCGATTCGATGCCCTGGTGATCGATCTCGACCTGCCGGATCAGGATGGTTTCGACCTGCTTGAGGCCCTCAACAGCCAGCGTCCGCTCAACGGTGCCCGGGTGGTGATCAATACCGGGGTGGACGTCACCCAGCAGAACCTGCAGCGGCTGCGCCGTTATTCGGCGGTGGTGGTGCGCAAGTCGGGTAACGATCTGGGCGGTCTCAGCGCCGCGGTGCAAGGCTTCCTCGCCGAGGTGTCCGAGCTGATGCCGATGCACAACGACAACCCCTTGGCGGGCAGTCGTGTGCTGCTGGTGGACGACGATATTCGCAACATCTATGCCCTCACGGCGCTACTCGATGACGTCGGCTTCAGGGTCACTCCGGCCAAGGACGGGTTGGAGGCCATCGCCTGCTACCAGCGCGCGCCGTTCGACCTGATTCTGATGGACATGGCCATGCCCAACATGGACGGCTACGCGGCGACTCAGCTGCTCAAGGGGGAATATGGCTGCAGCATTCCGATCATCGCCCTTACCGCCCACGCCATGAAGGGTGATCGCGAGAAGTGCATCACGGCCGGTGCCGACGACTATCTGGCCAAACCGGTGGGGCGCCAGGAACTGTTCAACCTGCTGGGGCGCTGGCTCAACGGCGCCGAGCAGGTGGGCGGCGACAGCCATAAGTAAGCGGGTTGAGCCGGCGCTAAGGAGCGCCGGCGGGGTGGCCGGTGGTGCCAGCAGTTCAGCGCACTGATCAGGCGCCGCTGCCAACTCCCCAGAGGCCGCCCAGGCTGCTCAACAGTGAACCTTGCACACCCTGTTGGCCAAAGTACTGCAGCAGCAGCGGAGCGAATTTGCCGATCATGCTGCTGTCCATGCCCAGGGCGCTGAAGGCCTGATTCAGCGCCGGCAGGCTATTCACATTGCCCAGTGCGGCATTGGTTTCCTCGCTCAGCGGGGTGCCGGCCGATTTGCCGAGCAGACCGCTCAGACCACTCAATTGACTCAGGCCCTTGTTGCCCTCGAACTGCTCCAGGCCCGGCACGCTTTGGTTCAATTGACGGTACTCGGCGCTGGGCAGCTGATTTTTCGCTAACCCGAGCAGGGCGCCGGTGCCGCCCAGCGCCTGCTGAGGCGTCAGCTTGAGGCTGCTCAGGCTTTGCAACAGCTCCAGGCTCTGCGGATTGCCCAATAAACTCGCCGCCGCGCCGCCGCCTTGGCTGCCGCCTGCCGCCGACAGCACATTGGCCGCCTCGCTCAAGTTGAATGCAAAGGCCGGGCAAGCCGCCAAGGATAAAACTGCAATCAGGCTAAGGCGGGGAATGTTCATTGGTAAAACCTCGTAGAAAATAAGTCTGCTCAGGCGCAGAGCCGACAGATAAATGCGTTGCCGGTTGGACTGGGCGGGGGCCGCTGTGGTTCCACATTGTGCAAGATAATCCTCGCGCATGCTGTCCGCGTGCTGTCGGCCACCTGTTCCTTGGGCGCTGCGTTTGCGTGAGTGGATGCTCACCCAGGCAAAACTGCATGCGATACTGATGTTCAGTACTGTTTTGGAGTTTGAGTTGATGACCGTGCCAGCCACCCTGATCCGCGAAACCTTCCCTGTTGGGCCGTTGCAGTGCAACTGCACCATCATCGGCGACCCCATCACCAAGAAAGCCATAGTGGTCGATCCGGGCGGTAACCCTGAGCTGATCATGGCCAAACTTGAGGCTCATGGGCTGCAGGTGGTGAGCATCATCCACACCCACGCGCACCTCGATCACTTTCTCGCCTCCGGGCAGATGAAGGAGAAAACCGGCGCGACTCTGCACTTGCACAAGGAAGACCAGTTTCTCTGGGACAACCTGGAGATGCAGTGCCGCATGTTCGGCGTGCCTTATGTGCCGGTGCCGTCGCCGGATCAGTGGTTGAGCGATGACCAGGCGCTGGATTGCGGTTGTGGCGTGGCGCTGCACACCCCTGGGCATACGCCGGGTTCGATGAGTTTTTGGTTCCCTGAGGCTAAGCTGTTGATTGCCGGCGATACCCTGTTTCGTGGCGGTATTGGCCGCACCGACTTGTGGGGCGGCGATTACCCAACCATCGAGCGCTCGATCAAGCAGCGTTTGTATAGCCTGGATGAGGACGCCACGGTGGTCACCGGCCATGGCCCGGATACCCGCTTGGGGGATGAAATGCGCAGCAACCCTTATGTGCGCGCGTGACGCGGAATTTTTTACGACCTTTGTGCTCCAATAATCAACGCCCATCAGGGCTGCTTAAACCCTCAGGAGTTGCACCCTATGTTTACCCCGAGTCGCCTGTTGATTGCCGCCACTGCGGTGGCTTTGTTGGCCGGTTGCGCGTCGCAAAATCCCTATGACAATCAGCCGCCGAGCAGTAATAAAACTGCTACCTATGGCGGCCTCGGGGCGTTGGCGGGTGCGGCGGCGGGTGCTTTGATCAACCATGATAATCGTGGCAAGGGCGCATTGATTGGCGCGGCCATCGGTGGCGCCAGTGGCGCCGGTTACGGTTACTACGCCGACAAGCAGGAGGCCGAGCTGCGTCAGAGCATGCAGGGCACTGGGGTTGAAGTGCAGCGTCAGGGCGATCAGATCAAACTGATCATGCCGGGCAATATCACCTTCGCCACCGACTCGGCTGAAATCGTCAGCAACTTCTATGCGCCGCTGAATAACCTCAGTAGTTCGTTCAAGCAGTTCAATCAGAACAGTATCGAAATTGTCGGTCATACCGACAGCACCGGCAGCCGTGCGCACAATATGGATCTGTCCCAGCGCCGCGCCCAGAGTGTGGCCAATTACCTGACCGCCCAAGGGGTGGACGGTTCGCGCTTGTCGACCCGTGGCGCCGGCCCGGATCAGCCGATTGCCAGCAATGCGACGGCCGATGGCCGGGCACAAAACCGCCGGGTGGAGGTCAACCTGCGGCCGTTGCCGGGTCAGCAGCAGTAAATTTATACGGCTCATCGAGGCCCGCCATTCGGCGGGCTTTTTTGTGCCCGCGAAAAACCCACATTCAGTTGGGCAGACGGCGGCCAATGGGGCGCGCACAGTGATGCGCATCACAATAAGCGCCGCATCAGCGGCTGAGGGGTTAGCTGTGCGTGTGGGCCTGGTAGTGGATGCAACCTGCGATTTACCCGCTGAATTTTTACAGGCGCATGGCGTGCGGGTGTTGCCGATAGTGCTGAATGTGGCCGGCCAGCGCTTTATTGATCGCCGTGAGCCACAGGCGACTCAGGCGTTTTATCAGCAGCAGTTACCGACTGTGCTGGCCGGTGATCATAGTCAGCCCTTGCCGGTACTGGAGCTGCAGCAATGGTTGCTGGAAGAGCTGGTCAACGAGTTTGATTACCTGCTGTGCCTGACGGTGTGCAGCCAGCGCAGTCAGATTTTCGAGCATGCGACCCAGGCTTCTTTTGGCCTGTTGCAGTGTTACCGCGAACGGCGGGCCGCCGCCGGTTTGACTGGGCCTTTCGCGATGCGGGTGATCGACAGTAAGAGCGTATTTGCCGGGGTCGGTTTGCTGGCCGCCGAGGGCGTGCGGCTGATCGGCAGCGGCGCTCACCCGAATGCCATTCGCACACGGCTGGAACAGCTGGCCGGGCAGACCTGCACCTTTATCGTCGCCGATGATCTGGCCCACTTGCGCCAGCGCGGCTTTCAAAAGGGCGATCGCAGCGGCTTGCTCGACAAGGTGCGCGGCGCGGCGCTGGGATTGGGTTCGTTGCTGGATGTAAAACCGGTGTTGAGCGTGCAAAGCGGCGCCGACAAACCGGTGGCTCTGTCGCCGACTTTTGACAAGTCTGCCGAAAAGCTCTTTGCCCACGCGGCCAGGCGGGTGGCCGCCAATGAGCTGCTGGCCCCGCAACTGTGCCTGAGTTACGCCGGCGATTTGTCGGTGGTGCGCGACTTGCCGGGCTTTGCCGCGCTGGAGCAACTCTGCGCCGAGCGGGCGGTGGCCCTGCAATTGTCGATGCTCAGCGCCACCGGCGCGATCAACCTGGGTCGGGGCGCCTTGAGCCTGGCTTACGCGGCGCCGGCCAAGGCCTTTGATTAGGCTCTGTGGCCGTCAGGTGTCGTAGGGTGGGCTTCAGCCCACCGCCCTTGAACGCCACAATATTGGTGGGCTGAAGCCCACCCTACGCAAAGCCCCGCGCCGACAACCCAGCCTCCGCCCGGCGCAACAGGTAGCAGGGACATTGCTTTTGATTAAGCCGCAGCTGCGCGCAGGTAGCTTTCCAAGTGCTCAATGGTGTTCTCCCAGCCTTGCCGGCTGGCGTGTTGTCGGGCGTTCAGGCGGACGCGGCGCAGGGTTTCCCGTTCGGCCAGCAGCCACACCGCGGCGGCGCTAAAACCGTTGTTGTCATGTGGCAGTGCCAGGGCGCCGTTGTGGCCGTGACGAATCTGTTGGCTGGCGGCGGCCTGGTCAAAGGCCACCACCCCAAGGCCCGAGGCCAGGGCTTCGAGCAGCACATTGCTGGCGCTGCCGTGCACGCTGGGCAGCAGCAACAAATCGCCCGAGGCATAGTGCTCGGCCAATGCCTCACCAGCTTGCTGGCCGCTAAAAATTGCGTTTGGCAGCGCCCGCTGGAGGGCGGCGCGTTGCGGGCCGTCACCGATCAGGATCAGCTTGAACTGGCGTTGTGGGTAGGCCGCTTGCAAGGCCTGCACGCTTGGGCCAAGCAAGCCGAGGTTGTGCTCGGCGGCCAAGCGGCCGACATGCAACACGGCGATGTCGTCCTCGCTCAAGCCCCAGCTGGCGCGCAAGCAAGGGTTGCGTTTGCGTGGATGAAACAGTTGGCCATCGACCCCGCCGCTAAGTAACTGCAAACGCTGAAAACCGCGGCGGGTTAACTCAAGGCACTGGTTGGCGCTGGGCACCAGGGTTAGCTGCGCGCGGTTGTGAAACCAGCGCAAGTAATGGCTCAGCACGCGGCTTAGCAAGCCTCGCCCAGCGTGATTGGCATAGTGCTGAAAGCTGCTGTGAAAAGCGCTGACCACCGGAATCCCTAAGCGCCGCGCCGCCCACAGTGCCGACAGCCCCAGCGGGCCTTCGGTGGCGATATAGAGCACGTCCGGGCGTTGCAGTTGCCATTGGCGCAACAGTTTGTGCCGCGCCGACCAGCCCCACTGCAGGCCCGGATAACCGGGTAGCGGCCAGCCGTGGGCCAGCAGCAACTCG
>MHZN01000182.1:466-15725 GCA_001830395.1 Pseudomonadales bacterium RIFCSPLOWO2_12_59_9 | reverse complement strand
CGGCTCGCCGACCCAGGCCGCCATCAACTCAATGGCGTTGCCCTGCAACAGGCGCATCTGGGCCACAATCGGACCCACCTCGCGATCGCCCCTGGCCCGCGCCAGACCATCTTCAAGCAAAGCGGCAATCAACGGCTGACGCTCGATCAGGGTCATCTGGCAGCCCAAACTGGCCAGCACAAAAGCATCGCGCCCCAATCCTGCCGTGGCGTCCAGCACCTGCGGACGCACGCCCGGTTGTACCCCGACCGCCTTGGCGATCATCTGCCCGCTGCCGCCGCCAAATAGCCGTCGATGGGCCACCGCCCCTTCGACAAAGTCGACCCGCACCGCACCCGGCGCTTGCGGGCCAAGCTCGACAAACTGCAAACCGGCCGCGCCCAACTGCAAGGCAAACTCCGCCTCAGGATCGACCGCCAATCCCAGCCGTTCGGCCCACAGTGCCAGGGCCGGCAGGTAGCTTGGCTCAAGCGCCGCAAGGGTAATTCTGGCGCTAAGCCGCTCGTCACTCATCAACTTTAATGCTCAAAAAATGCTCAGGTGCGCCGCGAATCGGCCGATAACTCATCAAGGGCAGCATTCTGCCAGAACTGCGTTTTCACTACCGCATTGAGTTGACCATGCTAAATATCAGTCACGCGGCAAATCACCAGTACCACGGCGTTCACCCTAGCGAGGCAGACAAGCAACTGCCGCCCGAGGTGAGCCAGTCACTTAACTATCAAATTTTGCGCCGCACCTTGATGGCCAACAGCGAGGCGCCCGACGCACAAGCCGCCGCCCGCGAAATAAGCGCCGCGCACAGCAGCGACGTGAGCGCCGTCAGCCCGCAGCCGGCCAGCCCCAGCACCGCGCCGATCGCCACTGCCGATGCGGCGGTGCAAGCCCGCGACTTTGCCCAAGTCATCCAGCAGCGTGAGCTAAACCTCGACCTGCAGGTTAAGCCTGTGCCGCAGAAAACCGACCCCCTGGCACTGGATCTGGCCGGTAATGGTTTCAGCACCCGCGGACTTGGCGACAGTATCGGCTTTGATCTCGACGGCGACGGCCAGCCACAACGCATCAGCGCTCCCAGTGGCGACGATGCGTTGCTGGCACTGGATCGCAACGCTAATGGGCGGATCGATGACGGCCGCGAACTGTTCGGCGACCAAAACGGCGCCAGCAACGGCTTTGCCGAACTGAGCAAATACGATGACAACCAGGACGGGCGCATTGATCGGCACGACTCGGTCTTTGCCCGGCTAAGCTTGCTGCGCTTCGATCAGCAGGGCCAGCAACACAGCCAAAGCCTGAGTGCGGCCGGCGTCAGTGCCATCAACTTGCAGGCGCAAAACGTCAAGCAAGCACTGGGTGCCTACGATGAGATTGCACAGCTGGGGAGTTTTGAATTCAGCGATGGTCGTAGCGGGCAAGCGGCGGACTTACTCTTGGCCAGTCATTCAGGCCGCTGAAAAATTACTGCGCTTGGCTATGCGGCGTTGAAATCAGCCTCAAAATGCTCATGTACTACTCGTACACTGCGCTTTTTCGGCTGATTTCGCCTTGCCTAGCCGTCGCTCGCTACATTTTTCAACGGCCTGTTAACTCAGCGATTTATCAGGCGTAAAGATCCAAGCCCAGCACTTCTTGCGCATCCTGCTGCCCGGCAAAGCTTGCGGTGCTGCCGTAACTGGCCAGCGCCTGAGTGGCTCGATTGCTTAAACCGCGCTGAGCAAGCTGGTCTTGCAGGCGCGCCGGCAAGTTATCACTACTGGCATTACCGGCCTGCACTCGACGCACTTGCGCCACCGCCTCAAAACCTTGACTGCTGGCGGGTAACGCAGGCTGCTCACGGCGCTGTTCTTGCTCGCGCTGGACTTCACGCAGCGGCGTAACCGCAACACCCGGGCGGGCGCCGCGATCTAACGAACTGAATGAAGTTGGACCGTCAATACGCATCAATTACTGCTCAGAAAATGCAGGCGGTGGAGATGAACTCAATCTAGCGGTGCACCAGACACTTGGCAATCAGCCGCAGGTCCGCGCTCATAAACAACAGACCAAAGGTCTCAGGACGCCGCTTTAGGGGTCGCCACCTGATCACGCAAATACACCGGTTGCGCCATATCGGCCGGCAACGCTTCGCCACGCGCCCAGGCAAAACCGGCCAGAGCCAGCAAGTCTTGCGCATGCGGCAACAACACCTGCGGCTCGACCAACGGCTTAACCGGCATACGCGCGGCATAGCTGCCCCAACCGGTGCCAGCGGCTATCCAGTCGCCATTGGCTTCTGCCGGCAAGCTGACACGCTCGGGCGGCAACACCGCCTCCAACCCTTGCAGACGCATCTCGCCCTGCTGCTCGCGGTAACAGCCCCAATACACCTCATCCATCCGTGCATCAATCGCCGCAGCCACCTGGGTTGCGCCCTGCTCGCGCAACGCCCGCTGGGCCAACACCGCCAAAGTCGAAACCGGCAACACCGGCCGCTCCAGCGCAAAAGCCAAGCCCTGCACCACGCCTATGGCGATGCGCACTCCGGTAAAGGCTCCCGGACCGCGACCAAAGGCGATCCCGTCGAGTGCCGACAGCGCTATCCCGGCCTCGGCCAGCAGGTCCTTGATCATCGGCAGCAAACGCTGCGCGTGCAGGCGCGGAATCACCTCGTAATGACTCAACACCCGACCGTCATGCAATAAAGCAACGGAGCAAGCTTCGGTGGCGGTATCCAGGGCCAGCAAGGTGGTCATCAGCAGTTCCGGGCAAAGGTTAAAAAGTCACGCAGTATAAACGCCAACGGCCCGCAAGCGGGCCGTTGGACAAGCAACAAGGTAGCGCGAGCTAAATCAGCTCAGCGCGGCCATGACCTTGGCGGTGATTTCATCGACCGAACCAACACCTTCGACCTTGGAGCACTTAGGTGTGCCGCCGGCAGCAGCGAGGTTGGAGTAGAACGCCACCAATGGCTTGGTTTGCTCGTGGTACAGCGCCAAACGTTTGCGCACCACTTCTTCGCTGTCGTCGGGACGCTGAATCAGCTCTTCACCGGTTTCATCATCCACGCCAGCCACTTTCGGCGGATTGTGCTCGGTGTGGTAAACCCGCCCGGAAGCTGGGTGTACGCGACGGCCGGCGATGCGGCTGACGATTTCTTCGTCATCCACGGCAATTTCCAGCACGTTATCAATGCTCACGCCGGCTTCTTGCAATGCATCGGCTTGCGGGATGGTGCGCGGGAAGCCATCAAAGAGGAAACCCTGGGCACAATCAGCCTGGGTAATACGCTCTTTGATCAGGTCGATAATGATCTCGTCGGAGACCAGGCCACCGCTGTCCATCACCCCTTTAACCTTTAAGCCCAGCGGACTGCCAGCCTTAACGGCGGCGCGCAGCATATCGCCGGTAGAAATCTGTGGAATGCCGAACTTTTCAGTGATGAAGCGTGCCTGCGTGCCTTTACCTGCACCGGGAGCCCCCAACAAAATCACACGCATCGATGTGCTCCTAAAAGATCAAATAAGGTCGGATTCGCCTCATGGGGCCAATCTCTGAGTTAAATAAGGCCGCACGTAGCGGCCAAAGGTTGACCAAGATACACAGCGCACCCTACCGGCACAAGCCACCGAAAGTCGGATAAAGCTGCCCTGCAAGTCGTGCTAAGCCAACCCGATACGCCCTCTGCGGCACTCATCAGTAAAGCCGCTTTCAAGCGACTGTCTAGCCAGCAAAAAGAACGCCAGGAGCGCCCAGCGCTTGGGCTTAAGCCGGCGCCACGGGGCGTGCCGAGGCGATAAAAACAGTCCGATAAATTGCTTCAAAGCACCTCAGCGGCACGCACGTGCGACTAAAAAACCCAGCAGCAGCGCCCAGGGAGCATCTGGAGCTGCGACAAAAAGTCGCAAAATCTCAGCCCTACGCGAGGACTATTACGCCAAGTTTTCAGCGAAAAACGCTCATAACACTACCCGGCCTGATCAGCGCGCCAACTTATTACAAGGTTGCGACGCCACGCTGCACAGTGAGCGCCCCGCGACTAGGCTATTAACAGCAGCTCTAACTAAGCCGCCATAAGTCGCCGCGTGAGAGCCAGCCAAACAGATAAAAGTTGAGGTGTTTATGAAAATCCGCGAACTGGTCCGCCACTGGGAAGAGAACGCCAAGGGGCGCCTGACCCGCAATCGTTACCAGATTCAACTCGACCTAGAAGCCGCCGCCCGTCTTGCCGCGCTGGCCGAGATGTACCCCAAGCGCCAACCCGAGGACATGCTCGGTGAACTCATCGGCGCCGCACTGGAGGAGCTGGAGGCCGGTCTGCCCTATGTCAAAGGCAGTCAAGTGGTGGCTACCGACGAGCAAGGCGACCCGCTGTACGAGGATATCGGGCCGACACCGCGTTTTTTAGCCTTATCGCGCAAGCATCTGCAAGACCTGCTGACCCAGCAAGACAGCCCGGTGCACTGAGGCGCCGCCCAACGGCGGCGCGCTCATGGCCGGCAGTTAGTTGATTTCTTGCGGAGTTTCTTCACCCATGCAACGTACGGCTCTTTTCTTGTTATCCACCAGCACGCCACTCAGGCCTTTTTGCGCGGTATCAAACAACACCAACACGCCATCTACGCATTGGGCGACCTGGGTGGCCGGCTCCAAACCCAGGCGGTAATCGGAGCCTGGCGTGGTCTTGTACATGGTGAATTCAGACAGCAACAGCGAATCCTCAGGCTTGGCGATATGCAGGTAACCGTAAGACCAAAGCGCCAGCACACTCGCCAAAATGCTGCCGATAGCGGTAAGAATCAGGGGGATGGCGTTACGATCACTCATTGCGGACTCTCAATGCTTTGAAAATGGGAAATAGGAATTTCGGCTAACCGGCGCAAACCAACAAAGCCTTGCGGGTCGTCGAGATAGCGCAGCATCACCTCACGCCACAGCGGTTCGGCAAACGTCTGCACATGGCCGCCGCGGGTCGGTTGCAGCACTCGCGGCGGGCGCGCAGCTTGATACAAGCGCACGCCATTGGAAAGAGGCACCACCTCATCATCGAGGCTTTGATAGAGCAAAGTCGGCAAACCTTCCAGCTGTGGCATGGCGTAAATAGCGCTGTCGCTTTCTGGCATCAGCCACGACAGCGGTACCTGCAGTGGCCAGGTTAACCAGGAGCTGCTTAGGGTGTATTGCGCCATATCAGCATAACTGGCCGGCACCCCATCCAGCACCAGCGCCTTAAGCCGCGCCCGCTGCAACGGATGTTCAGCCAGATAATGCACGCCCATGGCGCCGCCCAGACTCTGCCCCAGCAGCACCAATGGCTTGCCTTGCACCTGCGGCGCTTGGGCCAGCCAGGCGAAACCGGCATCTATATCCTGATAGGCACCCCTAAGGTCGGGCTCACCTTGCGAGCGACCGTAGCCGCGATAATCCAGCAGCAACACCTGATAGCCCTGGGCCGGCAACCACCAACTGCCGCCTAAATGAGCCGATACATTGCCGCCATTGCCATGCAGATGCAGCACAGTGCCCTGCACCGCAACGCCGGCTTTAGCTGGCAACCACCAGGCGTGCAACCGGGTGCCGTCGGCGGCGGTGATAAACACATCAGTGAACTCAAGACCGGCAACGCTGGGGTTAAAAGCCAGCTCGCGCTCGGGGTAAAACAGCCAGGCATCGCAGCCGGCCAGCAGCAAGGCCAACAGACACAACGCAATGCTACGCATCATTGGCCCACAGGATAGGTGGGCGCATCAATCGGCCCCGGCCACCAGCTGGCCTTAGAGTCATGATAGAAATGAAAGCCAACGGCGGCCTTCACCGGCTCGGCCAGCAAACCGGCGCGCAGGCGCAATCCCCCCGGCAACGAACTGCGCTGGCTAAACAATGGCGAACCACAAACCCTGCAAAAACAGCGCAGCTTGCCCGGCGAGGGCTCATAGCGCTGCAGCAACTCCAACCCCGTCAACCAACTCACCTGCGCCTCGGCCACCGGCATATTAGTCGCCAGCGGCCCGCCCTGCGCACGCCGACACTGGCTGCAATGACAGACCTGAATCGACGGCAAGTCACCACTCACGGTAAAGGTAACGCCCTGACAGAGACAGCTTCCGTGGTGCATGGGTGTCACTCCCTAAATTGATCAAAACCTGTGATAGCCCGCTTTACGGCCATCCGACAAAATCATATACAGCCCCAATGCTAGGAGCGTCACGAGCGAAGGCTAGACAAGGCGCAAGCGGCCTGAAAAAGCGGAGTTTACGTCTGTAAATGAGCATTTTTCAGGCCGCTTGCAACGCCGCATAGCCGAGCGCAGTAGCTCCTAGAGGATGTTGGCGTAGTCGGCTTCGATCCGGTCGAGACTCAGGTGATTGAGGAAGTTGGAGAAGCACATCCATGCCGACAACGCATTCAAATCACGAAACTGTTGCGGCAAGTACTTGGGCGGCACCACCAGTCCCTCATCGACCAACTGGCGCAAGGTGCGCATGTCTTCCAGGGTGGTTTTGCCGCAAAACAGCAGCGGGATCTGCTCCAGCTTGCCTTTGCGCACGGCCAGTTGGATATAGTTATAGATCAGGATAAAGCCCTTCAAATACGACAAGTCCTTGGTAAACGGCAGCCCTTGCGGCGTCGAGCCACGAAACACTCGACTGGCGTTGCCGTAGCTGTCTTCCATGCTGAAGCCCTGCTCGCGGTAGAACTCGAACACCTGCAAAAAGTCCGCGCCCTCCTCGGCCATATGAATGGCGCGGGTGCGGTTGGTCAGTTTGCGCAGGCGGGTCGGGTAGGAGGCGAAGGCTATCACCTCCATCAGAATCGCCAGGCCTTCCTGGGTCACGGTGGACGACGGTGGGCCCTTGGCCAGGAAGGTACAGAACGGCTGATTGAGACCATTCAGGGTGGTGCCGACATGCACCAAGCCTTCGTGCACCTCCAGGGCCCGCACGTCACGCTCGTTGAACATGGCATCGGCGCGAATCTTGATGTAATCGGCACCGGCCGCTGCATCGGCAACAATACCGTCGGACTCAAACACCCGAATGGTGTCGTCACCATTGCCGAACACGCCGCTTAAACGCTCCTGCAGCATGGCCACGGCTTGTTTGGCATTCAGAGTCTTGGGCTCGTCCTTCAAATCACCGCGCCCGGCGATGTTGTTCAGGTAATCGGAGAGCATCAAGCCCAGGTCGGCCAAGGTGGGGTCGCCGGCATGAAAGGCATCCGAGGCGGCGCCGTACAGCTCTTGCGAGATCAGGCCAAAATCCGCGGTGCCGCGCGCTTCGAGCATCCGCACCACCATGCGGTACTCCTTGCACATGCGCCGCATGATCTGCCCGACAGGATTGAACTGCCCCAGGGAGCGGGTGATGTCACGTTCAATATTCTGAAATTCAAGCTTTTTGGCGTCCGCGTCAAACGCCAACGGCCGCGCCTGGTAATAGGCCAGGTCCACGGCGGGCATGTGCTTGCCCTTGGCCTTGAGAAAAGCCTGGCGCACCCCGTCGTCCCACTTGATGGCGTCCAGCACGCGGATCGGCGTCTGCGCCTCAACAATCCGGTCCGACAAACTGCGGATGGTCTTTTGGTAATCGTCGGGAAGTTTGCGCTTACTCATCAGGGCCTCACTGGTCGACACGCTGATAACGTGCAGTCTCGATAAATACGTCGGCGTTGGCCAGATCATTTAGATAGGCAAACACCTGCTTGAGCGGGCTGCTGATCAAGGCGCTATCGCTGCCCTGGGTTTCCACCACTTGGCCCTGCAGGGCGCCGGTTTTCAGCTCTTGCAGGAAGCGCTCGGCATCCAGACTGTAAAGCACCAGCTCATTGCGTTTGGTGATTTCGAAGCCGGCCATCGCGTAGTTGCTACCAAAGCGCTTTGGCAGACCCAACGAGGCATACCAGCGCTCGCCGTTGCGGGCCACGGTAAAGGGGTAGACCTCGGGTTTAGCCTCCTGGCCGAGCACCCGAATCTTCGCCACATAATGATTATCGGCGCCGGCGCTGATCTCCAGCTGCAACTGCTCGCCCCATTCGTTATCGCGCTGCCAACTGCCCAACAGCGGTGTGGGCGCGGCTTCTGAGGCCGGTATGGGGCTTTTGAACAGCACTAAACAACCGCTCAATAACAGGCACGACAAGGCCAACAGCAACACCCGCGACGCGTTCATTCGACTCTCCCTAGCCGCTGTAACAAGGCAAAAACTGCCCATTACCGCGCGCCCCTATTACAAGCCCATGACCAAGCGTAGATAACGCCGCAACAGCCCGCGCATTTCGTCCAGATTGAGATCATCCACGCCATCCAACAGGCCTTGATACTCCATCTGCAAAATCATTCCGGTCAACACCTTGGCGTCTTCATCCGGCTGCTGCGAACCGAGCACCAAAAAAAATCGATCAACCCCCTGATAGAGGATCTTACGGTGAGCATTGGCCAGCGCCAGCAAGCCCGGATTGAGCAGCGCCTCGAGCCGCAGAGCTTGCTCGGCCAGCAGGCTGTCGCGATTGCCGCTGAGCTGGGCACAGACGTAAGCCACCGCCATGTCGACTATCTGCTCGAGCAATTGCCGGCGCGACTCGAGATCCTGACCAAGACCGACCTCGATCTGCCGCAATTGCTGCTCGGCATTCGCCCAGAATGCCGACATCGCCGCGGCGCTGCGCTCGACAAACAAGGCAAAGGTGTCGGTAATCAGGTCGTTGATGTCTTTGAAGTAATAGGTGGTGGCCGACAAGGGCACCGCCGCCTCGGAGGCCACCGCCCGGTGGCGCACGGCACGCACGCCGTCGCGCACAATAATGCGCATGGCCGCATCGAGAATCGCCTGGCGGCGCTGTTCACTGCCCTGGCGCGCGGCCTTGCGGCCCTGGTACTGCACGCTGTCCGCCACGTCGCTGGCCACTTGCGAGGCGCTGGGTTTCTTGATCTTTTCGCTCAAAACGCACATTCCTTTAACTGCAGATAATCCATTCCAACCATTGCCTAACCCTAAACCCAACAATAACGGCCCGAGCAAAGCCTTTACTACAAGAAAAAACCGCCCGAAGGCGGTTTTTTGTCAGCGCCGGTTAGGCTTCGTGACGCATATGCGGAAACAGGATCACATCCCGAATCGACGGCGCATTGGTCAACAACATGACCAGGCGGTCGATGCCGATGCCTTCACCGGCGGTCGGCGGCATGCCGTACTCTAGGGCGCGTACAAAATCAGCGTCGAAGTGCATGGCCTCGTCGTCGCCGGCGTCCTTGTCGGCCACCTGGGCGTGGAAACGCTCGGCCTGGTCTTCCGCGTCGTTCAACTCGGAATAGGCGTTGGCGATTTCACGGCCACCGATAAACAGCTCGAAACGGTCGGTAACGCTTGGATCATCATCGTTGCGACGGGCCAGCGGCGAGACTTCAAACGGGTACTGGGTGATGAAGTGCGGCTGCTCCAGTTTGTGCTCGACCAGCTCTTCGAAAATCATCACCTGCAGCTTGCCCAGGCCTTCGAAGCCGATCACCTTGGCGCCGGCTTGTTTGGCGATGGCGCGGGCCTTGTCGACATCCTGCAGATCGGCGGCAGTCAGCTGCGGGTTGTACTTGAGGATCGAGTCAAACACCGACAAACGCACGAACGGCTCACCGAAATGGAACAGCTTATCGCCATACGGAACGTCGGTGCTGCCCAGCACCAGCTGCGCCAATTCGCGGAACAGCTCTTCGGTCAGGTCCATGTTGTCTTCGTAATCGGCGTAGGCCTGATAGAACTCCAACATGGTGAATTCTGGGTTGTGCCGGGTCGAAACGCCTTCGTTACGGAAGTTGCGGTTGATCTCGAACACCCGCTCAAAGCCGCCCACCACTAAGCGCTTGAGGTACAGCTCCGGCGCAATGCGCAGGTACATGTCCATGTCCAAAGCGTTGTGATGGGTTTCAAACGGGGTGGCCGCAGCGCCGCCGGGAATGGCTTGTAGCATCGGCGTTTCGACTTCGAGGAAATCGCGCTGCATCAAAAACTGACGAATATGGGCGATCACCTGGGAGCGAACACGGAAGGTCTGGCGCACTTCTTCGTTAACGATCAGGTCAACGTAGCGCTGGCGATAACGGGTTTCGGTGTCGGTCAGGCCGTGGTGCTTGTCTGGCAGCGGACGCAGCGACTTGGTCAGCAAGCGCACGTTGGTCATTTCCACATACAGGTCGCCCTTGCCGGAGCGGGCCAGGCTGCCTTCGGCGGCGATAATGTCGCCCAAGTCCCAGTGCTTGACCGCTTCCAGGGTCTCGGCCGACAGAGTTTTGCGGTTGACGTACAGCTGAATCCGCCCGCTCATGTCTTGCAAGACCAAGAACGAGCCACGGTTTAGCATCAGCCGGCCGGCGACCTTGACCGGGATAGCGGCGGCAGCGAGCTCTTCCTTGCTGCTGTCCAGGTACTGCTTCTGCAGGTCGGCGCAGTAGCTGTCACGACGAAAATCATTTGGGAAGGCGTTGCCCTGCTCACGCGCGGCCGCAAGCTTTTCCTTGCGCTGGGCAATCAGCTTGTTTTCTTCTTGTTGCAGTTCGTGCAAATCGAGTTGCGGGTCGAGTGCTTGGTCGCTCATGGTCGTCGTCATTCCGTCACGCTATTCGTTGATTCATTGCGCCGGCCCAGAGCGGGCCGCACGGCAAAAAAATTACAGCCCTTGCTTGAGGCTGGCCACCAGGTACTCATCGATATCGCCGTCGAGCACGTTGACGCAGTCGCTGCGCTCGACGCTGGTACGCAGATCCTTGATCCGCGACTGATCGAGTACATAGGAGCGAATCTGGTGACCCCAGCCGATGTCCGACTTGGTGTCTTCCAGCGCCTGGGAGGCGGCGTTGCGTTTTTGTACTTCTTGCTCGTACAAACGCGCGCGCAGCATCTTCATGGCGGTGTCTTTGTTGGCGTGCTGGGAACGTTCGTTCTGACAGCAGACCACGGTATTGCTCGGCACGTGAGTAATACGCACCGCGGAATCCGTGGTGTTTACGTGCTGACCACCTGCACCGGAGGAGCGGTAGGTATCGATACGCAGGTCCGACGGGTTGATGTCGATCTCGATGTTGTCATCGATTTCCGGCGAAACGAACACCGCGGTAAACGAGGTGTGCCGACGGTTGCCGGAGTCGAACGGGCTCTTGCGTACCAAGCGGTGCACGCCAATCTCGGTACGCAACCAGCCAAAGGCGTATTCACCCTTGATATGCAGGGTCGCGCCCTTGATCCCGGCCACTTCACCGGCGGACAGCTCCATGATGATGGCTTCAAAACCACGCTTATCGGCCCAGCGCAGGTACATGCGCAGCAGCATGTTGGCCCAGTCTTGGGCCTCGGTGCCGCCGGAACCGGCCTGGATATCTAGGTAGGCGTTGTTGGGGTCCATCTCATTGCTGAACATGCGACGGAATTCGAGCTTTTCCAGCGACTCGCGCAGGCGCTCGATTTCAGCGGCAACGTCATCGACGGCGGCCTGATCTTCTTCTTCGGCCGCCATCTCCAGCAGGTCGCGGGCATCGCTTAAGCCGGCCGACATCTCGTCGAGGGTATCGACGATCTGTACCAGCAGGGCGCGTTCGCGGCCTAGATTCTGCGCGTACTCGGCGTTATTCCAGATATTGGGATCTTCGAGTTCGCGGTTAACTTCGATCAGCCGATCATGCTTGTGATCGTAGTCAAAGATACCCCCGAATAGTCAGGGAACGCTCGGACAGGTCCTTGATGCTATTCAGGATTGGGTTAATTTCCATGATGCTCTGCACTCGCAAACGAAACTTTCTGAAAGCCCGCGAGTATACCCGAGTCGCCGGCCCCTGACACGGGGCATACCGCTGACAACCCCAGAGCGGCGGTTTTCCAGCAGTGCACAGCAAGCCGCCAATAGATTTTCCTGAAACAGGATGCAGTTCACGTCGTTTTGTCAGCGCACCAGCGTTGGCAGCATTAGAGTGCCGAGATAAAAATTGAACTCTATGCATAAATTTGACACTAAACCGCGCGGCTAAACCGTACATCCTCAAAGTTTTCCCTTGTTTATCCACCAGTTACGAAAAGCTGGAAAGTTTTTTGCTTTGCTCAAAGCGCCACTATTACAACGTCAAAATTTTGCAGCGCCCGGAGCAATTGATGACCACCGCACACCCGCACACCCGGAACACGCTATTGCAGCGCGTCCAGCGCCTGACTTTGCCTGCCCGCCGCAGCGCCTTTGCGCTGCTGCTTTGCCTGCTCGGTGCGCCCGCCCTCGCGGGCAGCGAACCTATAGGCGCCACCGGGCTGGCCGCAAGCAGCGCCCAGGCCCGCCTGAGCAGCTGGAACAACCTGCTCGAACACGGCAGCACACTGGATGAGGAAGGCAAGCTGACGGCCGTCAACCAGCTGATCAACGGCTCAGTCAGCTATATCAGCGACCAGCAAGCCTGGGGCACCGAAGAATACTGGGCAACGCCGAGCGAAACCCTCAGCAGTGGCCAGGGCGATTGCGAAGACTTCGCCATCGCCAAGTATTTTAGCCTGGTAAAAATGGGCATTCCCGCCGAGCGACTGCGCCTGACTTACGTCAAGGCCCGCGACAGCGCCCACATGGTGCTGGCTTACTACAAAAGCCCCCAGGATCAGCCACTGATCCTCGACAACCTGATCGGTGCGATTCTGCCGGCGGCCGAACGCAAAGACCTGCTGCCGGTTTACGCCTTCAATGCCGAAGGGATTTACCTGGCCAAGGCGCCCGGTAAAAAAATCACCCACAGCCCCAAACTGCTGAGCCGCTGGGACGAACTGACGGCCCGCATCCACAACACCGAAAACTCACAGCCACTGCTCTAACAGGCCATTGAAAAACTACCTGCGTTGCCGATACGGCGCCAACAATCCGCGCCCGCTACCGCAGAGCATGCCCGCCAAGCAGCATTCTAAAAAAAAGATATACACTCAGGCTTATCGATAAAGCCGAGGCAACCCCGGCTTCGCTGCCGGTAACTCGCCATGATGACCTTGCGCCAGATTCGCCACTTTATTGCCGTCGCCGAAACCGGCTCGATTTCCGCCGCAGCGCAAGCGGTGTTTATCTCCCAGTCGACCCTGACCCTGGCGATCCAGCAACTGGAAGCCGATATCGGCGTCAGCCTGTTCAACCGCCATGCCAAGGGCATGAGCCTGACCCACCAGGGCCATCAGTTTTTGCGCCAGGCCCATTTGATTCTGGCCTCGGTCGACAATGCCAAACGCAGCCTGCAGCAGAGCACCGACCAAGTGGCTGGACAGCTGACCGTAGGCGTGACCAGCCTGGTGGCCGGTTACTACCTGGCCGACCTGATCACCCGTTTTCAGCGCGCCTACCCCAACGTCGAGATCCGCGTGATCGAAGATGAGCGCCCCTATATCGAGCACTTGCTGATCAGCGGTGAAATCGATGTGGGCGTATTGATTCTGTCCAACCTCGAAGACCGCCACGCCCTGCAAACCGAGGTGCTCACCCACTCGCCGCAACGCCTTTGGCTGCCGGCCCAGCACCCACTGCTGGAGCACGACAGCATCAGCCTGGCCGACGTTGCCAGCCAGCCACTGATCCAATTAAACGTCGATGAAATGGGCCTCAATGGCCAGCGCATCTGGGCCCAAGCCGGCCTGCAGGCCAACATCACCCTGCGCACCGGCTCCACCGAAGCGGTGCGCAGCCTAGTGGCCGCAGGCCTGGGCTTATCGATTCAAGCCGACATGACCTACCGGCCCTGGTCGCTGGAAGGCGACATCATCGAGGCCCGGCCATTGGTCGACCTGACCCAGACCCTGGATGTCGGCCTCGCCTGGCGCCGTGGTGCGGCACGCCCAGCCTTGGTCGCGCCGTTCCTGACCGTGGCCCGCGAGCAGCCCGCCGGCCGCAAGCTATCTATTTAATCGAACGTAGCTTTCAGTATTTAGCATTTGTAGGGATCAACCCCGCGCTCTAGTCTCTGGTAACCCTAATGCGGGCGACCGGTGCCGGCGCAATCAGCTCAAGCACCGTCAGCCCCGACCAATAATAAAAAGAGTACGGCTGATGGCTGGCGAGATGACTTCCACGCCCTTCTATAGCGAGCTGTTGATCGACGGTGAACTGGTCGCCGGCGCCGGCATGCCCGAGGCAATCATCAATCCGGCCAGCGGCGAAACCCTCACACAGATTCGTGAGGCCTCGATCGAGCAGGTCGAAACCGCCATCCTGGCCGCGCACCGGGCCTTCAGCAGCTGGTCACGGACCACCCCCGCACAACGCTCGGCCGTATTACTGGCGATCGCCGATGCCATCGAGCAACGCGCCGCCCCCCTGGCGCGGATGGAAGCGCTGAATTGCGGCAAGCCGTTGCACCTGGCACGCCAGGATGACCTGAGCGCCACAGTCGATGTATTCCGCTTCTTTGCCGGCGCGGTGCGCTGCCAGCAAGGCCAGCTGGCGGGCGAATACCTGCCGGGCTACACCAGCATGGTGCGCCGTGACCCGATCGGGGTGGTGGCCTCCATCGCGCCCTGGAACTACCCGCTGATGATGGCTGCCTGGAAGATTGCCCCGGCGCTGGCCGCCGGCAATACCCTGGTATTCAAGCCCTCCGAACACACCCCTTTATCGATTCTGGCACTCGCGCCGGCGCTGGCCGAACTGCTGCCCCGCGGCGTGATCAATATCATCTGTGGCGGCGGCGAAGGGGTCGGCAGCCATCTGGTCAGCCACCCGAAAGTGCGCATGGTGTCGCTGACCGGCGACATAGTCACCGGCCAGAAAGTCCTCCAGGCCGTGGCCAAAACCCTCAAACGCACCCACCTGGAACTGGGCGGCAAGGCGCCGGTGATTGTCTGCAACGACGCCGACCTCGATGCCGTGGTGCAAGGCGTGCGCAGCTACGGCTACTACAATGCCGGGCAAGACTGCACCGCCGCCTGCCGCATCTACGCCCAAGCCGGCATTCACGATCGGCTGGTCAGCGAGCTGGGCGATGCGGTGGCCAGCCTGCGCTTCGCCCGCAAAAATGACGCAGACAACGAACTCGGCCCATTGATCAGCGCCCGCCAGCGCGACCGGGTGGCCAGCTTTGTCGAGCGCGCCCTCGGCCAGCCGCATATCGAGCGGGTCACCGGCGCCGCCGCCCACTCCGGGCCGGGGTTTTTCTATCAACCGACCCTGCTGGCCGGTTGCAAACAAGGCGATGAAATAGTCCAGCGCGAGGTGTTTGGTCCGGTGGTCACGGTCACCCGCTTCGACGAGCTGGCGCAAGCGGTGGACTGGGCCAACGACTCCGAATACGGCC
>MHZN01000182.1:0-415 GCA_001830395.1 Pseudomonadales bacterium RIFCSPLOWO2_12_59_9 | reverse complement strand
CCCGCCTGCAGTACGGCTGCACCTGGATCAACAGCCATTTCATGCTGGTCAGCGAAATGCCCCACGGCGGCTTGAAACGCTCGGGCTACGGCAAGGACCTGTCCAGCGACTCGCTGCAAGACTACAGCGTGGTGCGCCACATCATGGCCCGTCACGGCCAGCCGTTGGTCTAGCCAGCCAGCTAAAAACGCGGCCAAAACAGACAAAAGCGCAACAGCTTCTAACATTTAATAACCACAAAAAGCCCGCAAGGGCCAAGCACCACGACGTTCAACTGCCCCGACCAATACCAACAAAAGGGAATTCCAATGATCGTGCATAAAACCGCGTTACTCAGCGCACTCACCACCGCCCTGCTAGCCAGCGCCAGCCTGCAAGCCGCCCAACCGCTGCAAGCGATCGGGGCCGGCGAAGG
>MHZN01000181.1:5111-8600 GCA_001830395.1 Pseudomonadales bacterium RIFCSPLOWO2_12_59_9 | reverse complement strand
GCCAATGGGCGGTACTGGGCGTCGCCCGCGTTCTGTCGATCAACCACCGGCGCCATACGCTTGAGGCTTTCCATCACTTGCGCAAGGCTGACCACGCCGTGGCGCAACCAGTTGGCGATGTGCTGGCTGGAGATGCGCAGGGTGGCGCGGTCTTCCATCAGGCCGATGTCGTTGATGTCCGGCACTTTCGAGCAGCCGACGCCGTGGTCGATCCAGCGAACAACGTAGCCGAGGATGCCCTGGGCGTTGTTGTCCAGCTCGTTCTGCACTTCGGCGGCAGTCCAGTCGGTGTTAGGCGCCAGCGGGATGGTCAGAATGTCGTCCACCGAGGCGCGTGGACGCTTGGCCAGTTCGGCCTGACGGGCGAACACGTCAACCTGGTGGTAGTGCATGGCGTGCAGGGCGGCGGCGGTTGGCGATGGCACCCAAGCGGTGTTGGCGCCGGCCAGTGGGTGGGCAACTTTCTGCTCGACCATGGTGGCCATCAGGTCGGGCATGGCCCACATGCCTTTGCCGATCTGGGCGCGACCTTGCAGGCCGCAAGCCAGGCCGATATCGACGTTCCAGTTTTCGTAAGCGCCGATCCACTTCTCGGTTTTCATGGCTCCTTTGCGGACCATGGCGCCGGCTTCCATGGAGGTGTGCAGCTCGTCGCCGGTGCGGTCGAGGAAGCCGGTGTTGATAAACACCACGCGCTCGCTGGCGGCCTGGATGCAAGCCTTGAGGTTGACGGTGGTGCGCCGCTCTTCGTCCATGATGCCGACTTTGAGGGTGTTGCGGGTCATGCCCAGCACGTCTTCGATGCGGCCGAACAGCTCGTTGGTGAACGCGGCTTCTTCCGGGCCGTGCATCTTCGGCTTAACGATGTACATCGAGCCGGTGCGGCTGTTTTTACGGGTGCTGTTGCCTTTCAGGTCATGCAGGGCGATCAGGCTGGTAACCAGGCCGTCCATGATGCCTTCCGGTACTTCGAAGCCGTCTTTGTCGACGATGGCGTCGATGGTCATCAGGTGGCCGACGTTACGCACGAACAGCAGCGAGCGACCGTGCAGGGTCAGGCTGCCACCGTTGATGGCGCTGTAAACGCGATCCGGGTTCATGGTGCGGGTGAAGGTCGTGCCGCCTTTGGCGACTTCTTCCGCCAGGTCGCCCTTCATCAGCCCGAGCCAGTTTTTGTAGATGACTACCTTGTCGTCAGCATCGACGGCGGCGACCGAGTCTTCGCAGTCCATGATGGTGGTCAGGGCGGCTTCCATCAGAACGTCTTTAACCCCGGCGGCGTCGGTCTGGCCGACTGGGGTGGTGGCGTCGATCTGGATTTCAAAGTGCAGGCCGTGGTGCTTGAGCAAAATAGCGGTCGGCGCGGCAGCTTCGCCCTGGAAACCGATCAGCTGAGCGTCGTCTTGCAGGCCGCTGTTGCTGCCGCCTTTGAGGCTGATCACCAGCTTGCCGGCTTCAATGCGATAGGCAGTGGAGTCGACGTGGGAGCCGGCGGCCAATGGCGCGGCTTGGTCGAGGAAGGCGCGGGCGTAGGCGATGACTTTGTCGCCGCGAACCTTGTTGTAGCCTTTACCTTTTTCGGCGCCATCGGCTTCGCTGATCACGTCGGTGCCGTACAGGGCATCGTACAGCGAGCCCCAGCGGGCGTTCGAGGCGTTCAAGGCGAAGCGGGCGTTCATCACCGGCACTACCAGCTGCGGGCCGGCCAGACGGGCGATTTCTTCGTCGACGTTTTCAGTCGTGATGCTGAAATCCGCCGGCTCCGGCAGCAGGTAGCCGATTTCTTGCAGGAAGGCTTTGTAAGCGGCGGCGTCGTGCGCTACACCAGCGCGGGCTTGGTGCCAGCCGTCGATCTGCGCCTGGATAGCGTCACGCTTGGCCAGCAGGGCGCGGTTTTTCGGCGCCAGGTCATTGATGACCTCTTCGGCGCCCGCCCAGAACTGCTCGACTGCAATGCCGGTACCGGGAATCGCTTCGTTGTTCACGAAGTCGAACAGGACTTTGGCGACCTGCAGGCCACCGACTTGAACGCGCTGAGTCATTGCTTGCCTCTCTCTGTCGAAATCAACTCTAAAGAACCTATTTAAGCTCTGTTGCAGGCGGCGCAATTACATCGTGAGCGACGACCTTGAATAGGTTCTAAACCGGGGCCGGGCGGCCATGTAGTAGAGGCGGCGGATACTACATGATGCAGCTGAAAAAATCAGCGGGTGACAGTCGCTTCGCGACTAACAGCGATCTTATGGTCACCCGGAGCCGCCTGGCTATACTGGCCTGAATCCCTTATTTCGAGGCATTTATGTCGGTTACTGCAGTCACTCTCCATGATCTTGAAGCCCTGCTGCCGCTGTTTGCCGGCTACCTGGAGTTTTATCAGGTGCCCCGGTCGGTTGCGGAAATTCGCAGCTTTTTGCAGGCCCGGCTAAGCCAGGGCGATGCGCAATTGTTTATTGCCCGTGATCAACAGGGCGCCGCCCAGGGCTTTGTGCAGCTGTATCCGTTGCAGGCGTCCTTGGCGCTGGCAAGTTCGTGGCTGCTGAGCGACCTGTATGTGGCGCCCAGCGCCCGTCGCCAAGGGGTTGCTGAAGCGCTGATGAATGCTGCCCGTGAGCATGCCCAGGCCTCTGGTGCCTGCGGTTTGCAGCTGGAAACGGCGAAGACCAACCTGGCCGGGCAGGCGCTGTATGAGCGTTTGGGCTATGTTCGCGATGAGGTCTATTACAGCTATTGGTTGGCGCTGCCGGGCAATTGAGCGACTAGGCTGGATCTATCACTACAGGCTGCATTAAGGAGACGACAGTGGATCATCTGGTCTTGACGGTAATAGCCCCCGACCAACCGGGGCTGGTGGAAAAAGTCGCGCAATGCATCGCCGCCCATGGCGGTAACTGGCTGGAGAGCCGTATGTCGCGGATGGCTGGGCAGTTCGCCGGGATTCTCAAGGTGGCGGTGCCGGCCGAGGCCTACGACGAGTTGGTCGAGGCACTGCAGGCCCTGAGCGCCCAAGGGATTCGGGTGCTGCTGGCGCAAAGCGGGATAGATCCGTCCTGCACCTGGAAGCCGATTCTGCTGGAGCTGGTCGGCAATGATCGGCCGGGGATAGTGCGCGACATTACTCGCCTGCTCAGCGAGCACGGGGTCAACCTGGAAAGCCTGCAGACCGAAGTGCGACCGGCGCCGATGAGCAGCGAACCGTTGTTTCATTGCGAGGCGCTGCTGGCCGTGCCGCTGACCCTGAAACTTGAGGTGTTGCAAGAGAAGCTCGAAGCCTTGGCCGACGACCTGATGGTCGAGCTAAGCCTGCGCACCGAGGTTTAACAACTATCCACCTTCTGTGTGGCTAGAGCTGTGGATAAGCTGGGGAGTCTCACGGCAGGCCGTAGTGTTCCGCGGCTTTGCCCTTTGTGGTTGAAAAATAAGCAATTTTTGCCGGCTTATGGACAATTACCGGGGATCGTTCTGTGGATAAGCTTGGGAGTAGTAGCCACA
>MHZN01000181.1:0-5046 GCA_001830395.1 Pseudomonadales bacterium RIFCSPLOWO2_12_59_9 | reverse complement strand
ATCCAGGCATCGAGGCTATAGACCAGCAAGCCGGCCCAAATAAAGCCGAAGGCCAGCAGCTTGTTGGCGTCCAGATGCTCATCAAATAGCCACACCGCCTGCAGCAGCACCAGGGTTGGCGCCAGGTACTGCAAAAAGCCCAGGGTGGTGTAGGGTAGATGGCGGGCGGCGGCGTTAAAGCACAGCAGCGGTAATAGGGTGATGGGTCCGGCGGCCAGCAGCCAGAGCGCCGTGCTGTCGTGCCAGAATGCCGCCTGGGCGCTCACCGCTTTGGGGTTGAGCAGCAGCCACAGCAGCGCCAGCGGCAGCAGTAGCCAGGTTTCCACCACCAGGCCGGGCAGGGCGGCGACCGGGGCTTTTTTACGGATCACACCATAAAAGCCAAAGGTCAACGCCAGCGCCAGCGACAACCAGGGCAAGTTGCCCAGCAGCCACAGTTGCTGCAAGACCCCGCACCCCGCCAGCCCCACCGCCAACCATTGCAGGCGGCGCAAGCGCTCACCGAGCAGCAGCATGCCCAGCAGCACATTGACCAGTGGGTTGATGTAGTAGCCGAGGCTGGCGGCCAGCATCTGATCGTGATTAACCGCCCAGACATACAGCAGCCAGTTGCTGGCAATCAGCAGGCCGCTGGCCGTCAGCACCAGCAAGCGTTGTGGATGGGCGCGCAGCTCGCGCAACCAGCCGGGGTGTTTCCATACCAGCAGCAATAACGAGCCGCACAGCGCCGACCAAAGCACCCGGTGCACCACAATCTCGGCGGACGGCACTTGGGCCAGCAGCTTGAAATACAGCGGGAACAAGCCCCAGATCGCGTAGGCGCAAATCCCCAGCAGATAGCCGCGGCGCAGGTTGACGCTGTGCATGCACAATCCTTGATATGGATGCTGCCGGTATTTGCCAGCAGGGGTGTTAAACAAGGCTCTGTACCCGTTACGTGTTGGGTGCAAACGTAGGGTGGGCTTTAGCCCACCGAGGCCCTTATCCAGCGCTGGTGGGCTAAAGCCCACCCTACAAAACTGTTTGCCGCCAGTCATGGTTTAGAGCGTGGTTTAGAACAGCCGTAGCGGCTCTTCATCCAGCGCCGACAGTTGCTCGCGCAGCAGCAGGATTTGTTCGTTCCAATAGTGCTCGCTGCCAAACCAGGAGAAGTTCAGCGGGAACGCCGGGTCATCCCAGCGGCGTGCCAGCCAGGCGCTGTAATGCATGATGCGCAAGGAGCGCAGGCCTTCGATCAGGCCCAGTTCGCGGGGGTTGAAGTCGTGAAACTCCTGGTAGCCTTCCATCAGCTCCGACAATTGCGCCAACCGCTCATAGCGCTCGCCGCCGCCGAGCATCATCCACAAATCCTGCACCGCCGGGCCCATGCGGCAGTCATCCAGATCGACCATATGAAAGCTGTCGTCACGGCATAGCAGGTTGCCCGGATGGCAATCGCCATGCACGCGAATCGGCGTGTAGGAAGTGCCGGAAAACAAGCTGTGCAGGCGCGTGAGCAGTTCGCTTGCGACTGTTTGATAGGTGGCTTGCAGGCTGCGCGGAATGAAATTGCCTTCCAGCAAGGTGGCCAGGGAAGCATCGCCAAAATGGCTGACACTGGTGACCTCGCGGTGCACAAAAGGCTTGATCGCCCCTATCGCATGCATGCGCCCGAGCAGACCGCCGAGGCGGTACAGCTGATCCAGATTGCCCGGCTCCGGTGCCCGGCCGCCACGCCGGGGGAACAGCGCGAAGCGAAAGCCGGCGTGCTCGAACAGGGTTTCGCCGTCGCGCACGATCGGCGGGACTACCGGCACTTCCAGCTCGCTGAGCTCCAGGCTGAAGCTGTGCTCTTCACGAATCGCCGCATCGCTCCAGCGCTCGGGGCGATAAAACTTGGCAATCAGCGGTTGCTGCTCGTCGATGCCGACTTGATAGACGCGGTTCTCGTAGCTGTTCAGCGCCAACACGCGGGCGTCGGACAGATAACCAATGCTCTCAACGGCGTCCAGCACCAGGTCAGGAGTCAGTGCGGCAAAGGGATGCGACATGCGCGTTAGTCCACAAGAGATAAGGTTGCAGTCTACTCGTTTAACCTTCGCCGGGCTTTGGCGTGCGTGCCAGGCAATAGACATCCACCCGCGCGGCGCCGGCCTTGCGCAGCAGGCGGGCGATGCTTTCGGCGGTGGCGCCGGTGGTCAGCACGTCGTCGATCAGCGCCACATGGCGGCCCTTGATAGGCGCCTGATCGGTTAAGGCAAAGGCTCGACGCAGGTTGCGTTTGCGCTCGGCGGCCGTCAGCTGTTGCTGCGCCGGGCTGTCGTGGGTGCGCACTAACAGCTCGCTGGCCTGCGGCAGTTGCAGGCTGTGGCTGAGCCAGTCGGCCAGCATCTGGGCCTGATTGAAGCCGCGTTGCCGCAAGCGCTGGCGCGACAGGGGCACCGGCAGCAGCAAATCGGCTTTGGCCAGCCCTTCGCTAAAGGCATGTTGCAGGTGATGTGACAAAAGCTCGGCGAGCAGACGTCCCAATGGCCATTGCGCCCGATGTTTGAAGCGAGTGATCAGGCTGTCGACCGGGAAGCTGTAACGCCAGGCGGCCTCGACCCGAGTGAAGCTCGGTGGTCGTTTTAGGCAAGCGCCGCAGCTCAAGCCGGCACAGGGCAGGGGCAGCGCGCAGTTTAAGCAGTGGCTGCCGAGCCACGGCAGCTCGGCTTCACAGTCGCCACACAGGGCAAGCGGGCTGTCGCTGGGTTCGTCGCACAGCAGGCAGTGCTGGTTGGTTTTTAACCAGTTGTAAACCGCCTTGCCACCGGTAGGTTGACAGCGCATAAAGCTTCCCTAACTATCTATGCCAAGCCATGCCCAATATCCGTGGGCTGCCATTTCACTTTAGCAGCCAGCGACTACTAATAAGGAACAACCCATGAGCGCCTCAGCCAGCAGCACCCTCAGCTCGAACCTGCGTCACGATTGGTCCCTCGCCGAGGTTAAGGCGCTGTTCGAACAGCCGTTCAATGACCTGTTGTTTCAGGCGCAAACGGTGCACCGCGGGCATTTCAACGCCAACCGGGTGCAGGTGTCGACGCTGCTGTCGATCAAAACCGGCGCCTGCCCGGAAGACTGCAAATACTGCCCGCAGTCCGGCCACTACAACACCGGGCTGGAGAAAGAAAAACTCCTCGAAGTGCAAAAAGTGCTGGAGGAAGCCGCCCGTGCCAAAGCCATAGGCTCCACCCGTTTTTGCATGGGCGCCGCCTGGAAGCATCCCTCGGCGAAAGACATGCCCTATGTGCTGGAAATGGTCAAAGGCGTCAAGGCCATGGGCCTGGAAACCTGCATGACCCTCGGTAAGCTCGATCAGGAGCAGACCGCTGCGTTGGCCGGCGCCGGGCTGGATTACTACAACCACAACCTCGACACCTCGCCAGAGTTCTACACCAGCATCATCACCACCCGCACCTACGGCGAGCGCCTGCAGACCCTGGGTTATGTGCGCGACGCCGGGATGAAGATCTGCTCCGGCGGCATTCTCGGCATGGGCGAGTCGCTGGATGACCGCGCCGGGCTGCTGATTCAGCTGGCCAACTTGCCCGAGCATCCCGAGTCGGTGCCGATCAATATGCTGGTCAAGGTCAAGGGCACGCCGCTGGAGAATGCCGAGGAGGTCGATCCGTTCGACTTTATCCGCATGCTGGCCGTGGCGCGCATCCTTATGCCGCAGTCCCATGTGCGGCTGTCGGCCGGCCGCGAGGCGATGAACGAGCAGATGCAGGCGCTGGCCTTCCTGGCCGGGGCTAACTCGATCTTCTACGGCGACAAACTGCTGACCACCGCCAATCCGCAGGCCGACAAGGACATGCAGCTGTTCGCCCGCCTCGGCATCCAGCCGGAAGCCCGCGAAGAGTACGCCGACGAAGTGCATCAAGCCGCCATCGAGCAGGCCTTGGTGGAGCAGCGCGGTTCGCAGCAGTTCTATAACGCCGCCGTTTGATCATCAGTTGGGTGGATAGAAACAGCGCCACCAGGAATGCCAATGAGCTTCGATCTCGCCACTCGCCTCAGCGAACGCCGTACCGCCCATCTGTATCGCCAGCGCCCTCAGCTGCAAAGCCCGCAGGCGCCGCTGGTACTGGTCGATGGTCAGCCGTTGTTGGCCTTTTGCTCGAATGATTATCTGGGGTTGGCCTGTCACCCTGAGGTGATCACCGCCATGCAGCAAGGTGCGGCCAAGTGGGGCGTCGGTGGCGGCGCTTCCCATCTGGTGATAGGTCACAGCAGCCCGCACCATGAGTTGGAAGAGGCGCTGGCCGAGTTCACCGGCCGCCCGCGCGCCTTGCTGTTTTCCACCGGTTATATGGCCAACTTGGCCGCCGTCACAGCGCTGGTCGGGCGTGGCGATACAGTGCTGGAAGACCGGGTCAATCACGCTTCCCTGCTGGATGCCGGCTTGCTCAGCGGCGCGCGGTTCTCCCGTTATTTGCACAACGATGCGGCGAGCCTCGCCAGTCGGTTGGACAAGGCCAGCGGCAACACCCTGGTGGTTACCGATGGTGTGTTCAGCATGGACGGCGATTTGGCCGACTTGCCAGCGCTCTGCGCTGCGGCCAAGGAAAAAGACGCCTGGCTGCTGGTGGATGACGCCCACGGCTTCGGCCCGCTGGGCGCCACGGGTGGCGGCATAGTCGAGCATTTCGGTCTGGGCCTGGAGGATGTGCAGGTGTTGGTCGGCACCCTTGGTAAGGGTTTCGGCACCGCCGGCGCCTTCGTGGCCGGCAGCGAGGAGCTGATCGAAACCCTGATCCAGTTCGCCCGCCCTTATATCTACACCACCAGCCAACCGCCGGCGGTGGCTTGCGCGACGCTAAAAAGCCTGGAGCTGCTGCGCAGCGAAGGCTGGCGCCGCGAACATCTCAACAATTTGATTGTGCGCTTTCGCCAGGGTGCGGCCGAGATTGGCCTGACGCTGATGGACAGCTTCACGCCGATTCAGCCGATTCTGATTGGCGACAGCGCCCGTGCCCTGCAACTGTCGGCGCTGCTGCGTGAGCGCGGCTTATTAGTCACCGC
>MHZN01000180.1 GCA_001830395.1 Pseudomonadales bacterium RIFCSPLOWO2_12_59_9 | reverse complement strand
CTGGCGACAACCGTGGGCCGGCCGCAAGCCATGCTGCTCGGCCTGCACGAGCAGACTGCTGGCGTTGTCACCGGTGACCCGCAACTGGCTGCGGGCAAACTGCAGCTGCAACGGTTGCAAGCCCGCAGCTGGCGCGGCGGGCGGCAGGCTAAAGGCCTCGCTTTGCAACTCGCCGGCCCACTGTTGACGCACGCTGGCGACAAAACCGTAGGGCCCGCAGACCAGCACGCTGGAGCCCGGCAAGCCGGTTAGATGACTGGCCTGAAAGCGCCCGGACAACTCATCCAGCGTCGCTGGTTCTGCGCTGATGGCCCAGCGCACCCGCAGGTTCGGGTACAGCAGCTGTAAGCCCTGCAACTCGCGGTTGAAGGCCCGCTGACTGCGGCTGCGCACGTAATGCAGCAAGGTCACGGGCGCACTGAATCCTTCGGCCAAGGCCTGGCGCAGCAAGCCCAGCAAGGGCGTGATACCACTGCCGGCAGCCAGTAACAGCACGCCCGCACCCGCCGTCCGCGGCCACTGCAGGCTGCCACTGGCCTGGCCCAGTTCGAGCACCTGGCCAACGGCCAAATGATCGAGCAAATAATTGGACAGCCGCCCGCCCGGCTGGCGCTTGATCGCCAGTTCGATCCGGCCATCGCCATGCACCGCCGTCAGGCTGTAACTGCGGCTGAGGCGCACCCCGGCCTGCTCGAGCAACAGTTGCAGATGCTGACCCGGCTGCCAGGCGCCGGCATTGCCGTTGCAGCGCAGGGTCAGCGCCAGCATGTCCTCGGCCACCCATTCGCGCCCCTCGACCTGGGCCAGCACCCGATTCAGGCGCCACGCCGGATGCAGCACCTGCAGCAGCAGATCGACATCCGCCTCGCGCAACCAGGCTTGGGCCACCAGCGCCCGCATTGGACGCAACAGCCCGCTGGCGGCGCGCGCCCATGCCAAGGGAATTAAAGCCATAACTGCAATCTCAGTGAACAATTGTTCACTAAAATGCCAGAAGCCCTGAGTTTCAGTCAACAACTGTTCACTTAATTACTCTGGCGACCCGCCATGGGTTCGACGCTGCGCGCGTGCTTTTGGTAGAGTGCTGGCCTTGCCAAGGAAGCCCACCGACCATGTCCTCGCCCCGCGCCGAACAAAAACTGCAAACCCGCCAAGCCTTGATGGCCGCCGCGCGCAGCCTGATGGACGGCGGCCGCGGGTTTGGCAGCCTGAGCCTGCGCGAGGTCACCCGTCTGGCCGGCATAGTGCCCACCGGCTTTTACCGGCACTTCCACGACATGGACGAACTGGGCCTGGCGCTGGTGGCCGAGGTCGGCGAGACCTTTCGTGACACCCTACGCGCGGTGCGCCGCAACGAGTTCGAACTGGGCGGGATGATCGAGGCCAGCGCTCGGATCTTCATCGACTCGGTGACCAGTAACCGTGCCCAGTTTTTGTTTCTCGCCCGCGAGCAATACGGTGGCTCGCAACCGGTGCGCCAGTTTCTCAGTGCCCTGCGCCAGCGCATTACCGATGACCTGGCCGCCGACCTGAAACTGATGAGCAAGATGCCGCACCTCGATGATGCGGCCATGGACGTGCTCGCCGACCTGGTGGTGAAAACCGTGTTCGCCACCCTGCCCGAGCTGATCGACCCGCCGCCCGCCTCACTACCGGCGCACTTGACCGCCGAAGCGAAAATCACCGAGCAGCTGCGCTTTATCATGATCGGCGGCAAGCACTGGCAAGGTCTGGGCAAACCCAAAACCTGAGCACGCCGCGAAGCCCTTGGTGGGGCTCCCGACACCCGTTAGTCTGAGCCCTGACCACCCTCAGGAGCCCGGCATGTCGTTACGTTCTATCTGCGTCTTTTGCGGCGCCAGCAGCGGTAGCAATCCAATCTATGCCCAGGCGGCAGTGGCGCTCGGGCGCACCCTGGCCACCCAGGGCATTCGCTTGATTTATGGCGGAGGCGCGGTCGGTTTGATGGGCCTAGTCGCGGATGCCGCATTAGCCGCCGGCGGCGAAGTGATCGGCATCATCCCGCAGAGCCTGGAGCGCTCAGAGATCGGCCACAACGGCTTAACCCGTCTGGAAGTGGTCGACGGCATGCACGCCCGCAAAGCACGCATGGCCGAACTCAGCGATGCCTTTATCGCCCTGCCCGGCGGCCTGGGCACCCTGGAGGAGCTGTTTGAAGTCTGGACCTGGGCCCAGCTGGGCTACCACCAAAAGCCGTTAGGCTTGCTGGAGGTCAATGGTTTTTTCGGCAAACTCTGTAGCTTTCTCGATCATCTGGTGGGCGAAGGATTTGTCCGTTCCGAGCACCGCGCTATGCTGCAAAGCAGTAGCAGTGCCAAGGAACTGCTGACCCTGCTGCAAGGCTGGCAGCCGACGCCAGCCAAGTGGGCCGAACACCGCCAGCCCTGACTCACGGCAACAGTGACCGCAACAGGCGGCCCACACTTGAACGAATGGAGCGCAGATGAGCAAAGACAAGAAAAAACACCCCAAGCCCTCAACTGAACCGGACAAGAGCGTCAAGCTGGGTCGCCAGGACTATGAGCGCGAGCTGGAGCTGCTGCACATTGAACTGGTCAAGTTGCAGCAGTGGGTGGTGGCCAAGGGTCTGAAAGTCATAGTGGTGTTTGAAGGCCGCGATGGCGCCGGCAAAGGCGGCACCATCAAGGCCATTACCGAGCGAGTCAGCCCGCGAGTGTTTCGGGTGGTGGCACTGCCAGCGCCGACCGAGCGGGAAAAAACCCAGATGTACATACAGCGCTACATACAGCACCTGCCGGCCGCCGGTGAAGTGGTGATTTTTGATCGCAGTTGGTACAACCGCGCCGGCGTTGAACGGGTGATGGGCTTTTGCAGCGAAGAGCAAAGCCAGAAGTTCCTCGAGGCCGTGCCGCTGTTCGAGCGCAACATCGTCGAGTCCGGGATTATCCTGCTCAAGTATTGGCTGGAGGTCAGTCCCGAGGAGCAAAGCCGCCGCCTTGAAGGGCGCATCAGCGATGGGCGCAAGACCTGGAAGCTGACGGCCATGGACATCAAGTCGTACAACCGCTGGGACGACTACACCAAGGCCCGCGACGACATGTTCGCCGCCTCCGACACCTCCTGGGCGCCCTGGAATATGGCGCTCTCGGAAGACAAGAAGCGCGTGCGGCTGAATGTCATCAACCACCTGCTGGCGCATATTCCCTATCAGGAGTTGCCGGCGCAAAAACCAATCAAACTGCCTAAACGCAAAATCGGCGGCTACACACCCAGCAACTATCCCTTCCGGATCATCGCCGAGCGCTTCTAAGCGCACCTAACTGGCCACTGCGCGGGCGCTAACCAGCCCCGCACAGCCCTGCCCGCCCCCAGCCCGAAAAAAAATAGTGCCGCTGGCCGCCCAAGCGTTGGTCCAGCGCGGCAACGCCATGCCGGCAATTGACGCCACCGCTGCGCGCCGGAATACCAGCGCCAGCGAAACACAATACTGGACGCGAGCGAACACTGAACTAAGGTAAACGCTAATTACTCGCGGTAACTGGAAATATCTATGGATAGATACCTAGTGCTGCCCTTTTGGCTGGCTGGGCAACACCTCGCGGTAGCTCTCGACACAGTCGTGCGGGTACTGCCGGCACTCATTTGCACGCCCTTGCCAGGGGCGCCGAACACGGTGCTCGGCCTGGTTAACGTGCATGGGCGGTTACTGCCGGTGGTCAATCTGGCCCAGCGCTTCGCCTGGCCGGCGGCTCCCAGCACCTTGTGGCAGCCCTTCCTCTGGCTCAAGACCCAGCGCCGCGAGCTGCTAATTCCGGTCGAGTCGGTGGAAACCGTACAGAGTTGCGCCGCCCAAGACTTCGCACCGGCCCCCCATCCGCAGGTGCCATCGAGCTTTCTCAAAGGCGTGATGCGCACCGCCGAGGGCCTCCTACTGATCCAGGATGTCGAGCAAGTGCTCAGCGACGCGGATGAAGAGCATCTGGCCGCCGCGCTCGCCGCCCACGGGAGCGCCCATGAGCCTGGTTGAGCTGCCGTGCTCGCCACGCGTGCTCGAGGTGCTGATCAGCAAGGTCCACCAGCACCTGGGCGCGGACTTCTCCGGCGAGCGCAGCGCAGACCTACTGCGCCGCTTCAAATTGCTGGCCGCCGAACAGGCGGTAACCGACCTGCCAGCATGGCTGGAGGCCCAGGCCTTCGCCGACTGGGACAAGACCCGCATCCAGGCGCTGACCCCCGCGTTTACCGTCGGCGAAACCTATTTCCGCCGCGATGCCGAAGCCCTCAACTGGCTGGCCCGCGAATATTTAAGCCCATTATTGGAGCGCCGCCGCCGGGCCGGGCAGCGCTATTTGCGCGTCTGGAGCGCCGCCTGCTGCACAGGTGAAGAGGCCTACAGCCTGCTGTTTTTGCTCGATCAGCTGCTCGGCGCAGAGCGCTCCAGTTGGTCACTGACGGTGCTGGCCAGCGACCTCAATGCCGAGTCACTCAGCCACGCGAAACAGGCCGAGTACGGCCAGAATGCCTTCCGCAGTAACGAGGAGGAGTTTCGCCAGCACTACTTCCTAGCCAAGGGCCGGCTCTGGCAAGTGCGGCCGCAGTGGCGTGAGCGCATCCAATTCCTCCAGCACAACCTGGCCACCGGCCCGCTGCCCGATCCCGCGCAGGGCCTGAGCGAGGTCGACCTGATTCTCTGCCGCAACGTGCTGATGTACTTCTCGCCGGAGCGGGCGGCCGTCACCCTGCGCCGCCTGCTCAGCTGCCTGACCAGCGACGGCTTGCTGTTGCTCAGCGCCGTCGAAGCCGGTATCGCCACCCAGGCCGGCCTTAGCGGTTTCTGGGCCGGCTGCAACTACGCGCTGAATGCCAACAGCCACCTGCCCGCCCCTCGACTGGCAAACCTGCCAAGCGCGGCCCCGCCATTGGTCTGGCCGCAACCGCGTACACCAGCACCGGCCAGCGTTACCACGGCCACGCGCCATGCGCCAAGCAGCATTCCAGCGCCCCGCGGCAACCTCGCACCACGCTCAACCACGCAACCGCCCGCCGCCAGCAACTGCCCGACCGAGCCGTCACTCGGCACGCTGCCTGCCCACGCGCAACTCTGGCAACTGGCGCGACAAGCCCAAGCCAGCGGCCAGCACCTACAAGCCCAACAAGCCCTGCTTGAGTACCTGGCCTGCGCCGGCCTGAGCCAGGCGCAAAAACTTCAAGCCTGCCTGCTGATGGCCCGCAGTTGTGCCGATCAACAGCACAGCGCAGAGGCCGAAGACTGGCTGCAGCGCGCCCTGCTGCTCGAACCCAATTGCGCCACCGCGTACTGGCTGATGGCCCTGCTGGCGCAGCAAAACGACACGCCCAAGGTCGCCTTGGTGGCACTGCAAAAGAGCCTCTACCTGGACCCGAATTTTATCCTGGCGCACTTTCACCAGGCCCGGCTGCTGCGTAGCGAAGGCCGCCTGAGTGCCAGTAACAAAGCCTTGCAGATCTGCCGGCAACTGCTCCAGCAGCACCCCCGGGAGGCGTTGCTAGCAGAGGGCGACGGCCTCAGTTGCGGCCAATTACTGCGGCTTTGTGAACAATTAGTCGAGGACCGCAACCCATGCCCGAGCCAGTAAACGCCAACGAGCAACGCTGGGACCTGATCCGCGAACGGCTCACCGAGTTCGAGCGGCGCATCGACGCGGGCTTCGCCATCGCCCCCCAGGAACGCGAGGCGCGCCTGCAGGCACGCACCCGCGAATGGGCCAAAAACGTAACCCAAGAAGACCCGGACGCCTGGCTTGAGGTGCTGTGTTTCAAGCTCAGCGACGAGGTCTATGCCATCGAAACCGAACATATTGCCAGCGTCCTGCCGCTGCCGCAGTTCACCCCGCTGCCCAATACCCCGCCCTTCGTGCTGGGGATAGTCAATGTGCGCGGGCATATCGTCTCGGTGCTCGACCTGCGGGTGTTTTTCGAGCTGCCAATCGCCGGGCTGTCGGACAAAAACTTTCTGGCCATCCTGCAGGGCCCGCAGATGGAGTTCGGCCTGCTGATCGACCGGGTAGAGGGAATAGTGCAGATCAAACGCGACAGCCTGCAAAGCGGGCTGGCCAATCTTTCCGGAGTGCGCGCCAGCTATCTGCTCGGCGTCACAACCGAGCAGTGGACGGTACTGGATGGCGCACGCTTGCTGGGCGACCCCAGCTTGCGCATCGCCGCCGATGAATAAGGCTCTGTACCAGTTACGTGTTGAACGCAAAACGTAGGGTGGGCTTCAGCCCACCGCATCAGGACGTAAGGGCCTTGGTGGGCTAAAGCCCACCCTACGTGCTACCAAGCGCTACAACTTGGCGCAACAGTTAACGAGTACGGAGCCATAAATAGGCACAAGGAGAGACAAGCATGACTGGCAATGTGATGAGCCTGCGCATCGGCAGCAAGTTGATGCTGGCTTTCGGCGTGTTGATTCTGGGCTTCGGCAGCCTGCTGTATATAAGCCTGGAGCGCTTCGTCGCCTTGCAGCAAGCCGAGGCGCTGCTGTTTCAGCAGAGTTACGCGCGGGCTTCCGACATCAAGGAGCTGCGCGTCAATATCGCCGCCGCGCGCGCCAGCGTGCTGCTGGCCATGAATGCCGGCCCTGGAGCCGAGCTGGAGCAACATGAGGCCGAGATCCGCCGCCGCGCCGGACTCAACGATGAGCTGGTGAAGCGCCTGCGCGAGGCGATGGCTGGCGACACTGAGGCCAAGACCATCCTCGATCTGCTGGAAGAAGTCCGCAGCGCCTTCACCCAGGTTCGTGACAGCCAATTGCTGCCATTGATCCGCGCCTACCAGAATCAGGAGGCGCGCAGCCTGTATCGGGGCGCCCAGAGCGAGCGGTCGAACAAGATCGACGAATTGGGCCTACAGCTGAGCGAACTGGCCGAGCAACGGGTCACACAGGGGCTGGAGCGCTCCCATCTCGCGCTGCAGGCCCAGCGCGACCTGCTGTTCAAACTCGGCCTGGCGCTGGTGCTCGGCAGTGCCCTGCTGGCCTGGCTGCTCAGCCG
>MHZN01000179.1 GCA_001830395.1 Pseudomonadales bacterium RIFCSPLOWO2_12_59_9 | reverse complement strand
GGCATAACCGCTGGCCAGGGTGATAAAGGCCCCGGCGCGCTCACCCCTGGGAAACGGCTTGGCGCCCCAGGCGGGTGGCAGGCCGGTCTGATTGGGTTGAATCCAGATCTGGAAGATCTGCGTGGCGCTGTCTTCCAGGTTGTATTCGCTGTGGGCGATCCCGCTGCCTGCGCTCATCACCTGTACATCGCCGGCTTCGGTGCGGCCCTGGTTGCCCAGGTTGTCCTGGTGGGTGATGGCGCCCTGGCGCACGTAGGTGATGATTTCCATATCGCGGTGTGGATGGCTCGGGAAGCCGGTGTGCGGGGCGATTTCATCATCGTTCCACACCCGCAACTGGCCCCAGTCCATCCGCTGCGGATCATAGTATTCGGCGAAGGAGAAATGATGGCGAGCCTGCAGCCAGCCATGATTGGCAGCGCCGAGTTCGGCGAAGGGGCGTACTTCGATCATCTGCGTATCCTCATCAATGACCAGCTGGGCGGGTTGCTGCAGCCGTCGGTTGGCGTTGTCAGTATGATCTATCAATTTTGATTGATTAAAAAACCGTAAATATCGGTCTAACTAATCGATTAATTAGATTGAATGCGCGTTCGCAAAGCATCAAAGGATGCGCCCGTGCCCCGCCTCGGGGGATGATGCGGACTGTCCGGGCCGCTCCTCGAGGAAGCTGCAATGCACGAACCTAAAGCGCTGTTGATCCTGCACGGCAAGCAAGCCCTCAACAGCGAGGTGCGTGCAGCGGTGATGGCGCGTCGGGCGGACGGCTGGCAACTGGATGTACGGCTGACCTGGGAGGCCGGCGATGCCCAGCGCCTAGTCAACGAGGCGCTGCAGGCGGGTTACCCCATCCTGATTGCCGGTGGTGGCGATGGCACTCTGCGCGATGTGGCCGAGGCGATGGCGCAGGCTAAAACCACCGCCAGTCTGGCGCTGTTGCCGCTGGGTACGGCCAACGACTTTGCCCGTGCCGCCGGCGTGCCACTTGAACCTTTGGCAGCATTGGCCTTGCTGGATCAGCCGGCGCAGGCGATCGACCTGGGCGAGGTCGACGGCCAGGTATTCCTCAATATGGCAACCGGCGGCTTTGGTTCCAACGTCACCGCCAATACCTCGGAAGAGCTCAAGCGCGTGCTTGGTGGGGCGGCGTATTTTCTCACTGGCTTGACCCGTTTCGCCGAAGTGCATTCATCCTTTGGCCGCTTCAGTGGGCCGGGCTTTAGCTGGGAGGGTGAGTTTCTCGCCCTGGGGATCGGCAATGGCCGTCAGGCCGGTGGCGGGCATCTGCTGTGTCCGCAGGCACGAGTCAATGATGGTTTGCTGGATGTGTGCATAGTGCCGGCCCCCGCAGATGTGGTCGGCACCCTCGGCACGCTGCTGTCTGGCGGGATCAACGGCTTGCAAAGCGTGGCCCTGAATGCCCGTCTGCCCTGGCTGGAAATCGAGGCCCCGGAAGGCCTGGACATGAACCTGGACGGTGAGCCGATGGAGAGCAGCCGCTTGCGGTTTGCGGCCATGCCGGCTGCCTTGCGGGTGCATTTGCCGGCGGACTCGCCACTGTTGCGCGATTAGAATGTGTCAATGGCCACTCTGGTTGGCCTCTGCTCCGGGCTTCGCGCATGATGGCTTACCGCTATGCGCCTTCAGATGCAGCACCGATGGCCGATACATTAAGCTGTGGCTATTTGAGCTAGGCTAGATCGATAAAGTGAAACAGGAGCGCATGATGGCCGGCATTCTCGACTCAGTAAATCAACGCACTCAGTTGGTTGGCGCTAACCGCCTCGAAATTTTAATGTTTCGTTTGGCCGGTCGGCAGCTATTTGCCATCAACGTGTTCAAAGTGCAGGAAGTCCTGCAGATGCCTAAGTTGACCTTGATGCCGCAGCGTCATCCCTTCGTCTGCGGGGTGGTCAGTTTGCGCGGTCAAACCTTGCCGGTCATCGACCTGTCGCAAGCGATTGGCATGCGCGCGCAAGTGCCGAGTGAAACCAGCACCATTATCGTCACCGAGTACAACCGTTCGGTGCAGGCATTTTTGGTTGGCGGGGTGGAGCGCATTCTTAACCTCAATTGGGAGGCGGTGATGCCGCCGCCCGGTGGTGCGGGCCGCCAGCATTATCTGACGGCGATCACCAAGGTCGATGACCAGATTGTCGAGGTGATCGATGTCGAGAAAGTGCTCTCGGAAATCTCGCCGATGAGCAGCAAGATTTCCGCCGATAAACTCGAAGACCCGCTGCTGGAAAAAGCCCGTGGGCGTGAAGTGCTGCTGGTCGATGACTCGCGGGTGGCGATGAATCAGCTTAAAGACACCATGGCGCAACTGGATATTCAAACCCATTCGGCCGGCGACGGGTTAAAGGCCTTAACCCTGCTGCAAAAGTGGGCAGATGCCGGCATCGATGTGCCGACCAAACTGCTGATGGTGATTACCGATGCGGAAATGCCGGAGATGGACGGCTATCGGCTGACCACCGAGATTCGCAACGATCCACGCCTGAAAGGCTTGTACGTGGTGATGCACACCTCGCTGTCCGGCAGCTTTAACGAGGCGATGGTGAAGAAGGTGGGTTGCGACGATTTTCTGTCCAAGTTCCAGCCCGACAAGCTGGTGGAGATGGTTCACCAGCGGCTACTGCTCGACGAGTAAGCCGCAGCACAGAGTCTGAGACGCGGCGTTACTCGGGGCGGCTCAGTTGCTGGCGCAGTTGTTCCACCCGCTCACGGTTAACGCCAAAGTCGGAGCGTCCCAGGCGCGATGCCGAGCGCACCTCGATGGCCTGCGGGCCGATCAAAAACTCCACGTCATCGACAAAACGCATGATCTGGCTGGTAAATTCTGCTCTCAGGTAGTTGTCTTGCTGAGTCACCAGCTTGGCGCGCGGCTGACTGGCGAGCAGGGTCAAGAGCCGGGCACGGGCCTGCGCCGGGTCGCCACTGAGCGGCAACGGCGCGATCTGGTGCTCGCTGTCGGTGGCTTGGCTGCTGACGCAATTGGGGCTTGGTGGGCAGCTGGTCAGATGGCCTTCGCGCACACCAAGGTCAGTCGGCGGGGTGCCACTGCAGGCACTGAGTAACAGTCCCAGTGCCAAAACTGGATAAGCTCGGGTAGCTTGTGCCGTCATGTTCTTCAGCGCAGGAAGTGTGTGCATGTTAAGTCTCAGTGCTTTGTATCGTTTTCCGCTGAAATCTGCGGTGGGTGAGAGTCTACAGCTGGCTCAGTTGGATGCCTTGGGGCTCAGCGGTGACCGTCGCTGGATGATAGTCGATGCCAGCAGTGGGCGGTTTCTCACTCAGCGGCTTTTGGCCCAGCTCACTCAGCTTAAGGCGCAATGGCTGGACGCGCAGCATGTGCGCCTGAGTGTCGCCGGCCGCACTGATTTGCTGGTGGCGCTGCCGAGCGCGGCTGCCGAGTTGCGCGGTGTGACGGTCTGGGGCGATAGCCTGCAGGTGCCGGATGCCGGTGATGCGGCCGCCCTCTGGCTGAGTGACTGGCTGGGCCGGCCTTGCCGCCTGGTGCAGGTGCCGGCAGAGCGGGCCCGGCAGGTTGATCAAAATTACGCGAACATCGGTGAGCGGGTCGGTTTTGCCGATGGTTTCCCGCTGTTGCTGATCGGCCAGGCGTCGCTGGATGACCTGTCGGCGCGGGTTGGTCGGCCGCTGGAAATGCTGCGTTTTCGACCCAATCTGGTCATCAGCGGCAGCGCGGCTTATGCCGAAGACAGCTGGAAACGTATCCGCATTGGTGCGCTGGAGTTTCGCCTGGTCAAGGGCTGCTCGCGCTGCATCATGACCACCCTCGATCCATTGACGGGTGAGCGCAGCGCGGATCGCGAGCCATTAGCCACCCTGAAAACCTACCGCGAGCGGGATGGTGAGGTGTATTTCGGCCAGAACCTGCTGCACAGCGGGCCCGGCGAGTTAGCTGTGGGGATGGCAGTTGAGGTCTTGGAGTAGCTCAGGCGCTGAATAAAAAAGGCGCTCATGTGAGCGCCTTTTTAGTTATTGGTCATCGAAGAAGCGTTCGTGCCAGTCCACCAGCGGCTGTGGATTGTTGAGCTTTTTGCCGTAGATGACCGAATAGGACAGCACGTTCTGCACGTATTGGCGGGTTTCATCGAAGGGAATGGTTTCTACCCAGACATCGAAGGGTAGGTGGTTGGCGCCTTTGAGCCACTGCCGCACGCGGCTGGGGCCGGCGTTGTAGGCGGCGGTGGCGAGTATTCGGTTGCCGTTGAACTGGCCGTGGATCTGGCTCAGGTAGGCGGCGCCGAGCTGGATGTTGGTGTCGGGGTTAAGCACTTGCTGCGGTGAGGCCAGGGGAATATTGAAGCGCTTGGCGGTCTCCTTGGCGGTGGCTGGCATCAGTTGCATCAAGCCGCTGGCCCCCACGCCTGAGCGGGCGTCGTTCATAAAGGCGCTTTCCTGGCGGGTGATGGCAAACACCCAGCTCGACTGCAGGCTGCGGGCTTTGGCCGCGCTGGTCAGGCTGCCCTGATAGGCCATGGGGAAGCGGATGTCCAAGTCGTCCCAATATTGCGCCTGGCTGATGGTGCGGATGGCCGGGAAGTACCACTGCATGTCGTAGGCGATTTTCGCCTGGGCGACCATCTCGTCGCGGCTGAACAGGCGCGTGACGTTGTACCACTCGCGGCGGCCATCGACGATCTGGCCGCGGGCATGGAACTCCAGGGCGCGGCGGATGCCGGGGGTGCTGCGAACTTTCTCGGTGAGTTGCGAGCTTAATACCAGGGGTTTGTTATTCAGCTGATAAGGGCTTTGCAGGCGATCGGCCGACATAAAACCGTAAAAATCGCGCTCATTGGCAACCGGCTGGTACAGGCTGATGGCTTGCTGGCTTTGCGGTTGGGCCAATTGCAGGCTGCGCGCTTGCCAGTAACGCCAGCGATTGGTGTTGGCCAGCTCCGGCGGCAGCTGCAGGGTGAGCTGATAGGCCTCATCCCAACGGCCAAGGCGCAGCAGCAAGCGCGCGCGCCATTCGGAGACGTTGTTGTCGAGTAGCTCTGGGTCATATTTGGCCATGATCGGCAGTGCCCGGCTGTCGAAACGCTTGGCCAGGGTCAGGCCGATTTCACGGGCGATGGCGACTTTTTCACTCTTGGAGAACGACAACTTAAGGGCATAGGCGTCCAGCAGACTCAGGGCTTTTTCCGGGTCTTGGCGGGCCAGGCGGCGCAACCCCAAGCCCACCACGTCGGCCATCGCTTGGCTGGCCGGGGTGAAACGCTCGGTCTTGTTCAGTAATGCCGGGTTTTGCGCCACTTCAATCAGCAAGGCACCTGGTTTGCCCAGTTTGGGCAGTTGAGTCGCCAGGTGACTGGCCAGCGAATAGTTGCGCGCTTCGGCGGCCAGCTTCAGGCGTTGCCAGCGTTTGTCTTCGGTGAGCTGACCGGTGCTCGCCCACAGATCGAACAAGGCGTCGCAGGCTTGCGGTTGCGACTTGCCCACCAGCCAGAGTTTTTCTGCGCTGGCATTGCCCGCTGCGGTCAAACCATGGCTGAGCTGATATTGACCGTTGAGGCAGTCCAGTTCGGTGAAGTTGAGCTTGGCGTCGTAATGGGCCACAAAGGGTTGCCAATCGCCACGCTCGGCCAACCAGCGCAACCAGCGCAGCTTCATCCAGTTGGCTTGGGGCAGATCGCCGTGATCGGCGAGGAAAGTTTCGATTTCGCTATTGCTGGCGGCTTTCAGTCGGGCGGTGAGCTCGTCATAGGCCAGATAGGGCGTGAGCGGGTAATCCTGCAAGACATTGGCGTAGCGCCGATAAGGTCCGCCGTCACCTTTGCTGAGCGCCAGTTTGGCCTCGTCGTAATATTGGCGTTGCTGCAGCAAGCTCGTCGCCTGTGCGTCAGCCAGGCTAGGCAGCAGGCAAAAAGAGGCAAGCAGGGCGCTGGGGAACAGGCTTAACAGGCGTGCGCGCATGACAATTCCGCTGTAAAAATCAAGATTGTTGGCAGCAGCGTCACGCAGTGCCGTTATTTAGAGCGGCTAGCTTAGCCCTTTGCCGGCGGCAGGAGAACGCTTTGCGGCAGTTGCCGCCGGGCTGCGACAAAAATGCTGCGCTTCCAAGGCCGGTAAGTCAGGTAGAATGCGCGCCCTGTTTTTGGAGAAGCTCATGACCCTGCTCAAGTTCACCGATGTGTCCCTGGCCTTCGGCGCTATGCCGCTGCTAGATAAGGTCTCGTGGCAGATCGCGCGTGGCGAGCGGGTGTGCATCATTGGCCGTAACGGCACCGGAAAATCGAGCATGCTGCGCTTGGTTAAGGGTGATCAGTTGCCCGATGACGGCAGTGTTTGGCGTGCGCCGGGGTTGAAAATCGGCGAATTACCGCAAGAATTGCCAGTCGCCGACGGGCGGACGGTGTTCGACGTGGTCGCCGAAGGTCTGGATGGCGTCGGTGCTTTGCTCGCCGAATACCATCACCTGAGCCAAAACATTCACACCGATGCCGATCTGGACAAGCTGATGCATGTTCAGCAGGACCTCGAAGCCCGTGATGGCTGGCGTCTGCAGCAACTGGTGGACAGCACCCTGAGCCGCCTGCAATTACCGGCCGATAAGACCCTCGCCGAGCTGTCGGGTGGCTGGCGCCGGCGCGTATTGCTGGCCCAGGCCTTGGTCTCTGAACCGGACTTGCTGCTGCTCGATGAGCCGACCAACCACCTGGATATCGGCGCCATCGCCTGGCTGGAAGAAGCCTTGCTGGGCTTCCCCGGCGCCGTGGTGTTTATCACCCACGACCGGGCATTCTTGCAGAGCCTGGCGACCCGCATCCTTGAGCTGGATCGTGGTGGCTTGATCGACTGGAACGGCGACTACGCCAGCTTCCTGGTGCACAAAGAACAACAACTGGCCGCCGAAGAAACCGCCAATGCCTTGTTCGACAAGCGTTTGGCCCAAGAAGAAGTGTGGATTCGCCAGGGCATTAAAGCCCGCCGCACCCGTAACGAAGGCCGCGTACGGGCCCTGAAAGCCCTGCGTAACGAGCGCAGCGAGCGCCGTGAACGGGTCGGCGCGGCCAATATCCAGCTGGATACTTCGGAGAAATCCGGCAAGCAGGTGATGGTGGTCGATAACGTCACCTTCGCCCACGAAGGCGGCCCGGCGCTGATTAAAGACTTCTCGATGGTCTTGCAGCGCTCCGACCGGATCGGCTTGCTCGGCGCCAACGGCACCGGCAAGACCACCCTGCTCAAATTGCTGCTGGGCGATTTGCAGCCCACCAACGGCAGTGTCGATGTCGGCACGCGCCTGGAAGTGGCCTATTTCGATCAGCTGCGTCATCAGCTGGATCTGGAAAAAACCGTGATCGATAACGTCGCCGAAGGCCGCGACTTTATTATGATCGATGGCCAAAGCCGGCATGTACTGAGCTATCTGGGCGACTTCCTGTTCAGCCCACAGCGTGCCCGCACCCCGGTTAAGGCCTTGTCCGGTGGTGAGCGTGCGCGCCTGTTGCTGGCTAAGCTGTTCAGTAAGCCGGCCAACTTGCTGGTGCTGGACGAACCAACCAACGACCTCGATGTAGAAACCCTCGAATTGCTGGAAGAGGTGCTGCAAACCTTCCAGGGCACCGTGTTGATGGTCAGCCACGACCGGGCATTTCTCGACAACGTAGTGACCAGCACCCTGGTGTTTGAAGGTGAAGGTCTGGTTCGCGAGTACGTCGGTGGTTATCAAGATTGGTTGCGTCAAGGCGGTTCACCGCGCCTGCTGGGTGTTGGTGAGAGCAAGTCGGGTAAAGCCGCGCTGGCCACGGCCGTGGTTCCTGCGGTGGTCAGCGAGCCTGCGGTCACCGCGACGAAGAAGAAGCTAAGTTACAAGCTGCAGCGCGAGCTAGAGGCTATTCCGGCGCAGATTGATGGGCTGGAGCAGAAAATGGCGGCGGTGCAGGCTGAAATTGCCGCCGTGACCTTTTACCAACGTCCGGCGGCTGAGACCAGTGCGGTGTTGGCGAGCTTGGAAAGCTTGCAGCAGGAGATGGATGGCCTGCTGGAGCGCTGGGCCGAACTGGACGCCTAAATTGTCTGCTGGAGAGCACAATGGCTATTGAGTACCGCGTCACCCTGGATGATGCCCACGAGTTCAGTTATCGGATTGAACTGGACCGCGAATACGACCAGGACGCCGCAAACGCAGCGCCGAAGTGGACGCGGCTGGAGCATCAGCAGTGCAGTAACTGTCCGTTAAGCAAAAATGATTTCAGCCATTGCCCGGCGGCGGTTGATTTGCATCAGGTGATTGGCGACTTTCACGGTCTGCCCGCGTTCAAAAAAGCGCTGGTATGGGTGCGCACACCGGAGCGTGAGTACACCAAGCTGGTCGGGTTGGAAGAAGGCTTGCGTTCGCTGCTGGGGGTGATCATGGCCACCAGCGCCTGCCCGATACTGGGCCGGTTAAAGCCCATGGCGCAGAACCATTTGCCTTTTGCCAGCAACCAGGAATTTGCCCTGCGCTCTGTGTCGCTGTACCTGACCCAGCAATATTTCAACTCTCGCGAAGGTCGTCAGGCGGACTGGGAATTAAAGGGTTTGGTCAGCCAGTTTCAGCAGTTGCAACTGGTCAATCAGGCATTCTGGCAGCGTATTCATGACACCTGCGAAGGTGACTCGAATCTCAAGGCGTTTCTGACGTTCTTCTCGATGTCATCGAGCATGACTTACTCGTTACAAACGCAGCTGCAAAAAATCCGTCCGCTGGTCATGAGCGCCGAAAATGTCTTGGGCTGAGCGGTAATCAGTCGCTAGCAGTGCTGCGCCTGTGTAATGACGGCTCTAATGGTGTGATTTAAGCACCGCTAGAGCCGTTTTTTATGCGGGCTGTTTAAGGCGCACTGCCAGCACGTCGCAAGGTGCGCCATGCAATACATCATTGGCGGTTGAGCCGAGCAATAAGGCCAGGCCGTGTCGACCATGGCTGCCGACCACTATCAGGTCGCAGTCTTGCTCTTTGGCCAGGCGATGGATTTCCTGGCGCGGCTGGCCATAAATCAAGTGGCAATGTTCGGGCGTTAGTTCGGGGTAGGCTTTGGCGAAGGTATCAACCCGCTCGCGAGCTTGCTCAAACTGTTGCTGTTGCAGCATGGATAAGTCCATCGGCACGTCGCCGGCAAATGCCATCGCCATGGGCTCGACAACATTGATCAGCGATAGCTGGGCGTTGCTGCTGTTCGCCAGAGCTTGTGCGCGCAAAATAACGGGGTGGCATTCGGCGGTTAGGTCGATGGCAACCAAGATATGGGTGTAGGGCATGACTAACTCCTGCTGCGTGGGGACATGCTTGTCAGTATGGCGCGTTTGTCAGCCTTTAGCTTTTGAGAGTCATTATGAGTTTTTGGATAGTCGCAATATTGATCGGTGTCGCGCTGAGTCCCTTGGCTTGGCTGCGTCCATCGCAGCGCCAAAGTCGGCAAATGTCCCAGCGCTTGGCTGCGCGTGGCATGGGCTTGGGGATGCAGCTGGCGAGTGCAGCCTGGCCGCACTGGCTGCCCAAGGAGCCGCCTAGCCGTTGCCCGCAGTATCATCGGGGTCGTCGCCGTGGCAACGACGATCAGTGGTGCTATTGGCAGGCGGGTGCTGGGCAGTGGTTAAATCAGTGGCAAGAGCCTTGCGTCGATGAGCGCGTGCTTGAGCAATTGGCACGTTTACCCAGCGATGTGTACAAGGTCGAGGCGAGCAAGCAGATGATTTCAGTGTTTTGGGGCGAGGGGGCAGAGCCGCAAGCGCTTGAGCATATTGTCGCAGCGCTGGATGTATTGGCTTAACAGCGCTGCCCGGCGCAATGCCGGGCTGGGTGTGTTGCTGAGTAGGGGGCGCCTGCCGCTGGTTTAGAGCTTTTTCGCCGCATATTGGGCGGAAACGGCTTCCAGGCCATCGGTGATGCGGTTAGAGTATTTGTTGATCAGAAATGGCACGCTTTTTTCGTTGTAGTTTTTTAGCGATTTTTCGATGTAGCGCCATTTGACGATAATGGCCGCGACTGCTTGGCGAGTTTCCGCGGTGTTTTGTGGCGCTTGCTCGAGTTTGTTCAGGTTGATGTCAAATTCATTGGCCAATTGATCGATGCTTTTGCCGTTTTCACCGCCAAAGCCGATGAAAGAACCGCCAACGGATGCGCTGCGCGCCGCATAGCTCACTGAAATGGTTTCCATCAGCATGCTTTCATCGCGGCTTAGCTGCGTCAGTGCGGGTACGTTGCTGCCACTTTCTTGCTGGATTTTGCTGTAGAGCTCGGTGCTTAAGGCCAGCAGTTGTTGGCTGCGAGTGGCCAGGTCGGCGACTGGCTGCAGATCGGTATAACCCTGGGTCTTGAGGGTCTCGGTGAGCAAGTTCAGTTCGCCTTCATAGGCGCTCCATTGTTGCTCAAGTTGCGCCAGCAAGGCTTTGGAGCCCTCGCCAGGCATGGTTTTGATTTTTTCCAGCAGCGCGTGGCCGGCTTGCAGGGATTCTTTGATCAGGCGTGCGTAACGTAGATCACCCTCCATGGCGTTAAGCATATAAAAGTCGCCGAGGCTTTTTTGCGCAGCAAGGCGCAGCTGATGGAGTTTCAATAGTTCTTCAGGCTCATTGCTGGCGTTGGCGCTATAGGCTAAAGAGGAGAAGCTAAAGGCGAGCAAGGCGCTCAGCGAAACGGCAAGCAGACTACGGCTCGACATGGTGTAACTCCGAAGGGTTCTAGTTTGTTGTTGTTTTGTCACAAACAGGCCCGCGCGCTTGTGCTGCTGCGACTCTACCTGCCGCCGATTGATTTGGCTAGACGTGCGCCAGTTCGCAGCATTTGACTGGGTAGTCACGCGAATAGGCGGCTATTTAACACCACAGTGAGCACTCTAGTGAGCGTTAAAGAGGGCAATTTGTGTGGTTAGGCGCACGAGGTGACGGGACGAAGAATTTTGCTGTGTAATTGACAACTGCGAGCTTTTCTATGATGGTGTGCGCACCCAAATCAAACGGGCGTATGAATTTTGTGTTTGCCTTGGGCCACACAGGATTACACACGAATATCGCGTCGGTGGGTGAGCTGGGCAAATTGGACTATCCTCGACGGCTCTGCCGTGGGTTAGTCTGGCTTCGGCGTCCGATGTGTACTGTTTAGCTTCCATACCGTGGAGATCAGTTGATGATTTACGAAGGTAAAGCCATCACGGTTAAGGCTCTTGAGAGTGGCATCGTCGAATTGAATTTCGACCTCAAGGGTGAGTCCGTCAACAAGTTCAACCGTCTAACCCTGACCGATCTGCGTCAGGCGGTAGACGCCATCAAGGCCGATGGATCGATCAAAGGCGTAGTCGTTAGCAGTGGCAAAGACGTGTTTATCGTCGGCGCCGACATTGCTGAGTTCGTCGATACCTTTAAGCTTCCTGAGGAAGAACTGGTTGCCGGCAGCTTGGAAACCAATAAGATCTTCAGCGACTTTGAAGACTTGGGCGTTCCGACCGTTGTGGCCATCAATGGCATCGCTCTCGGCGGTGGTTTTGAAATGTGCTTGGCGGCTGACTACCGTGTCATGTCCGAAAAGGCCGTGATAGGTCTGCCAGAAGTTAAACTGGGCATCTACCCAGGCTTTGGCGGCACTGTGCGTCTGCCACGGGTTATCGGTACCGATAACGCCATCGAGTGGATTGCCTCCGGTAAAGAAAACAAAGCTGATGCTGCCCTGAAAGTCGGCGCAGTGGATGCAGTTGTGGCGCCAGCCAAACTGCTGGAAGCCGCTTTGGACCTGGTTAAGCGCGCCATCAGTGGTGAGCTGGACTTTAAGGCCAAGCGTCAACCAAAGCTGGAAAAAATCAAGCTCAACGCTATTGAACAAATGATGGCGTTCGAAACCGCTAAAGGCTTCGTAGCCGGTCAAGCGGGGCCGAACTATCCGGCGCCGGTTGAAGCGATCAAAACCATTCAAAAAGCGGCCAACCTGGGCCGTGACAAAGCGCTGGAAGTGGAAGCTGCCGGCTTTGTTAAGCTGGCCAAGACTTCGGTTGCGGAGAGCTTGATTGGTCTGTTCCTGAATGATCAGGAATTGAAGAAGAAAGCCAAAGACTACGACGCTATCGCCAAAGAAGTGAAACTGGCCGCCGTGCTCGGCGCTGGCATCATGGGTGGTGGTATTGCCTATCAGTCGGCGTCTAAAGGCACGCCGATCATGATGAAGGATATCCGTGAAGAGGGTATCCAGCTGGGCTTGAACGAGGCGAGCAAGCTGCTCAGTGGTCGTGTTGCCAAGGGTCGTTTGACCGCTGACAAGATGGCTCAAGCGCTGAATGCAATTCGTCCAACCATGTCTTATGGTGACTTCGGTAACGTCGACATCGTGGTTGAAGCGGTTGTCGAAAACCCGAAAGTTAAGCAGATCGTGCTGGCTGAAGTGGAAGGTTTCGTTCGTGAAGACGCGATTCTGACCTCCAACACTTCGACCATTTCCATCAGCTTGTTGGCTCAGGCCCTCAAGCGTCCGGAAAACTTCTGCGGTATGCACTTCTTTAACCCGGTGCACATGATGCCGCTGGTTGAAGTTATTCGCGGTGAGAAGTCCAGCGAAGTGGCTGTTGCTACTACCGTTGCTTATGCCAAGAAAATGGGTAAGACCCCGGTAGTGGTTAACGATTGCCCAGGCTTCCTGGTTAACCGTGTACTGTTCCCGTATTTCGGTGGTTTTGCGCGTTTGGTCAGCGCCGGTGTGGACTTCGTCCGTATCGACAAAGTGATGGAGAAATTCGGCTGGCCTATGGGCCCGGCATACCTGATGGACGTGGTCGGCATCGACACCGGTCACCACGGTCGTGACGTAATGGCTGAAGGCTATCCTGATCGGATGAAAGACGATCGTCGTTCGGCAATTGATGCACTGTACGAAGCCGATCGCCTGGGTCAGAAGAACGGCAAAGGTTTCTACGCTTACGAGATGGACAAGCGCGGCAAGCAAGTCAAAGTTGCCGATCCGGTTGCTCTCGAAGTGCTCAAGCCAGTGATTTACGAGCAGCGTGAAGTCACCGATGAAGACATCATCAATTGGATGATGATTCCTCTCTGCCTGGAAACCATTCGTTGCTTGGAAGACGGCATCGTTGATACCGCAGCTGAGGCCGATATGGGCCTGATCTACGGCATTGGCTTCCCGCCGTTCCGTGGTGGTGCGTTGCGTTACGTCGATAGCATCGGTGTAGCCGAATTCGTAGCCCTGGCCGACAAATATGCCGACCTGGGTGCGTTGTACTTCCCGACTGAAAAACTGCGTGAAATGGCTAAAAACGGCCAGAAGTTTTTCGGTTAAGCAACGAGACGATTGAGAAGCGTCGCGAGCGAAGAGCAGGCAAGGCGAAAACAGGCGAGAAAGCGCAGTTTACGAGTTGTAAATGAGCATTTTGAGCCTGTTTTCAACACCGCATGGTCGAGCGCAGCAGCTTCACGATTGGCTCGGCAACGACTTAGAGCGAGAATAAATTTATGAGCCTTAATCCAAGAGACGCGGTCATTGTTGACTTTGGCCGTTCCCCAATGGGGCGTTCCAAGGGCGGCATGCACCGCAACACCCGCGCCGAAAACCTGTCAGCCAACCTGATTACCGGTGTACTGGCGCGTAACACCAAGCTCGACCCGGCTGAAGTAGAAGATGTGATCTGGGGCTGCGTAAACCAGACCCTGGAGCAGGGCTGGAACATCGCGCGGATGATTTCGCTGATGACCCCAATCCCGCACACCAGCGCTGCGCAAACCGTTAGCCGTCTGTGTGGTTCGTCCATGAGCGCGCTGCACACTGCTGTGCAAGCGATCCAGACCGGCAATGGTGACGTGTTCGTTATCGGCGGTGTGGAGCACATGGGCCACGTCAGCATGATGCACGGCGTTGATCCTAACCCGCATATGTCGCTGTACGCGGCTAAAGCCTCGGGCATGATGGGTTTGACCGCTGAGATGCTCGGCAAGATGCACGGCATCAGCCGTGAGCGCCAAGATGCATTCGGTGAGCGTTCGCATCGTCTGGCCCAGAAAGCCACCGTTGAAGGCAAGTTCAAGGATGAAATCATCCCGATGCAAGGCTACGACGAGAACGGCTTCCTGAAAGTTTTCGATTACGACGAAACCATTCGTCCGGAAACTACTCTGGCCAGCCTGGCTGCACTTAAGCCAGCGTTCAATCCAAAAGGCGGCACCGTGACTGCGGGTACTTCCTCGCAAATCACCGACGGCGCTTCTTGCATGATCGTGATGTCGGCTCAGCGCGCTAAGGATCTGGGCATTGAGCCTATGGCCGTGGTTCGTTCGATGGCGGTTGCCGGTGTTGATCCAGCAATCATGGGCTACGGTCCAGTGCCATCGACTCAGAAGGCGCTTAAACGTGCTGGCTTGAGCATCGATGACATCGATTTCGTCGAGTTGAACGAAGCCTTTGCTGCACAGGCTCTGCCAGTGCTGAAAGACCTGAAACTCATCGACAAGATGGAGCAAAAGGTTAACCTGCACGGCGGCGCTATCGCTCTCGGTCACCCATTCGGCTGTTCCGGTGCACGGATTTCCGGCACTCTGCTGAACGTGATGAAGCAAAATGGCGGCTCGCTCGGCGTAGCCACCATGTGCATTGGCCTTGGCCAGGGCATCAGCACCGTTTTCGAACGCCTGTAAGGGTTTGTTTGCGTAAAACCGGGGCCCTGCGCCCCGGTTTTTGTTTTTCTGGGTTAATAATTTTCAGGAGCGTGGCGATGTTTATTCAACCAGGCATTTATCGCCATTACAAAGGCCCGGAGTATCGGGTGTTTGGCTTGGCTCGGCACAGTGAAACGGAAGAGTGGATGGTGGTTTACCAGACCCTCTATGGCGATTACGGCCACTGGGTTAGGCCCTTGAGCATGTTCACCGAGGTGGTTGAGGTGGATGGCCAGGCGGTCCCACGTTTTGCTTTGATTACGGCTGAAGAGTCGACCTATTCCAGCCCTTAAGCTTGGCCTGCGCATTTACTGCGCTTGACCTGAGCTCTATGGCCACTATATATAGCGGTGCCGCATAAGCCGCCTCGTGCTTTTTCTTCTCTGAATTCAGGAACTTTCCGATCCATGGGCAAATCGCTGGTAATCGTGGAATCCCCGGCCAAGGCCAAGACCATCAACAAGTATTTGGGTAACCAGTACGTGGTGAAGTCGAGTATCGGCCACATCCGAGACCTGCCTACCAGCGGTTCGGCAAGTGCTGCCAAAGAGCCGGTCAAACGTGGCAAGGCCGCTGCTGACGCGCCGGTGCTGACAGCCAAGGAGAAATCCAAACGGCAGTTGGTCGCGCGCATGGGCGTCGATCCTGAGCATGGCTGGAAGGCTCATTACGAGATTCTGCCGGGCAAAGAGAAGGTCGTCGAAGAACTGCGGCGTTTAGCCAAAGATGCCGACACCATCTATCTCGCAACCGACTTGGACCGCGAGGGGGAGGCGATTGCCTGGCACCTGCGTGAAGCCATCGGCGGCGATGACAGCCGCTATAAGCGCGTGGTGTTTAACGAAATTACCGAAAAAGCCATCAAGGAAGCCTTTTCCAAGCCTGGCGAGCTCGATATCAATCGAGTCAATGCTCAGCAGGCGCGGCGTTTTCTCGATCGCGTAGTGGGTTACATGGTCTCGCCGCTGCTGTGGGCGAAGATCGCCCGCGGTCTTTCGGCCGGTCGGGTGCAGTCGGTGGCGGTTAAGTTGGTGGTTGAGCGTGAGCGCGAGATTCGAGCCTTCAACCCCGAAGAATACTGGGATATTCACGCCGATCTGGGCACCGTCAAAGGCGCCAATGTGCGCTTTGAAGTGGCCCGCGAAAACGGCGAAGCCTTCAAGCCGTTGAACGAAGCGCAGGCCATGGCGGCGCTGGAAAAGCTCAAAGCGTCCAGCTACAGCATCGCCAAGCGCGAAGACAAACCCACCAGCAGCAAGCCCAGCGCGCCTTTTATTACCTCCACGTTGCAACAGGCGGGCAGCACTCGTCTGGGCTTTGGCGTGAAGAAGACCATGATGATGGCGCAGCGCTTGTATGAGGCCGGCTACATCACCTATATGCGTACCGATTCGACCAATCTCTCGGCCGATGCCGTGGAGATGGTGCGTGGCTTTATCGAGAGTGAATACGGCAAGCAATATCTGCCGGCTGCACCGCTGGTGTACTCGAGCAAGGCCGGCGCTCAGGAAGCGCACGAAGCTATTCGTCCTTCCGATGTGAACCTCAAGCCGACGCAATTAACCGGCATGGAGCGCGATGCCGAGCGTCTGTATGAGCTGATCTGGCGCCAGTTCGTGGCCTGCCAGATGCCGCCCGCCGAATACCTGTCGACGACCGTCAGCGTTGCTGCCGGCACTTTCGAGTTACGTGCCAAGGGCCGCATTCTGAAGTTTGACGGCTATACCCGTGCCTTGCCGCAAGTCAGCAAGCCCGGCGATGACGACGTACTGCCCGACATGCTCAAGGGCGAAATCCTGAAGCTGATCAAGCTCGACCCTTGCCAGCACTTCACCAAGCCGCCGGCGCGCTTCTCTGAAGCCAGCCTGGTTAAAGAGATGGAGAAGCGTGGCATCGGTCGCCCCTCGACTTATGCGGCGATTATTTCGACCATTCAAGAGCGTGGTTACGTCGCGCTGCATAACCGGCGTTTCTACTCGGAGAAAATGGGCGACATAGTTACCGAGCGCCTCAGTGAAAGTTTCTCCAATTTGATGGACTACGGCTTTACCGCCGGCATGGAGGAGCATCTGGATGACGTCGCCCAGGGCGGACGTGACTGGAAAAACGTGCTGGATGAGTTCTACGGCGACTTTAAGAACAAGCTCGAAGTGGCCGCTGAAGGCGACACCGGCATGCGCGCCAACTTGCCGACCCCAACCGATATCGCCTGTCGAGCCTGCGGCCGGCCGATGATGATCCGTACTGCCTCCACCGGTGTATTCCTCGGTTGCTCCGGTTACAGCTTGCCGCCCAAGGAACGCTGCAAGGAAACCTTGAATCTGGTGGCCGGCGATGAGATTGCCGCCGACGACGAGGGCGAGTCGGAATCCTTGGTGTTGCTCGGCAAGCATCGCTGCCCTAAGTGCAGCACCGCGATGGATGCCTACCTGCTGGATGAGACGCGCAAACTGCACATCTGTGGCAATAACCCAGATTGCACCGGCTATGAGATCGAGCACGGTCAGTACCGGATCAAAGGTTATGAAGGCCCGAGCCTGGATTGCGACAAATGTGGCAGCCAGATGCAGCTGAAAACCGGCCGTTTTGGCAAGTTCTTCGGTTGCACCAATAGCGAGTGCAAGAACACCCGTAAATTGATGAAAAGTGGTGAGGCCGCGCCGCCGAAGATGGATCCGGTGAAAATGCCGGAACTCAAATGCGAGAAGGTCAACGACACCTACGTGTTGCGCGATGGCGCGGCGGGGATGTTCTTGGCGGCTAGCCAGTTCCCGAAAAACCGGGAAACCCGTGCGCCGCTGGTTATCGAGATCATTCCGCATAAGTCTGAAATCGACGCTAAGCATCACTACCTGTGTGATGCGCCGAAAAAAGACCCGGATGGTAATCCGGCGATTATTCGCTTTAGCCGTAAAACCCGTGAGCAATACGTGCAGACCGAAGTTGAAGGCAAGCCAACGGGCTGGCGCGCTTTTTTCAGCAACGGTGCTTGGAAGGTCGAAGACAAGCGTTGATGGCGTTGCCGGTGTCTATTCTTAGTAGATGCCGGCTAAACGCTGGTTACTGACATTGAGGCTGCTGTTATGGCTTACGAACTCTATACCCGCACCAATCAAAAAATTTACTACGCAGGCCTCGCCCTTACCGCATGGCAGAAGGCTATCGATGGGCGGGCGCTGAATGCCCAGGCCTTGATTCAGGCCGAGCGCGAAAGCAGTTTGTTTCACCTGTATGGCGCGTTGCTCGGGCTCTGTCATGAGATCGCCGGTTTCTACCATATCGCCGGGGCCAGTGCGCCGCGGGTGGAGCTGCTGCTCAATAAAGACGTGCTAGCGGCGGCGCCCAGCCCGGAAATGGCCGAGTTGGTTGAGTTGGCGGTAAACCCACAGACTTGGCTGGCGCAATTGCTGACGGCTTATGCGGGCTTATTTACGCCGCCCCAGGCACCGAAAAAAGCCAAGCTTGATCCAACCTTGCCGCTGATTACCGCGGTGAGCCTGGATGAGGAAGTGCCTGAGCTGTCGCGTGAGCAACTTGAAGCCTGGCGCCGGCAGCTAAAAGAGTTGGCACTGCGCTTTCGTGAGTCACTGAGTGAGTGCTGAGTGGCGCTGATCCAGCAGGCCGTTGAAAAACTACTGCGCTCGGCTATGCGGTGTTGAAATTAGCCTCAAAATGCTCATGTACAGCTCGTACACTGCGCTTTTTCGGCTGTTTTCGCCTTGCCTAGCCATCGCTCGCTACATTTTTCAACGGCCTGCTAAGCCCGGTCGACTGTTACAATGGCCGGCTTACGTGGAGATCAGAGTTTATGCCTACATCATTTCTGGAAATCGTCGAGCTGCCGGATGGGCGTATTGCGCTACGTCGCGCCGATGACGAGCAGGCGTTAGTCACTCTGGAGTTTTCCGGCGATGCCAAAGCTTTCTTGCATGGCCAACATATTGAAGTGGCCAAAGCCATGTTGAGTGTGGGTGTGCAAATGGCCGGGCGCTTGGCTGAGGGTGAGTTGCCGCGCGATGCTGCGCCGCAGGTGTTGCACTGAGGTTGGCGTTTGTCGGACGTGGCTTTTAATCGGTCACGACTGAGCATCTAATGCTGCGCTACAGCGCTTATCTAGGCACCTTCGGGTGCCTTTTTTGTTTTGGCTGGTGACCAGCGCTGCTTAGCGTTGGTTGATGTTCAGGCTTTGGCTGCCACCCGCCTGGGCGGCACTGGCGAGTAGTTGTTGGGTCAGGCGATCCAGCGGTTGTAGCCAGCTGACCACGGTATGGCTGCGGCCCAGGCGCAAGGCCGAGCAGGCCAGCTCCCGTGCGCTTTGCTGGCCGTGCGGATGCAGCAACAAGATGCGTTCGCGATTGAGTCCGGCGTCACGCAGCCAGATGCGGGTAAGGCTGCTGGGCGGCGCGATAAGGGTCAGCCAGCGGGCATCTTGATTTTGGCTCAGGTCGCGCAAAACTGGTGCGAGCAAATTCAAGCAGTGGCCAGAGGCGCCGCGCAGCGAGAGCTCGCTGACTAGGTGCGTCTCTTCAGTCCAGTTCAGTTCAGTGTTATCGGTGAAAATTGGTGCGAGTGATTGCGCCAAAAAAGCTTCAAATAACGGTAATTGCGCCTGATCAAACGACTGTGGCAACTGCATAAAGCCTCCTCTAGCGGCGGATTACGCCGACGCTTAAACCTTCAATCACCAGGTCTTGATGTTCAAGATCGATTTCAATCGGTGCGAAATCTGGGTTTTCGGCAATTAAACGCACTTTCGAGCCTATGCGTTCAAAGCGTTTGACCGTGACCTCATCATCAATGCGGGCCACCACAATCTGGCCGTTGCGCGCCTCGCGGGTGGTGTGTACCGCCAGCAAGTCGCCATCGAAAATTCCGACATCCTTCATGCTCATGCCGCGTACGCGTAACAGATAATCGGCGCGCGGATGAAAGAAGCCCGGGTTGATCTGGCAGGACTCTTCGACATGCTGCTGGGCCAATATTGGCGCACCGGCGGCCACCCGGCCGATGATGGGTAGGCCATCTTCTTCGCTGCGCGGCTCAAAACCCGGAATGCGAATGCCCCGTGAGGCGCCGGGGGTCATTTCAATCGCGCCTTTGCGGGCCAGCGCTTTGAGGTGCTCTTCGGCCGCATTGGGTGATTTGAACCCGAGTTCTTGGGCGATTTCCGCGCGGGTCGGCGGAAAACCGTGGTCTTCCAGGCAGCGCTTAATGAAGGCGAGAATTTCTGTTTGGCGTGGCGTTAGCTTGATCATGGCGATGGTCTGTCTGTTTATACAGGTGCTGTAATTATATACAGTGAAATGCGCTTGGCAATCTTTGTCTGCTTAATCAAGTTGCAAAGTCTTCTGCGGTCCTATGTAACCTGCCCGCGTTACCCGGCGTCTGGCTTTAGAAGCCCAGCGGCTGGGGTTTGCGCGGGAGATGTTGCGCGATGTTTGCGGCTATTCGGTTAGCATGCTAAAACATACGTTTTAAACAAGTGTGCGTTAGGCGGAGCAAGCATGGCCCAGTCGGAAACTGTCGAACGAATTCTCGATGCGGCAGAGCAATTATTTGCTGAGAAGGGTTTCTCTGAGACCTCACTGCGGCTGATTACCAGTAAAGCTGGGGTCAATCTTGCTGCGGTCAATTACCACTTCGGCTCGAAGAAAGCGCTGATTCAGGCGGTGTTCTCGCGGTTTTTGGGGCCGTTTTGCTTGAGTCTTGAGCGCGATCTCGATCGCCGTCAGGCCAAGCCTGAGTGCAAGCTGACCCTTGAGCAGCTGCTGGAAATTCTGGTTGAGCAGTCGCTGGCGGTTAACCCGCGCAGCGGCAATGATCTGTCGATTTTTATGCGCTTGTTGGGCTTGGCGTTCAGCCAGAGCCAGGGCCACTTGCGTCGCTATCTGGAAGATATGTACGGCAAGGTGTTTCGCCGATACATGTTGCTGGTGAATGACGCAGCGCCACGAATTCCGCCGATTGAGCTGTTTTGGCGAGTGCACTTTATGCTCGGCGCCGCAGCGTTCAGCATGTCGGGGATTAAAGCCTTGCGGGCCATTGCCGAGAACGACTTTGGGGTGAATACCTCCATAGAACAGGTGATGCGCCTGATGGTGCCGTTCTTGGCCGCCGGCATGCGCGCCGACACTGGGGTTACCGATGAAGCGCTGGCCAGTGCGCAGCTTAAACCGCGCAGCAAAGCCAGTCCGCAGCCTGTCAAATAACCCGTGCGGGTGGGCTTGGCGAGGCCGATCGGCTAAGCTAGCCGCCCATGCGCACCCTCGACTTTCTGCATCTCTCCCTCGCCGATCAGCAGCTGTATGGCTTTGCCAGCGGTCAACTGCTGCTGCGTCTGCCCGTCTCCACGGCCTTAAAGGGTGCCGGTGAATTAAACGGCTCCGGCTGCACGCCGCGTGGCTTGCATCAAGTGCGGGCGAAGATTGGCGCGGGGCTGCCTTGTGGCGCGGTGTTGCGTGGCCGGCGCTGGACCGGCGAGCTGTATTCGCCCGAGTTGCAGGCCGAGTTTCCTGCCCGTGACTGGATTCTGACCCGGATTTTCTGGCTCAGCGGCTGCGAGCCTGGGCGTAATCGCCTGGGCGCCGTCGACACCTTTCGCCGTTACATCTATCTGCACGGCACCCCCGATAGCGAACCCATGGGCGTGCCGCTTTCCCATGGCTGCGTGCGCCTGCGCAATGCCGATTTAATTGAATTGTTTGCGCGCGTGCCGCTGCATTGCCCGCTGATGATTGATCCAGCCGCCTGTCCTCAATGGGCGACGGCGGACTGCACTGACCAGGTTATTTAAAGTGACGACAGCTGTTATGCAAGGCTCATTGATGCTCGATATTGCCGGCACTTGGCTCACCGCCGAGGACCGTCAACTGCTGCGCCAGCCAGAGGTTGGTGGCTTGATTCTGTTTGCCCGCAACATCGAATCGCCCCGCCAAGTTCGCGAGCTGAGCATGGCGGTGCGCGCCGTGCGGCCGGACTTGTTGTTGGCGGTCGATCAAGAGGGCGGTCGGGTGCAGCGTTTGCGCCAGGGCTTTGTCCGCTTGCCGGCGATGGCTGCAATCGCCGGCAAGCCTAATGCCGAACTGCTGGCCGAACACTGCGGTTGGCTGATGGCCACTGAAGTGCTGGCGGTGGGCCTGGACCTGAGTTTCGCCCCGGTGTTGGATCTGGATTTTCAGCGCAGCAAGGTGGTGGGCAGCCGCTCCTTCAATGGCGATCCGCAACGCGCGGCAGTGCTGGCCGGCGCTTTTATTCGCGGCATGCAGACCGCCGGCATGGCGGCAACCGGCAAGCATTTCCCCGGCCATGGCTGGGCCGAGGCCGATTCTCATGTGGCCATCCCGGTGGATGAGCGCAGCCTCGACGAGATTCGTGCGGCCGACTTGCTGCCCTTCAAACTGCTCAGCAAGCAACTGGCCGCAGTGATGCCTGCCCATGTGATTTATCCGCAGGTCGATGCCTTGCCGGCGGGGTTCTCGCGCCGTTGGTTGCAGGATATTTTGCGCGGCGAGTTGCAGTTTGACGGGGTGATCTTCAGCGACGACCTGTCGATGGCTGGCGCCCATGTGGTGGGCGATGCCGCCAGCCGGATTGCGGCGGCCTTGTCGGCCGGCTGCGACATGGGCCTGGTTTGCAACGATCGCGGCGCCGCCGAATTGGCCTTGAGCGCCTTGCAGCGGCTGAGGGTAACAGCGCCTGAGGGCTTGCAGCGGATGCGCGGGCAGGCGGTGGCCAGTACCGATTATCGCCAGCAGCCGCGTTGGCTGACGGCCGTGGGGGCCTTGCGGGCCGCCCAACTGATTGACTAGAAGTTAAGGATTAAGCATGACTGTTTACGCAATTATTGGCGGCACCGGCCTGACCCAGTTGGAAGGCTTGCACATTGAGGCCGAACTGCAGATCGACACACCCTACGGCGCCCCGTCGGCGCCGGTGTTGCGCGGCAGCTATGCCGGGCGTGAGGTGCTGTTTCTCGCCCGTCACGGTCACCCGCACCGCATTCCGCCCCATCAGGTCAACTATCGCGCCAACCTCTGGGCGCTCAAGCAGGCTGGCGCCGAGGCGATTATTGCGGTGAATGCGGTTGGCGGTATCCATGCCCAGATGCCGGCCGGACATTTTTGCGTGCCAGATCAAATCATCGATTACAGCTACGGCCGTGAGCACACCTATTTCGCGGGTGAGCTTGAGCACGTCACCCATGTGGACTTCAGCTATCCCTACGACGAACCGCTGCGGGCCAAGCTGCTGGCTGCCTTGCAGGCCCAAGGCTGTTCGTTCAGCGACTTTGGCGTGTATGGCTGCACTCAGGGCCCGCGTCTGGAAACCGCGGCGGAAATCGTGCGCATGCAACGTGACGGCTGCGACATAGTCGGCATGACCGGGATGCCGGAAGCGCTACTGGCCCGTGAGCTGGAGCTGCCTTACGGCTGCCTGGCGCTGGTGGTTAATCCGGCCGCCGGCAAATCGGACGAGCTGATCACCATGACCGAGATTGAGCGGGTGCTGGCTCAGGGTATGGATAAGGTCAAGGCGACCCTGGCGCAGGTATTAGCTGGCTAAGCACTGCGGCCGCATAAAAAAACCGCCGTGTTTCGGCGGTTTTTTTATGGCTGGGATTTAACTGGCAAGCTCAACACTTAGAGCGGCGTTACCTTGATCAGTATGCCCAGGCTGCCGTGGTCGAGGTAGGTCGGCTGACCATTTTTAAGCCGGCTGCTTTGTTTGAGATGTTCGCTAGCGGTGACTATTCCGTCGGCATCGAATTGGTTGACCCAAAAATCGGCGCTGATATCGACAAAGCTCTCGCGCTTGATACTCAGGGTGCCTTCGGCCGGGTACTGGCCGAATTGCTCCTGGCCGTTGCTCAGGGCGATTTTCACCGGGTTCGGGCCGACGCTTTGCTGCCAGGCCTGGTGCAGCAACACCTCATAACCATTGGCGGGGCTCAGTTTGGCCGCTTCGGCGTTCAGCGCAGTGCTGCGCTCGCTACCGCTGGCCGGCAGTTGCGCGTCACCGGCCCAGTCATCCGGTGCCGGTTGGCTGGCGAGCAGCGGGGTGCTGGCTTGGCGAAACAGGATCAACTCGACCTGATAATTGCTGTCGGCAAAGGCCAGCGGGCTGAACAGGGTGAGTAGCAGGGGCAGGAGGCGGAACAAACGCATGGATCAGTCCTTTTAAAAATATGTCAATTCGCTTTGACGCGTTGTGAGCGAAGATCAGGCAAGGCGAAAACTGGCGAGGAAGCGGAGTCTACAGGTTGTAAATAAGCATTCCGAGCCAGTTTTTAACGCAGCATCACCGAGCGCAACAGCGTCTAAGTGGATTGTGGTGCGAGGCGTTCAAGCAGTGCCTCCACAACGTTAAAGCGCTCTTCCGGGCGCTCCATGGGGATTTGAAATTTGAACTGGGTGGCGCCTTCGAACTTGTAACGATTCGGTTGGCCCTGGATCAGTTTGATCAGGGTCAGCGGCTCGACGCAGGTGTCTTGGGAGAACTCCAGGCGACCGCCTTGGGGGCCGGCGTCGATCTTCTTGATCCCGAGTTTTTCCGCCTGCAACTTCAGCAGAGTCAGGCGCACCAGGTTCTTCGCAGGCTCCGGCAGCAGGCCGAAGCGGTCGATCATCTCCACTTGCAGCTCCTTCAAACCGTCTTCGTCGGCGGCCGAGGCGATGCGTTTGTACAGAATCAGGCGGGTGTGCACGTCCGGTAGATAGGCGTCGGGGATCAGCGCCGGGACCCGTAAGTTGATCTCCGGGCCGCCGCCCAGTGGCTGGTCGAGATTGGGTTGTTCGCCTTTGCGGATCGATTTGACCGCGCGTTCGAGCATCTCCATATACAGGGTTAAGCCGACTGCCTGAATCTGGCCACTCTGGCCGTCGCCGAGCAGTTCGCCGGCGCCACGGATTTCCAGGTCGTTGGTGGCCAGCAAGAAGCCGGCCCCGAGATCCTGGGTGTTGGCGATGGCCTCCAGGCGCTTCTCGGCGTCCGGGGTCATCTGTTTGCGCGGCGGGGTGAGCAGGTAAGCATAGGCCTGGTGGTGACTGCGCCCGACCCGGCCACGCAACTGGTGCAGCTGGGCCAGACCGAACTTGTCGGCGCGCTCGATGATGATGGTGTTGGCGCTCGGCACGTCGATGCCGGTCTCGATGATGGTCGAGGCGATCAGCACGTTGAAACGCTTGTGATAGAAGTCGCTCATCACCTGCTCGAGATCGCGCTCGCCCATCTGACCGTGGCCGATACCGATGCGTGCCTCGGGCACCAGTTCGGCCAAGTCCGCGGCGCATTTCTCGATGGTTTTCACATCGTTGTGCAGGTAGTACACCTGGCCACCGCGCAGCAATTCGCGCAGCAGTGCCTCCTTAATGACCGGTTTTTGCTCCTCCATCACAAAGGTGCGCACCGACAGTCGTCGCGCCGGCGGAGTGGCGATGATCGACAGGTCGCGCATGCCGGAGACGGCCATGTTCAGGGTGCGTGGAATCGGCGTGGCGGTCAGGGTGAGGATATCCACCTCGCTGCGCAGGGCTTTCATCTGCTCTTTCTGCCGTACGCCGAAGCGGTGCTCTTCGTCGATGATCACCAGGCCGAGGTTTTTGATCTTCACGTCGTCTTGCAGCAGCTTGTGGGTGCCGATGACGATGTCGATCTTGCCCTCGGCCAGTTGCGCCACTGCGGCATTTACTTCTTTGGCCGACTTGAAGCGGCTCATCACCTCGACTGTTACCGGCCAGTCGGCGAAGCGGTCGCGAAAGCTGTTGTAGTGCTGTTGGGCGAGCAGGGTGGTGGGCACCAGAATAGCCACCTGCTTGCCGCTGTGTACCGCAATAAAAGCAGCGCGCATGGCCACTTCTGTCTTGCCAAAACCCACGTCACCACAGACCAGGCGATCCATCGGCTTGCCGGACAACATGTCGGCTTTGACCGCATCGATGGTGGTCTGCTGGTCCGGGGTTTCCTCAAAGGGGAAGCCGGCGCTGAAAGTCGCGTAATCGGCCATTGGGTCGCTGAAGGCATAGCCTTCGCGGGCGGCGCGGCGGGCATAGATGTCGAGCAATTCGGCGGCCACATCGCGCACCTGTTCGGCGGCTTTGCGCTTGGCTTTCTGCCAGATTTCCGAGCCCAACCGGTGCAGGGGCGCCAGGGCGTCGTCGCTGCCGGTGTAGCGGGCAATCAGGTGCAGGCTGGCGACCGGCACGTAGAGTTTGGCTTCCTCGGCGTACATCATGGTCAGGAATTCGGCGGCCTGGCCGTCGATTTCCAGGGTTACCAGGCCCAGATAACGGCCGACGCCGTGGTCGATATGCACCACGGGTGCGCCTTCGCGCAGTTCGGTGAGGTTCTTGATCACCGCATCGTTACTGTCGGCGCGCTTCTCGCGGCGCCGGCGTTGCATCACCCGCTGGCCAAACAGCGGGCTCTCGGCGATCAGCGCCAGTGCCGGTTGCTCCAGCAGCAGGCCGTCGTCCAGCGGCGCAATGCAGATGGCTAGGCGTGCGTCACTGGTGACGAAATCTTCCCAGCTGTCCACCGCTTGCGGGCGCAGTTGCAGGCGGGCCAGCAGCTCCAGCAGCACCTCGCGGCGGCCGGCGGATTCGGCGGTAAACAGCACACGGCCGGCAAACTCGTTGAGAAAACGCTCCAAGTGGCCCAGCGGCTGATTGGCCTTGGATTCGATTGCCAGCTCCGGCAGTGCGCGGGCGGGCAAGCGGTGCCGACCGACGCCCGGGTCTATGTCTTGCTGGCTGACCACCACCCGTGGCCATTGTTTCAGCCGGGCGAAGCAGTCTTCCACCGGCAGGAACAGCTCGGCCGGCGGCAGCAGTGGCCGCTCGGGATCGACGCGGCGCTCCTCGTAACGGTTGCGCACATCGGTCCAGAACTGTTCGGCGGCTTTTTCCACCCCCGGCAGCGAGAACACCTGGGTGTCGCTGGGCAGGTAGTCAAACAGGGTGGCGCTTTCTTCGAAAAACAGCGGCAGGTAGTACTCGATACCGGCCGGGGTGATGCCGCTGTTGAGGTCTTGATAGATGGTGCAGCGGCGGAAATCCACATCGAAACGATCGCGAAAGCGCGCCCGAAAGCCGGTGATCGCCTCTTTGGTCAGTGGAAACTCACGGGCCGGCAGCAGGCGGATCGACTCGACCTTGGCGATGGAGCGCTGGGTCTCGGGGTCGAAGGTGCGCAGGGTTTCGATCTCGTCATCGAACAGGTCGATGCGATATGGCCTGCAACCGGGTGCGCATCTGCTCCACATCGAGCTTCTGGCCGACATCCAATACCAGGCTGGAACCGAGCAGAAATTGGGTGGGCGCCAGGCGGTGCAGGGCGGTGGTGATGGGTACCACCAGGATGCCGTGGGCCAGTTCGGGCAGCCGATAAAGCGCGGCGATGCGCTGGGAAAGGATGTCTTGGTGCGGCGAGAACAGGTCGTAGGGCAGGGTTTCCCAGTCGGGAAAGTGCAGTACCGGCAACTCTGGGGCGAAAAAAACCAGCTCCTGCTCCAGGCGTTCGGCGCTCTGGCTGTCGGCGGTCAGCAGTAGGGTGAAGCGTTTGGCGGCGCTGGCGGCCTCGGCAATCGCCAGGCTTAGCGCGGCGCCGGGCAGGTTGCCCCAGGCCTGCTTGGCATTGGTCAGATTGCCGCTGGCGGCGGGCAGAGTCGGTAAGCTCAGTACTGGCACGGTCGGCTCGCGGGCGTGACGAGAAAGGCTGCGATTGTAGCGGCCAGCACTGCCGAATGTCAGTCATGGTCATGCATGTCAGCCGCGCATGTCAGTTACGCATATCCGTCATGACCGGCGCGCATTGCTCCGATCGGCTTGCGCCGTCATAATGTAGTCCCTTTTTTTAGCCCCTACATATCGTGGAAGGTACTGCCTGTGACTCAGAAGTCTGACCAGTGTCTCAGTGAGTGGA